>NZ_JBSGYT010000007.1:0-188656 GCF_053610645.1 Streptomyces sp. NPDC054883 | reverse complement strand
GGCGCGACCCGGCGGGTCGCGCCCCTCGGCTGCCTACTGCTGCCGGTCTCAGGCCTCCGGGGAGCCGCCGAAGCGCTCGCGGTAGGACTCCAGGTCCTCCTCGGTGATCTTCGCGAAGAGCACCGGCGGCACCGTGAACGGCGTGCCCGCCGGAACCGCGTCCAAGGACGCGGCCTGCTCCGGGGTCACCCAGGCCGCCGTGTCGTCGGCGAGCGCGAACGCGGAGCGCATGGCGCGCGCCGAGGCCGGGATGAAGGGCTCGGAGACCACCGAGTAGAGGTGGATGAGGTTCATCGCCGTGCGCAGGGTGAGGGCCGCGCCCTCGGGGTCGGTCTTGATCTCCAGCCAGGGGGCCTTCTCCTCCAGGTAGGAGTTGCCCGCCGACCACAGGGCGCGCAGCGCGGCGGCGGCCTTGCGGTACTGGAGCGCCTCCATGTGGCCCTCGTACTCGGCCAGCAGCTCGGCGATCTGGGCGCCCAGCCTGGCCTCGGCCTCACCGGCCGCGTTGCCCGCCGGGACGTCGTCGCCGAAGCGCTTGCGGGAGAAGGACAGCACCCGGTTGACGAAGTTGCCGAGGGTGTCGGCGAGGTCCTTGTTGACCGTGGCGGTGAAGTGCTCCCACGTGAAGGAGGAGTCGTCGGACTCGGGGGCGTTGGCGATGAGGAAGTAACGCCAGTAGTCGGCCGGGAGGATCTCCAGCGCCTGGTCGGTGAAGACGCCGCGCTTCTGCGAGGTGGAGAACTTGCCGCCGTAGTACGTGAGCCAGTTGAAGGCCTTGACGTAGTCGACCTTCTTCCACGGCTCGCGGGTGCCGAGCTCGGTGGCCGGGAACATCACCGTGTGGAACGGGACGTTGTCCTTGGCCATGAACTGGGTGTAGCGCACGTCCTCGGCCTCGTACCACCAGGACTTGTAGTCGCGGTTCGCGGGATCGGCGTCCGCCCACTCCTTGGTGGAGGCGATGTACTCGATCGGGGCGTCGAACCAGACGTAGAAGACCTTGCCCTCGGCAGCCAGCTCGGGCCAGGTGTCCGCCGGGACGGGGACGCCCCAGTCGAGGTCACGGGTGATCGCGCGGTCGTGCAGGCCCTCGGTCAGCCACTTGCGGGCGATGGAGGAGGCCAGCTGCGGCCATTCCTCCTCGTGCTCCGCGACCCAGGCCTCGACCTCGTGCTGGAGCTTGGACTGGAGGAGGAAGAGGTGCTTGGTCTCGCGGACCTCCAGGTCCGTGGAGCCGGAGATGGCCGAGCGGGGCTCGATCAGGTCCGTGGGGTCCAGGACGCGGGTGCAGTTCTCGCACTGGTCGCCGCGGGCCTTGTCGTAGCCGCAGTGCGGGCAGGTGCCCTCGACGTAGCGGTCCGGCAGGAAGCGCCCGTCCACCGGCGAGTACACCTGGCGGATCGCCCGCTCCTCGATGAAGCCGTTCTCCTGGAGGCGACGCGCGAAGTGCTGGGTGATCTCGGCGTTCTGCCGCGAGGAGCTGCGGCCGAAGTAGTCGAAGGACAGCTCGAAGCCGTCGTAGACCGCCTTCTGGGCGTCGTGCGCCTGCGCGCAGAATTCGGCGACCGACAGGCCGGCCGCCTTCGCGGCGAGTTCGGCCGGGGTGCCGTGCTCGTCGGTGGCGCAGATGTAGAGGACGTCGTGGCCGCGCTGGCGGAGGTACCGGGAGTACACATCCGCCGGAAGCATCGACCCGACCATGTTGCCCAGGTGCTTGATCCCGTTGATGTAGGGAAGCGCGCTGGTGATCAGGTGTCGAGCCATCCTCGGATGCTCCATTTCATTTGTGCGGCATATGCGGTGACGACGGGCCGTGACGGATTGTGATGCTGTTCATCGTATCGAACCGCCGAAAGGCCCGGCGCCGCATTTCTGCGGGTGGACATAACGCAAAAGCGAGGGAGGTGACCTCTCCGTCACGGCCCTCGCGCTGGGGTCATGTTACAGGCGGAACGACGGAGCCCCCGACCCGCGACCGGAGCGCGGACACGGGCGGGACCGAGGGGGACCGTCCCGTGCCGTCGCCACCGTATTGCCGGGTGGGAGCGGCTGCCGGGAGGCATATGCGTACGCGCTGGTTGGGCCGTCACCCGATCGAAGGAGATCACGAGTCGATCGTCACCGAACGCTTTGCTTCCAGGTTTCCTCTCTGCGCCCTTCGAATGCGCCCGCGCTGACAGGCTGACGGCGCGAACGCCGGGCAGACGGGAACCACGCCGGGTGCCCGGCGCTCGAGGACGCGGCACGGCACAGGGCGTAGGCGCGGGGCACGGCTCGGCGACGAGGGTTCGGCATCCGGCGGATTCAGGGGACGAGGTGGAGCGGTGAGCGATGGCGGACCGGAGGAGTCCGGCGGTGCCGTGGGACTGCCGAGCCGGCGACGGCAGCCGACTCCCATGACCCAGTGGGATCCGCCCGCACGCCTGTCCTATTGGGCTTTCCACGCCAATCGGCGGCCGGCGTACATGCGTTTCGCGTATCTTCAGCTCGGCTCCGACGCGGCCGCCGAGGACGCGGTGGACGCCACCTTCGACTCGATCATGAACGAGTGGCTCCGGATGCTTCACATGGACCGCCTCGACGCCTACGCCTGGACCGTCCTCAAGCAACGGATCGTCGACCGCCAGCACCGCCGTACGCCCAGCCCCGAACCGATGGACATCAGCGCCTTCGAGGCGGCGCTGAAGGAGGTCCACACCGACGAGTACGAGGTGCTGACCGACACCATCCGCTTCTACTCGGCCGTCTCCCGACTCGCCGAGCGCCAGCGGGACGCGGTGCTGCTGCGCTACGGGCTCCAGTGCAGCCCCGGCGAGGCGGCCGCCGTGATGGGCGTAGACGAGGCCACGGTCCGTTCGCAGCTCGGGCAGGCGCACCGCCGGCTCGCCCGCCTGCTCGACGCCTCCACCGAATCATGAGGCCGCGTGAGGGCCGGGACTGCGACGGAACCCCCCGCTCCCTGACCGAGTTCCTGGACCGGGCGGGCGTGCGCGACCGCTACCCGCACTACGACCTCGGAGCGGCGGAGGCCCGGCTGCTGCGCGCCCCGCGTACCGGCCTGGGCCACGCCCACAGCCGCACCCGGCGCCGCTCCGGCTACGGCTGGAGCGATCCGGCCCGGGACATGCCGCTCGACGCCGAGCGGGCCCGGCGCGACCTCAAGGCCGTCTGCCTGGCCGTCGTGTGCGAACCGAAGGCCGAGGCCCGGCTCCGCTCCTTCGCCGACCGCGGCCACACCGACCTCGTCGGAGCCGTGGTCTTCGGCTGTCTGCTGCACCTGGCCGGCATGCGCGAAGGCGCCCGCTTCTGGTGGCAGTTCGCGGCCGGTTCGGGCCGGGCGCGGACCGCGCCGGCCGCGTACTGCCTCTTCCTCGACCACTCACGGCGCGGCGAACACCACGACGCCCGGGTCTGGGCGGTCGAACTCGGCCGCCGCGGCTTCCGGCCGGGCGGCCGCCGCGACCTGCGGGAGGTGCGGCTGTGCGCGCAGGCGGCCGTCCTGCGGTACGTCGGCCAGCTCGACGACCCCGACCTGGGACCGGTGCCGCTGCCGAAGCCGGGGCTGGCATCGGTGATCGCCGCCTTCCGTCCCCCCTCGGTGCCCGCGGCGCCCACCCGGCTGGGCGCCGGCCCGCTGCGCCATCCGTCCCTGACGGCGGCGGCCCGCGTCAGCGGCTCCGCCGCCGGTCCGGGGGAGGCGCTGGCGCAGGCCCGCCGCGCCCTGGACGTCGTACGGGTCCTCGAACGGCACCCGCTGGGCGTACGGGCCGGCCGGCTCGCGCGGGAGGCGGGGCTGGCCGAGGCGGAGCTCCGCCCGCTCCTGTCGATGCTGTGCGAGGAGGAGTACGCGTACCGCCCGGGCGCGGGGGTGTACGGCCGCGGGCCGGCCCTGGACCGGCTCGCCGCACCGGGCCGGACCGGTCTGGCGGAGCAGTTGCAGCAGACGCTGGCGCTGGCGCGGGACAGCGCGGGCGCCGCCGTCTACCTCAGCCGGTACGCCGACGGCGAGGTCCGGATCACGCAGATGGCGGACGGGCCCGGTACTCCGCCGGTGCGGGAGTGGGTGGACTTCCGGGCGGCCGCGCACGCCAGCGCCGTCGGGAAGTGCCTGCTGACCCAGCTCGACCACGACCGGCGGGCCGATCACGTGGCCCGGTACCGCCCGGCCCGGCTCACCCGGCAGACCATCACCGACAGCCGGGTCCTGTTCAGCGCCCTGGACGCGGTGGCCCCGGGCGCGCCCGTCTTCGACCTGCGCGAGTACTCCCCCGGGGTGGTCTGCGCGGCCGTCCCGATCGCGGCGGGCGACGCCGCCGGGAGTCTGGCCCTCTCGCTCCCGGCCACCCACGCGCACCGGCTGCGGTCCGCCACCGAGGCACTGCGCCGCAAGGCCGTGCCGGTGCTCCTCGCCCTGCTGCTGACCGGGGCGATCCCGCCGGACGCCCCGGACACCGGGCCCTCGGCGCAGCCGCCGGGCGCGGCCGCGCCGCAGCCGTCCGGGGCGGCGGGCATCACCCCGGAGGTCCTGCGCCAGCTGCGGAACATGTTCCGCACGCCGCTGACCGGTGCGGCGACCGCGGCCGTGCCGGAGGGCCCGCACCTGGTGAGCGACTCCGCGTCGGCGGCCGCGTACCTCTTCGACGCCGCCTCCGCGGGCGGCCAGCCCCGGCTGGCCCTGCCGCGCACCTACGGCCCCCTCAGCCCGGGCAGCCTTTCCGCTCCCGGCGGGCTGGTGGTGCTGCGGGCGTGGGACTGAGGCGTCAGCCGCCCGGGGTGAAGGAGTCCAGGGCGGCGTCGAAGTGGCTGCGCGCCTCGCCCGCCCGCCCGACGGGCGCGGAGACCCAGACGTCGTACATGCGGCCGTTCTCGTCCCAGCAGAGGTCGAAGGTGTGCCGGGCGCCCTCCGCCGTGGTGAAGCCGTTCCAGGTGAACTCCCAGAGGGCGGCGGGCAGTCCGTTGTGGGTGGTGGGGACGACCGAGGCGTCGCGGTAGCCCGGGTTGGTGTCGGCGCCGCCCGCGGCGGAGGCCCGCATGACGGCGAGCGGCCCGCCGGTGGCCGTCGGCTTCGTCTTGACACCGATGCGGAACGCGCCGTCCGGGGAAACGTAGAAGACCCGCTCGTCGTCGGTGCCCCGCTGGTACCCCGCGGGCACGGCCAGGCTGAAACCCAGCGGGTCGGCCATGATGTGGTAGCCGGCGGGCGCGCGTTCGGCCGGCGGGGCGGCGGGCCGCGAGGACTGCGGCGTGGCCTGGGTCGACGGCAGCGGAGCCCGGGCCCGCGGCGACGCGGGGGCGGCGTTCGCGGGCGCCGGGGAGATCGCCGTGCCGGCCGAGGGGCTCGGTGCGGCCCGACCGGCCGGGTCCGCGGTCCCGTCCCGGAGCAGCGAGGTCACGGCCAAGGTGCCCACCACCGCCAGGGCGACGAGGGCGGCCACCAGAGCGGCCCGCAGCCCGCGCCCGGCCGGCCGGGGCGGGACGCCGGCGGCGGGTGTGGGCGCGGTGGCGGGGGCCGGCTCGGGGGACGGGGCGGCGGGAACCGCGTCGACGGGCCCGGTACCGGGTGCCGCCGGCACCGGGGCCGGCGGGAACGCGTCCACCGTCGGAACCCGTCGCGTGGCCACGTACGCCGACAGCAGCCGCTGCGCCTCGGCCGCCGCCAGCCGGCGCTCCGGATCTCGCTCCAGCAGTCCCAGGACGACCGGCTGCAGCGGGCCCGCCTGCGCCGGCGGCCGGATCTCGGCGTGGACGACGGCGTGCAGGACCCCGCCGAGCGAGTCGCGGTGGAAGGGCGACTCGCCGGTCAGCGCGGTGCACAACAGCACGCCGAGCGACCACAGATCGGAGGCCGGACCGGCCGCCGCGCCCTGCATCCGCTCGGGCGAGGTGTATTCGGGCGAGCCGACGAACGCGCCGGTCTCGCTGATCGTGGTGGCCCCGGCGAGGTGGGCGATGCCGAAGTCGGTGAGCACCACCCGGCCCGTTCCGGCTTCCATCAGCACGTTCGCGGGTTTGACGTCCCGGTGGAGCACCCCGCGCGCGTGCGCCGCGCTCAGCGCGCCGAGCAGCGCGAGCCCGGTCCGAGCCGTCTCCTCGACGCTCAGGGGTCCCCCCGCGGCGAGCCGGTCGGCGAGCGAGCCGCCGTCGACGAGTTCCATCACGATGTGCGGGCGGCCCTCGTGCACCACGACGTCGTGGACCACGACGACGTGCGGATGCCTGACCTGTGCGACGGTACGGGCCTCGCGCAGCGCGCCGCCGCTCTCCCGGTCGCCGTCGAGGTGGAGCTCCTTGACGGCGACGGCCCGCCCGAGCAGCTCGTCCTCGGCCCGCCACACGGTGCCCATACCACCCCGGCCCAGCCGCTTCTCCAGCCGGTAACGACCGCCGATCACAGCACTGTTGCGCGGCTCGCCCTGCGACACGTTCTCCCCCTAGACCCGTTCCCGGCCATGATGCCGCACGGGACGCCGCCCGGGGGGAGCGGACGCGGGGGGCGCAAACGCAAAAGAACCCCACCGGAGTGGGGTTCCTGCTGGTGTCCGAGGGGGGACTTGAACCCCCACGCCCGATAAAGGGCACTAGCACCTCAAGCTAGCGCGTCTGCCATTCCGCCACCCGGACCAGGTGGTCGGCCCCGGTTTCCCGCGGCGACATGGACAACAATAGCAGGGGATCGAGGTGGTTCCGACCAGGTATTCGGTCCCGGGGGCTTCCGGCGCACCGCGCTGACCTGCGGGCATGGCGCGCCGGGTGCCGTCAGGGGCAGCGGATGACCTGTCCCGCGTACGAGAGGTTGCCGCCGAAGCCGAACAGCAGTACGGGGGCGCCGGAGGGGATCTCTCCGCGCTCGACCAGTTTCGACAGGGCCATCGGGATGCTCGCGGCGGAGGTGTTGCCGGAGTCCACGACGTCCCGGGCGACGACCGCGTTGACGGCGCCGATCTTCGCGGCGAGCGGCTCGATGATGCGCAGGTTGGCCTGGTGCAGGACGACGCCCGCCAGTTCCTCCGGGGTGATCCCGGCCTTCTCGCAGACCTTCCGGGCCAGCGGGGGGAGCTGGCTGGTGGTCCAGCGGTAGACGGCCTGGCCCTCCTGGGCGAAGACCGGGGGCGTGCCCTCGATCCGGACCGCGTGGCCCATCTCCGGCACCGAGCCCCACAGGACGGGGCCGATGCCGGGCTCCGCGCAGGCCTCGACGACGGCGGCGCCCGCGCCGTCGCCGGTCAGCACGCAGGTGGTGCGGTCCGTCCAGTCGGTGATCTCGGTCATCTTGTCGGCGCCGATGACCAGGGCGCGGGTGGCGGAGCCGGCCCGGATCGCGTGGTCGGCGGTGGCCAGCGCGTGGGTGAAGCCCGAGCAGACGACGTTGAGGTCCATGACGGCGGGTCCGCCGGTCATGCCCAGCTTGGCGGCGACGCGCGCGGCCATGTTGGGCGAGCGGTCGATCGCGGTGGAGGTGGCCACCAGGACGAGGTCGATGTCGCCGGGGTGCAGGCCGGCGTGCGCGAGGGCCTTGCCGGCGGCCTGGTAGGCCAGCTCGTCGACCGGCTCCTCGGGGCCCGCTACGTGGCGGGTCCTGATGCCGACCCGCGAGCGGATCCACGCGTCGTTGGTGTCGACCATCGCCTCGAGGTCCTCGTTGGTGAGCACTTTCGCGGGCTGGTAGTGCCCTAGCGCCACCACGCGTGAACCGGTCATGGGCGGGATCCCTCTCGTACGACTGTCAGGTTCACCCAGCTTTGCCTGCTACCGGCGGGTACGGGTGCGTGTGACCCGACAGGATTGAGGGCTCGTAATTTGGAGAATTCAGAGGATCTTCCTGCCGGGGGCACCCGGAACCGCACATCCGGGAGAATGTGCGCGGCAGGTCCGTGACGGACCGTACGCACGTCAGAGCGACAGAACGGTGGAGTGATCACATGGGACGGGCCACCGAACGCCGTCGCGTCGTCCGGATCCGAGGCGGTGTGGCCGGGACCCGGCCGGACACGCTCGTGGCCGAGGAGCCGCTGGAGATCCGGCTGAACGGCAGGCCGCTGGCCATCACCATGCGCACGCCGGGCGACGACTTCGCGCTCGCGGCGGGCTTCCTGGTGAGCGAGGGCGTCCTCGCGCACGCCTCGGACGTCCAGGCCGTCACCTACTGCGAGGGGGCCACGGACGAGGGGACGAACACCTACAACGTGGTGAACGTGCGGCTCGCGCCGGGGGTGCCGCTGCCCGACATCTCGCTGGAGCGGAACGTCTACACCACCTCCTCCTGCGGCCTGTGCGGCAAGGCCAGTCTGGACGCGGTCCGCACGGCGACCCGCTTCCCCGGTCTGGCGGCCGACCCGGTGCGGGTGGGCGCGAAGGTCCTCGGGGAACTGCCGGACCGGCTGCGTGCGGCGCAGAAGGTCTTCGACCGTACCGGCGGCCTGCATGCGGCGGCGTTGTTCTCGGCGGAGGGCGAGCTGCTGGACGTGCGGGAGGACGTGGGCCGGCACAACGCCGTGGACAAAATCATCGGCCGGGCGCTCCAGGCCGGGCGGCTCCCGCTGGGCGGCACGGTGCTGCTGGTGTCGGGCCGGGCGTCCTTCGAGCTGGCGCAGAAGGCGGTGATGGCCGGGATACCCGTACTGGCCGCGGTGTCAGCCCCGTCCTCCCTCGCCGTGGACCTGGCGCTGGAGTCGGGGCTGACGCTGGTGGGCTTCCTGCGCGGGCAGGACATGAACATCTACGCGGGCGAGGAGCGCGTGACGCTCTGAACCCGGCGCGCCTCACCCCTTGGCGCGCCCCCGGCGGTTCCCGCGGCCGGCCGGCTTCGGATCGGGGGCCGGCGGGTCGATGCGGTGCAGGTCCAGGGTCGCGGGCAGGGGGCTCGTGCCCGGGCCGCCGGACTCGGCCCAGGCGATGATCTCGTCGGTCGCGGTGTCGTCGAGGGCCCAGCCGAACCAGGTGGCCCTGGCACCCCGGCGCCGGGCCTCGCTGGTGGGCTGGACGACGATCACGTTGGCCTGTGCACAGGGGCCGAGGCATTCGCTGGTACGGACCGCCAGGCGTCCGCCGGACGCGGCGGCGGCCTCCCGCAGCCGGGCCAGCTGGCCGGCGTGGTCGGTGCCGGGATTCTTGCGGGGGTCTCCGCAACAGCAGCCCCGGCACACCACCAGGGTGCACGGGCGTTCGGCGTGGGCGGAGAGCGGGCGTATCCAGGTCACCGACGCACGTTACCGGGCCCGCGCGGCGGGGTGTTGGACCGTTCGGGAGACCTCCGCCACACGGGGCGCGGGCAGTTCGGAGCCGTCGGCCGGAACCGGGTCCTGGGCGCGGCGCCGGGCCAGCACCGCACAGACCATCAGCTGCATCTGGTGGAACACCATCAACGGCAGCACCGCCAGTGCGGCCTGCGGACCGAACAGCACCCCGGCCATGGGCAGTCCGGCGGCGAGGCTCTTCTTCGACCCGGCGAACTGGATGGCGATGCGGTCACCGCGTACGAAGCCCAGGCGCCCGGCCCCGTACCAGGTGGCCAGCAGCATCACGGCGAGGAGTACGGCCTCCACTGCCAGCAGCGCCCCGAGGCGCGGGAGGCTGACCTGGTGCCAGATCCCGGCGGCCACGCCCGCGCTGAAGGCGGCGTAGACGACGAGCAGGATCGAGCCCCGGTCCACGTAGCCGAGCGCCTTCTTGTGGCGGACCAGGAAGGCGGCGACCCAGCGGCGCAGGGCCTGGCCCAGGAGGAAGGGCAGCAGCAGCTGGAGGACGATCCCCGGCAGGGAGCGGGCGGAGAAGCCGCCGGTCGCGCCGCCCAGCAGCCCGGCGGCGAGCAGCGGCGTGAGGAAGATCCCGGCGAGGCTGGAGAACGAGCCGGCGCAGACGGCGGCGGGCACGTTGCCCCGGGCGATCGAGGTGAAGGCGATGGAGGACTGGACGGTCGAGGGGACCAGGCACAGGAAGAGCAGACCCTGGTAGAGCGGCGGCGTCAGCACTGCCGGGACGAGCCCGCGGGCGGCCAGGCCCAGCAGCGGGAACACGGCGAAGGTGGCGGCGAGGACGGTGAGGTGCAGCCGCCAGTGGCGCAGGCCGTCCAGGGCTTCACGAGTGGAGAGCCGCGCTCCGTAGAGGAAGAAGAGCAGGGCGACGGCACCGGACTGGGCACCCTCGGCGGCGGTCGCGGCCGGGCCCCGGGCGGGGAGCAGTGCGGCGAGGGCGACCGTGGCGAGCAGGGCCAGGACGTAGGGGTCCAGTGGGAACCGGGCGGGCAGGCGGGGGCGGCGCATGGGGGTGCTCTCTCGCTGGGGCGGCGTGGTGGCGGGCAGGGCCGTGGCGGGCGGGTCGCCCACCATGCTCGCGCGGACGACGGCCATCGGGAAACCCGTACACCGCACTGACTGCCATCGCGTTCCGCAATAGGCTGGAGAGGATGAACGGCCCCGGCATGTACGACCCGACCCAGCTCCGTACCTTCCTGACCGTCGCCCAGACGCTCAGCTTCACGCAGGCGGCGGCCCGGCTCGGTGTGCGCCAGTCCACCGTCAGCCAGCACGTGCGGCGGCTGGAGGAGGCGACGGGCCGGCCACTGTTCGCCCGCGACACGCACAGCGTCGGGCTGACCGAGGACGGCGAGGCCCTCCTCGGCTTCGCCCGGACCATCTTGGAGGCGCACGAGCGGGCGGCGGCGTTCTTCACCGGCACCCGGCTGCGCGGCCGGCTGCGCTTCGGGGCGTCGGAGGACTTCGTACTGACCCGGCTCCCGGAGATCCTCAGGACGTTCCGCCGGGAGCACCCCGAGGTGGATCTGGAACTGTCCGTCGAACTGTCGGGCACCCTGCACGAGCGGCTGGACGCGGGCCGCCTGGACCTGGTCCTGGCGAAGCGGCGCGGGACCGGGGACGAGCGCGGCCGCCTCGTGTGGCGGGACCGGATGGTGTGGATCGGGGCGCAGGGGCTGCGGCTGGACCCGGAGCGTCCCGTTCCGCTGATCGTCTTCCCACCCCCGGGAATCACCCGGGCCCGGGCCCTGGAGGTGCTGGAACGGGAGGGGCGGGCCTGGCGGATCGCCTGTACCAGCGGCAGCCTGAGCGGGCTGATCGCGGCGGCCCGTGCCGGGCTCGGCGTGATGGCGCACACCCGGGGCCTGGTCCCGCCGGGCCTGGTCCGGGTCGGCGGCCTCCCGGAGCTGGGGCCGGTGGAGTTCGCGCTGCTCCAGGGACGGCGTCCGACCCCGGCGTCGGACGCCCTGGCGGCCGCCGTCCTCTCCGGCGGCGACCGGCTGAGCCGGCCCGCCTGAGCGCGCCGTAGCGGTTCCTCGGGCCGGCCCGGTGCAGGTCACGCGCGCCCCGGCCGGCGCGGGGGGATCTTGTGGAGGTTTGCCGGGGGGTGCCGGCCGCCCCGGTACGTGGGATAGCGTCGCGGCGCCGCACGGAGAGGAGCGGGATGTTGCGCGAGTTCACCGTCCCACCCGTGGTAGCAGGCACGCCCTCCGGCGGCCTGGCCGACATCGTGTTCCAGCATGCCCGCGAGGATCCGGACCGGGTGGTGCTCGGCCGCAAGACGGACGGCGTCTGGGGCGACGTGACCTCCGGCGAGCTGGCCGAGGAGGTGCTATCGCTCGCGAAGGGGCTGCTGGCCCAGGGCGTCGGGTTCGGGGAACGGGTCGCCGTGATGTCGCGGACCCGGTACGAGTGGACCCTGTTCGACTTCGCGCTGTGGGCCATCGGCGCCCAGCCGGTACCCGTGTACCCGACGTCCTCCGCCGAGCAGGTGCACTGGATCCTGTACGACTCCGGGTGCACGGGCTGCGTCGTCGAGAACGAGGACCAGGCCATGACCATCGGCTCGGTCGTCGAGCGGCTCCCGCACCTGCGCAGGCTCTGGCAACTGGACGCCGGGGCCGTGGCCGAGCTGGTCGCCGACGGGGCGTCGGTGGCGCCCGACGTGGTGCACCGGCACCGCCGGGCGGTCACCTCGGACGCGGTCGCCACCGTCATCTACACCTCGGGTACCACCGGCCGCCCCAAGGGCTGTGTCCTCACGCACGCGAACTTCATGTTCGAGGCCGACACGATGGTGACGCGCTGGGAGTCGGTCTTCCGGGCCGGGGCCGGCGAACAGCCGTCCACGCTGCTCTTCCTGCCGCTGGCGCACGTCTTCGGGCGGATGGTGGAGGTGGCGGCCGTCCGCGCCCGGGTCAAGCTGGGCCACCAGCCGGTGCTGGCGGCGGCCGAGCTGCTGCCCGATCTCGCCGCGTTCCGGCCGACCTTCGTGCTGGGGGTCCCGTACGTCTTCGAGAAGGTGTTCGCGGCGGCCCGCCGCAAGGCGGAGGCCGAGGGGCGCACCGGTGCCTTCGACCGGGCGGTGGAGACGGCCGTGCGGTACGCGGAGGCGTGCGAGCAGAAGGCCTTCGGCACCGGGCCGGGGCCGTCCGCCGGGCTGCGCATGGAGCACCAGCTCTTCGAGAAGCTGGTGTACGGCAAGGTCCGCGAGGCGCTGGGCGGCCGGGTGCGGCACGCGATGTCGGGCGGGTCGGCGATGTCGCGCCGGCTCGGGCTGTTCTTCGACGGCGCGGGCATCACGGTGTACGAGGGATACGGCCTGACGGAGTCGTGCGCGGCGGCGACCGCGAACCCGCCGGGGGCGACGAAGTACGGGACGGTGGGCCCTCCCATCCCCGGCGGCACGGTGCACATCGCGGACGACGGGGAGGTGTGGCTGCACGGCGCCCACGTCTTCTCCGGGTACCTGAACGACCCCCGCGGCACGGCGGAGGTGCTGCGCGGCGGCTGGCTGGCGACCGGGGACCTGGGCCGGCTGGACGAGGACGGCTACCTGAGCATCACCGGGCGCAAGAAGGAGATCCTGGTGACCTCAAACGGCAAGAGCGTCTCGCCGACGGCCCTGGAGGAGCGGGTGCGTTCGCATCCGCTGGTGTCGCAGTGCGTGCTGGTGGGCAACGACCGGCCGTACATCGCGGCGCTGCTGACGCTGGACGTGGAGGGCGTCGCGCACTGGCTGTCGATGCGCGGACTGCCGCAGCGGCCGGCGGCGGAGCTGGTGCACGACGAGGAGCTGACGGCGGAGGTGCGGCGGGCCGTGGTCGCCGCCAACACCCTGGTCTCCCAGGCGGAGGCGATCCGCACGTTCCGGGTACTGGCCGGACAGTTCACGGAGGAAGGCGGAATGCTGACCCCGTCGCTGAAACTCAAGCGGAGGGCGATCGAGAAGGCCTACGCGGCGGAGGTGGCGGCCATGTACCGGCGCTGACGGCGTATCGGGCCGGACCTGTGCCGGACGAGGGACCGGGGACCGGCCGGAGACCCGGCGAAGACCACCCACACGGCGGGAATACGCCCTTCGCACGGCCGGTTGTGCCCCGACGACGCGCGTCGCGGGCGCACCGGCACGGGTTGCGCCGGAGCGGTACCGGCGCGCCGCCCCCACCCGCCCCGACCGCGAGGAACTCCCCGACGTGAACCAGGTCCCCGGCATCAAGCTCAACAACGGCACCCTCATGCCCCAGCTCGGCTACGGCGTCTGGCAGGTCCCGGACGACGAGGCGGAGCGGGCGGTGGGCACGGCGCTGGCCGCGGGCTACCGCAGTGTCGACACGGCGGCGATCTACGGCAACGAGAAGGGCACCGGCAAGGCGCTCGCGGCGTCCGGGCTGCCGCGCGAGGAGCTGTTCGTCACCACCAAGCTGTGGAACGGTCCCTCGCGGCGCTGGGGCCGGGACGAGGTGCTGCGCGCGTTCGACGACTCGCTCGACAAGCTGGCGCTCGACTACGTCGACCTGTACCTGATCCACTGGCCGCGCCCGGTGCGCGACGACTTCCCCGGCATCTGGAAGACCTTCGAGGAGATCGCCGCGAGCGGCCGCGCGAAGGCGGTCGGCGTCTCGAACTTCCGCCCGGCGGACCTGGAGCGGCTCGGCGAGACCTCCGCCCTGGTCCCGGCGGTGAACCAGATCGAGCTGCACCCCCTCTTCCCGCAGGAGGAGCTGCGCGCGCTGCACGCCCGGCTGGGCATCACCACCGAGGCCTGGTCCCCGCTGGGGCAGGGCAAGGAGCTGCTGACCCTGCCCGCGGTCGCCGCGGTCGCCGCCAGGCACGGGCGCAGCGCCGCGCAGGTGGTGCTGCGCTGGCACCTCCAGTCGGGGCACGTCGTGATCCCGAAGTCCGTCACTCCGGCACGGATCCGGGAGAACCTGGACGTCTTCGGCTTCGAGCTGGACGCCGAGGACACGGCCGCGCTGGACGCGCTGGGCTCCGGCCCCTCGGCCCGGCGGATCGGTCCGGACCCGGCCGTCTTCGACGTCTGAGGGGCCCGGGCATGAGCGTCCCGCAGGGGGTCTACCGGATTCGCAGCGTGGCCCGTGGTCTGTTGCTGCGGGTGGAGAGCGGGAACCGGGTCGGGGTGGGCCCGGACGGTCCGCAGGGTCCGGGCGCGGCGCAGGAGTGGAAGATCTCGCCCGTCCACAGCGGGGGCGGGATCGTCCACATCGTCAGCGTCCGCGCCGAGCGGCGCCTCGACGTGGCGAACGCGTCGACGGAGAGCGGCGCCAGGGTGCAGGTGTGGAGGCCGAACGCGTTCGGCGCTCAGGAGTGGATCGTCGAGGAGCACCTCGACGATCCGGGCGTGGTCTCCCTGATCGCCTGCATCAGCGGCCTGTCGCTGGAGGTGGACGCGCAGGGCGGGGCCCGCCAGGGCGAGGACGAGGACGCGCCGGCGCAGTGGTGGCGCCTGGAACCCGTCTGACCGCGGCGGGACCGGGCCGGCCGCCGCACGGCCCGCCGCCGGGCACCGTCAGCCGCCGGCGAACCCGCTGACGAAGCCCTGGAGGCGGTACGCCGGCTCCCCGCGCGGGGTGTCCTGGCCGGGCAGCCGCCGCAGCCGGTCGGCGAGTTCCCGCGCGGTGGCGTCGCGGGGGCTGATCCGGGAGGCGTAGCGCCCGGCCAGCAGGCCGGCCGCCGCGCCGCGCGGGGTGCGGCCCTGCCCGTGGCCCGCGAAGAGCACGCCCCCGTACGGCCGCAGTCCCGCCCCGGCGGCGTGGGCGGTGACCCGCTCCGCCCCGTCCGCGGCGGCGTCGGTCAGGTGCGGGGCGAACACCTCGTCGATGTCGCTGCCCACGTCGTGCGCGGCGTCCTTGTCGACGGTGGTCAGGAAGACCCCGCCGGGGCGCAGCACCCGCGCGGCCTCGGCGACCACGGCGGCCACCGCGCCCGGGTCCCGCAGCAGGTGCAGCAGCCACACCGCGCTCACCGCGTCCAGCGAGGCCGTCGGGAAGGGCAGCCGCCCCGCGCGGGCCAGTACGACCGGGACCCCGCGCCGCGAGGCCGTCGCGGCCATCCCGTACGAGGCGTCGGCGCCCAGGACCCGCAGCCCCGGGCGGGTCAGCCGGGCGGTGACGATGCCGGTGCCGCAGCCCAGGTCCAGGAGGGTCCCCGCGGTGGGCGGGAGCAGGCCGAGGACCGCGGCGGCGGCCGCCTCGGCGCGCGGGGCGCCGCCGCGGGTGGCGTCGTAGACCTCGGCCTCCGCGTCGTAGTCAACCAGCGGCGCCGGGTGCGGAGCCGGCATCAGCGGGCCCCGTGGGCGGGGGCCAGCGCCTCCACTCGCTCGGCGAGGTCGAAGTCGTTCGCGGTCACCGCGTCGCCCGCGCTGTGGGTGTTCACCGACACCCGGACCGAGTCGTAGCCGAGCGTGAGGTCCGAGTGGTGGTTCAACCCGTCCTGCACGACGGCGATGTGGGCGACGAAGGCGCTCGCCGCGAGGTGGCTGCCCAGCCGGTACGTGCGCTGGATCCGGTCGTCTTCGAACGCCCAGCCGGGAAGTTCCCGCAGCCGGTCCTCGATCTCCTTCTGGGAAAGCGGCTCGCCCGACATCCACACGCTCCTTCACGACCCGGTCGGCCCGACTGACTGACGTGCTGTCAAGGTTCCCACAGCGCGCGCCGCAGGGAAGGGCCCGCGCACCGGCGCGTGCCGTTTCTTCCGGCCGGCCGAGCCCGCCCCTTAACGTCGGGCCATGACTTCGGCGAGTGTGGGTGCGCTGCTGCGCACATGGCGGGAGCGGCGCGGGATCAGTCAGCTGGAGCTGGCGGGGCGCGCCGGTTCCTCGTCCCGGCACATCAGTTTCGTGGAGACCGGCCGGTCCCGGCCGAGCGAGGAGATGGTGCTGCGGCTGGCGGAGCACCTCGACGTACCGGTGCGGGAACGCAACGTCCTGCTGGTGGCGGCCGGTTTCGCGCCCCGGTACGCCTGCACCCCGCTGGACGCGCCGGAGCTGGGCCTGCTGCGCGAAGTGCTGGAGCGGCTACTGAGCGCGTACGAGCCGTATCCGGCGCTGGTGGTGGACGCGACGTACCAGGTGGTCGCGGCGAACCGGGGCATCACCAGGCTGCTGGAGGGCGTGGCCGAGCACTTGCTGGCGCCCCCGCCGAACGCGATGCGGCTCGCCTTGCACCCGCAGGGGCTCGCACCGCGGATCCGCAACCTGCGCGAGTGGCGCGGGCACCTGCTGGCGCAGATGGAACGGCAGATCGCGCTGGCCCGCTCGGAGCCGCTGCGCGCGCTGTACGAGGAGGTGTCGGCGTACCCGGTGGCGGAGGGGTCGGGCGACGGCGCACCGGCGGAAGCCGTTCCGTACATCGCGCTTCCGCTGGTGATCGAGCACGAGGGGCACGTCTTGTCCTTCGTGTCGTCCATCGCCACCTTCAACACCCCGATGGACGTGACCGTCGCCGAGCTGGCCATCGAGACGCTCCTGCCGGCCGACCCGGCGACGGCGAAGTACCTGCACGCACCTGGACCCTGAACCGCCCGGGCGCGCGGCGAACCGCCGGATCCCCGCCCGGGCCAGGACGACGGCCCGGGCGGGGATCCACGGCGGTGGCCGGGCCCGTCGGGGGGGCTCAGAGCTCCGTGAAGTCGAGGCCGGCCTGGGCCGCGGCCGCCCGGACGGTCTGCTCCAGCAGGACGGCGATGGTCATCGGGCCGACCCCGCCCGGTACCGGGGTGATCAGCGAGGTGCGGGCGGCGGCCGACTCGAAGTGGACGTCGCCGACGTTGCCCTCGTTGTACCCGGCGTCCAGCACGACCGCGCCCGGCTTGATGTCCTCGCCCCGGATGAATTCCGCCTTGCCGACGGCGGCGACCAGCACATCGGCCTGGCGCACGATGGAGGACAGGTCGCGGGTGCGGGAGTGACAGTAGGTGACGGTGGCGTTGCGCTCCAGCAGGAGCATCCCGGCGGGCTTGCCGAGGATCGCGCTGCGGCCGACCACGACGGCGTGCTTGCCGGTGAGGTCCACGTCGTACTCCTCCAGCAGCCGCATGATGCCGCCGGGCGTGCAGGAGACGAAGCCGGGCAGGCCGAAGCCCATGGCGGCGAAGGAGTGCATGGTGACGCCGTCGACGTCCTTGCCGGGGGCGATGGCCTCGAAGGCGGCGCGCTCGTCGATGTGGTGCGGCACGGGGTGCTGGAGCAGGATGCCGCTGATCCGCGGGTCCTCGGACAGCTCGGTGAGCGTGGCGACGAGTTCCGCGGTGGTGGTGGCGGCGGGCAGCTCGACGTGGCGGGAGGTGATCCCCGCCTTGGCGCAACGGTTCTGCTTCATGCGGACGTACGTGACGGACGCGGGGTCCTCGCCGACCAGCACGGTGGCCAGACAGGGCGCGGTGCCGGTGCGCTCGGTGAGTTCGGCGGCCCGGGCCGCGGTCTGCTCGGAGATGCGGCGGGCGAGGGCGGTGCCGTCCATCAGCCGGGCGGTCCGGTCCGGGGTGTCGGTCTGGGCAGTCGTCATGGGGGTCTCCTGGGCGTCGCTGCGGATCGCGGTTCGCCCAGGCGCGCGGCAGTCGGCGCACGAAGTACGCCGGGCCGCTCCCCGGTGGTGATCCACCCGAACGCCAGTCACGGCCCGCCCCCACTCTAGTCGACCCGTCGGGCGGGGCCCGGCGGGCGGCGGGGAATGCGGCGGACCATGCGCGCGCGAGCTGGGAGGATCCAGACATGACGCGCACTTTGGACCCCCCAGACTCCGTCCGGGGGGCCCTCAGCCGCGAAGGCGGACTCCGTCTCCGCGGACGGCTGGGACTTCTCCTGGCTCGACGGCCGGGCCACTGAGCAGCGGGAGGGTACCAGAAGCTGCTGGGCGAGCGGCTGGCCGGGGTCCGGTCCGCCCTGGGCATCCAGACCGGCGGCGGGGAGGTGCTCGCGGGCGCCGGGCCGCTGCCCCGGCTGACGGCGGCCACCGAGTCCTGGCCGCCGAACGTGGCCAAGGCCACGCGGTTGCTGCACCCGCTCGGAGCGGTCGTGGTCGCGGACGCCGACGAGCCGCCGCTGCCGTTCGGCGACGGGGCCTTCGAGCTGGTCAGCAGCCGGCACCCGGACGACGCCGTCGCCGGGGCGCGGGCCGCCGGCCTGGAAATCGCCGATCTGCGCTCGGAGCGGCTGCGGACGGAGTTCCACGACATCGGAGCCGTGATCTACTTCTTGAGGAAGGTGATCTGGATGGTGCCGGGCTTCACGGTCGGGCACTACCGCGACCGGCTGCGCGAGCTGCACGAACGGATCGAGCGTGAAGGCCCGTTCGTCGCACATACCGCCCGTTTCCTCATCAAAGCCCGCAATCGGGTTGAGTGGAGGGCGGGAGGAGGGCGGACGGATCGGGGCCCGATCGGGTTGCGCGGCCACAGCGTGGCGCAGGTCACTCAATTCAGCGCGTAACGAATCGACTCGGGCGTGCGATGAACCGACAGGTGTCCTCGCGCGGCCCGGAATACAGAGCCCCCTGGGGTCTGTTTCCCGAGTTCGCGCGATGATGTCCCGCCCACCCCTTATTTGTTCGCAACGAGAGGCTCCTTGTGTCGCTCAGCCCGTCCCGTACGTTCCCTCCGGAGATCGCCGAATCGGAGGCCCTCGTCGCGCTCGTCGAGCGCGGCCGCGAGCAGGGTCACATCAACGGTGACGATGTGCGTCAGGCCTTCGAGGCCGGCCGCATCCCGGTGGACCAGTGGAAGCGGGTCCTGCGCAGCCTGAACCAGGTCCTGGACGAGGAGGGTGTCGCACTGCACGTCAGCGCGGCCCCCGCCACGAAGGCCGCCGTCAAGAAGCCCCGCAAGGCGGCGGCCGCGCCTGCCCGCACCGTCACGAAGAAGGCGACCGCCGCGCCGCGGCCGATCGGCGCGCGCAAGGCCTCGGCCGGCGCGGCCCCCGCCGCCGCTGCGGCGATATCCGCTTCGCCGGCCACCGCCGAGGACGAGGTGACGGCCGAGGCCGCTGCCGAGCCCAAGAAGCGCGTGGTCAAGAAGACCGCCGCGAAGAAGGCCACGGCCACGAAGAAGACGGCCGCGGCGAAGAAGACCGGCGCCAAGGACTCCGACGAGGCCGAGACCCCGGCCGTCGAGGGTGAGGACTGGGCGGCCGAGGACCTCGCCGAAGAGGTCGAGGAAGGGGCCCCCAAGGCCGGCGGCACCCAGGGCTTCGTACTGTCCGACGACGACGAGGACGACGCCCCGGCGCAGACGGTCATGGTGGCCGGCGCCACCGCCGACCCCGTCAAGGACTACCTCAAGCTGATCGGCAAGGTGCCGCTCCTCAACGCCGAGCAGGAGGTCGAGCTCGCCAAGCGCATCGAGGCGGGCCTGTTCTCCGAGTACAAGCTCGAAGAGGAGGAGGACCACAAGCCCGCGTTCAAGCGCGAGCTGGAGATCCTCGTCGAGGACGGCCGCCGCGCGAAGAACCACCTGCTGGAGGCCAACCTCCGCCTCGTGGTCTCGCTCGCCAAGCGCTACACCGGCCGCGGCATGCTTTTCCTGGACCTGATCCAGGAGGGCAACGTCGGTCTGATCCGCGCCGTGGAGAAGTTCGACTACACCAAGGGCTTCAAGTTCTCCACCTATGCGACCTGGTGGATCCGGCAGGCGATCACCCGCGCCATGGCCGACCAGTCGCGCACCATCCGCATCCCCGTGCACATGGTCGAGATCATCAACAAGCTGGCCCGCGTCCAGCGCCAGATGCTCCAGGACCTCGGCCGGGAGCCCACTCCGGAGGAGCTGGGCAAGGAGCTCGACATGACCCCGGAGAAGGTCATCGAGGTCCAGAAGTACGGCCGCGAGCCGATCTCCCTGCACACCCCGCTGGGTGAGGAGGGCGACAGCGAGTTCGGTGACCTCATCGAGGACTCCGAGGCCGTGGTCCCGGCCGACGCGGTGTCGTTCACCTTCCTCCAGGAGCAGCTCCAGTCGATCCTGGGCACGCTCTCCGAGCGTGAGGCGGGTGTCGTCTCCATGCGTTACGGTCTCAACGACGGCCAGCCGAAGACGCTGGACGAGATCGGCCGCGTGTACGGGGTCACCCGTGAGCGCATCCGCCAGATCGAGTCCAAGACCATGTCGAAGCTGCGCCACCCGTCGCGTTCCCAGGTGCTGCGCGACTACCTGGACTGACCGGACCGGACACGAACCGGCCCGGGCCCCCGTGAGTGCGGGGGCCCGGGCCGGTTTCCGTGGCTCACGCGTCCGGCCGCCCGGCCCGTCGCGCGGCCATCACGGCGTAGCAGAAGACGCCCGCGAAGAGGAACAGGACGCCCTGGTAGACGGCGGCGTACCCGGAGCCGGCGACCAGCCACATGGAGAAGGCGAAGGCCAGGCAGGCCAGGGCGGCGTCGCGGACCAGCCGGCCGCGCCGGACCCGGGAGCGCTGTCCGGAGGCGAGGAAGTAGACCTGCGCGGCCGTGGACAGCAGGTAGGGGACGGTCGCCGTGAAGGTGGTGACCAGCACCAGGACCTCGAAGACGCCGTCGCCGCCGGCGGTGTAGTTGTAGACGGTCAGCGCGGAGGCCAGGGCGGCGGTCACCAGGACGCCGGCCACCGGGACCCCGCGCCGCTTCGTCTCGAAGACCTTGGGGAAGAGCCCGTCGCGGGCGGCGGCGTACGGGGTCTGCGCGCTGAGCAGGGTCCAGCCGTTGAGGGCGCCGACCATCGAGATCACCGCGGCGCAGGCGACCAGCGTGCCGCCCCAGGTGCCGCCGAACATCGCGTCGACGGCGTCGGAGAAGGGCGCCTGGGAGGTGACGAGCTTCTCGTGTGCGACCAGCCCGAAGACGGCCAGGGTGCCCAGCAGGTAGACGGCGGCCGCGCCCGTGGTGCCGAGGACGGTGGCCCGGCCGACGTTGCGGGCCGGGTCGCGGACCTCACCGGCGCTGACGGCGGCGGACTCTACGCCGAGGTAGCTGAACAGCAGGATCGCGGCGGCGGCGGAGACCGCTCCGACGGGGCTCTGGCCGGTCGCCTGGAAGGGGCCCAGGTTCGCCGGGTCGAAGGAGAACAGGCCGCCGACGGCCACCAGCAGGAGCGGGGCGAACTTGAGCACGGTCGAGACGAGTTGCACGGCGCCCACGTACCGGGTGCCGGCCAGGTTGGCGAGCGCCGGCAGCCACTGCACGGCGAGGGCGCCCAGGCACATGGACCACGTGTGCTCCCCGAGCGCCGGGAAGAGCACGCGGAGGTAGCCGACGGCGGCCACGGCGAGGGCCGCGTTCGATACCCAGGTGGTGATCCAGTAGCTCCAGGCGGCGAGGAACCCGGCGAAGTCGCCGAAGGCCGCGCGGGCGTAGACGTACGGGCCGCCGGTCTGCGGCAGCCGCTCCGCGAGGCGGCCGAAGACGAGGGCGAGGGCGATCGCACCGACGGTGAGCACGCCGAAGGCGACGAGGCTGATCGTGCCGAAGGGGGCCACCGAGGCGGGCAGGAGGAAGATGCCGCCGCCGATGATGTTGCCCATGACCAGGCAGGTGGCGACCGGCAGACCGAAGCGGCGGGCGTGCGGGCCGGCCGCGCCGTCGGCGGGAGTGGCGGCCGGGGCGGTTTCCGGTGCGGTTTCCGGGGCGTGCAGAGTGGTGCTCACGGGTGGTGCGCCTCAGGTGTTTCATATGCTGGACGGGTCGGCATATCGTCGTGCACACCAAAAGCCGCACCAAATCAGCGGTTTTCGTCCCGTACGGGCACCCCTGCGGACGGAAAGATTCCGCTCGGGGCGGCCTCCGGCCGGGAATCCTCCGCCGACGCCTCCGCCGACGCTTCCACCGGCACCTGGGGCCCGTCCGCCTCGCGCAGCCAGCGCCGCATGACTCGGTGCACGGCTTCCGCACCCACCAGCACGGGTCCCGGATCCGACAGCTCCGGCGGCCACATCAGGAACGCGTGGCCCTGCTCGCCGCCGAGCCCGCCGTGCGAGCCGATCTGCTCCTCGAAGGCGTGCACCACCCCGGTCCGCGGGTCGCAGGCCGAGTTGACCATGATGTCGGCAACGTGCGGGAAGGAGTCCGTGCGGCGGACGGCCTCGGCCGCGCCCGGGCCGAAGCCCGCGAGCAGCGCCTCCGCCCCGCCGGGGCGGTCCAGCCGGGCCGCCGCGCCGTCCGGGCCCAGGACCTCCCCGTCCACCAGGAGGAAACCGATCCCCGGGTGGTTGGCGAGGGTGGGCAGCAGGGCGGGGTGGGCGCGCTCGATCCACGCCCGGCCCGCCCGCCCCGGTACGTCCGGGAAGGAGATCAGCCCGAGGTTGCCCGACGCCAGGACCACCGGGTCGGAACCCGTCGCCGGGTGCGCCTCCTCCCCCTCCTCCACCGGCCGGTGCAGGGCGGCGAGCACCGCCGCCCGGGCCTCGGCGCCGCTGCGGGTCCGCCCCGCCCGGCGGGAGACCGGCAGCCCGCAGCCGGCCCGGACCAGGTCCTTCAAGGTGAGCCCGTACCGGCCGAGGAAGGTCTCCCCCGGGCTCTGGCCGTGGTCCGAGAGCAGCACGATCCGGTAGGCGCGGGGCGTGTGCTCGGCGACCCGGGTGATCAGCGCGAGGCTGCGGTCGAGTCGGGCCAGCACCCGGTCGGTGTCCGGACCGTGCGGTCCCGAGTGGTGCGCGACCTCGTCGTAGGCGACCAGGTCGGCGTAGACGGCGGCGCGGCCGGCGAGCATGTCCCCGACCACCGCCGCCACCACCACGTCCCGTTCCACGACGGTCGCGAAGGCCCGGATCAGCGGGTACAGGCCGCCGCGGCCGACGCGCGGGCTCTGGCGGCGGACCCGGGACCGTAGCGACTGGCCGATCTCCCGGCCCACCTCGGCGACGAAGGAGACGGCGGTGCGGACGGCGTTGGCCGGGTCCGAGAAGTACGCGAAGTAGCCCGCGCGGGAGCGGTTGGCCCGGCCGCGCCGGGCGGAGAGGGAGAGCACCAGCGCGAGCTGGTCGGCGCCCCCGCTGAACAGGTTGCCGCGGCTGGCCCCGTCGAGGGTGAGCAGCCCCCCGTCGCCGGTGCGGGCGATGGCGCGCCGCTGGAGTTCGGCGGCGCTGGCCGGGCGGTTGCAGACCATCACCTCGCCGGTGTCCTTCTCGTACCAGCGGAAGGCCGGCACGTCGAAGGTGGAGCCGTGCAGGATGCCGAGCTGGCTGGCGCCGGTCTGGCTGGACCAGTCCGTGCGCCACGGCATGAGGCGGTGGCCGCGCTCCAGCAGGCCGGCCGCCGTCGGCATCAGGCCGCGGTCCAGCGCCCGGCGCAGTTCCTCGTGTCCGACGCCGTCCAGCTGGAGGAAGACCAGGCCGGGCGCCGCCCGGCCGGCGCGGCGAGCCGCGGCCCCGGGCCCGCGGCGGCGGCGCCGGTCGGCGAGCCGGTAGAGCCTGCGGCGGTAGGCGTCGTCGTCCCGTACGGCGAGCGCGGTGGAGGTCGCCGACGCCACCGCGGACATCGCCGCGGCGACGAGGACCGCCGTCTCGGGGGCCACCTCGCCGTGGCCGTCGGGGACCAGGCCGATCGCGATCAGCAGCAGCGACCCGTTGAGGAAGAACACGAGCAGTCCGAGCACCAGCGCGGGCACCAGCAGCAGGGCCCGCACGAGCAGCGGCCACACCAGCGCGCTCAGCAGGCCGAAGGCCCCCGCGCCCCAGGCGGCCGTCAGCCCGATCCGGGTGAGGCTGTCGCCGCCGGGGCCGGCCGCCTGGAGGCGGAAGTCCGGCAGCACGCCCGCGAGCACGAGCATGGTGAGCGTCGACACCGCCCACACGAGGACCACCCGCACCAGCGCACTGCCCGCGCTCCGCCACCGCCGTCGCCCCACGCCGCACCCCCGTTCCCGGTTCCACTGCCAGCGTCGCACGGGTCGGGTCGTCCGGGAGGGTGACGCGGAAGGCCCGCGCGGGGGTCGTCAGGTGCCGTCGTAGCCGGCGGTCGGCATGGAGAGCCTGCGGTGCACCTCGGCCTTCATGGCGGAGGTGTAGGTGGGTTCGTCCTGCCCCGCCGTCTCCAGCCGTACGCCGCGCCGCTCGCACTCGGCGGTGAACTCCTCGACGGAGCGCAGTGCGCGGGCCAGGACCCGGCGGTTGGCGGTGACGAACAGGTCGACCTGTCCGGCGTCGATGTCGCGCCAGAGCCCGCAGTGGTCGGCCCGCAGGCCGTAGACCAGCAGGTGCCGGGTCACGACGTACCCGTGGTCGGCGGCCCAGCGCGCGCACATGGCGTGCTGGCCACGGGTGTCCACGGCGAAGGGGTCGGCATCGAGTTCCTCGAGCGGGGCCAGGCTGGCGATCGCGGCCACGCGCAGCGCATCCATGGCGGGAGACCCTACTCCGATCCCCGGCCCGGGAGGAGGGGGCGACCGGTCACGGTTGCGCGCGCTTCGGCCTACTCTCGGGGGGACGAGGAGGGAGATCCGCGTGGCGGTGGAGATCACCTGGTGGGGGCATGCCACCTGCACGGTGGAGGACTCCGGCGTACGGGTGCTGACGGACCCGCTGTTCGCCCGGCGGCTCGCGCACCTGAGGCGGCGGTGCGGGGCGCTGCCGCCGCCCCGGGCGGCCGACGCCGACGTGGTGCTGGTCTCGCACCTGCACGCCGACCACCTGCACCTGCCCTCGCTGGCCCGGCTCGCCCCCGGAACGGGGCTGCTGGTGCCGCGGGGGGCGCTGGGCGCCGTACCGGCACTGGCCCGCGTCGCTGCCGCGGGCGGGCTGGCGTTGACGGAAGTGGCGCCGGGCGAGGAGGTCACCGTACGCGGGGGGCTGCGCGTACGGGCGGTCAGCGCGCGGCACGACGGGCGGCGGCTGCCCTTCGGCCCGCACCGGGCCCCGGCGCTCGGGTTCGTGGTGCGGGGCTCGGCGCGGACGTACTTCGCCGGGGACACCGGGCTGTTCGACACGATGGCCGAGGAGGTCGGGCCGGTGGACGTGGCACTGCTCCCGGTGGGCGGCTGGGGGCCGTACCTGGGCCCGGGTCACCTCGACGCGGGCCGCGCGGCGCGGGCGCTGGCGCAGCTGGCTCCGGCGGCGGCGGTTCCGGTGCACTACGGGACGTACTGGCCGATCGGGATGGACGCCGTCCGGCCGCACGAGTTCCACTCCCCCGGCGAGGAGTTCGTCCGCCTCGCGGCCCGGCTGGCCCCGAAGGTGACGGTACGTGCCCTCGCGCACGGCGATCGGGTGCGGCTGCCGTGACGCTGTGGCAGGAGGCGGCGGAGAGCAGCCGGCAGGCCGTGGGCTACCCGGCGTTGTTCGTGCTGGTGGCGCTGGGTGCGCTGGTGCCGGTGATCCCGACGGGGGCGCTGGTGAGTTCGGCCGCGGTGGTGGCGTTCCATCAGCCGACGCTCCCCTTCGGGCTGTTGCTGGTGTTCGGGGTGTCCGCGCTCGCCGCGTTCGTCGGAGACCTCGCGCTGTACTGGCTCGGGCGCAGCGGAGTGCGCTCGCGGGGCGGCTCGCGGTGGCTGGAGCGGCTGCGGGGCCGGGCCACGCCGGAGCGGCTGGCACGGGCGCAGCGCAGGCTCGACGAGAACGGGGTGACGGTCCTGGTGGTCTCGCGGCTGGTTCCGGCGGGGCGGATCCCGGTGATGCTGGCGTGCCTGCTGGCGGGGCTGCCGCTGCGGCGGTTCGCGCGGGGCGACGGGCCGGCGTGCCTGGTGTGGGCGGCCACGTACGGGCTGATCGGGATCCTGGGCGGGGCACTGTTCGCACAGCCGTGGCAGGGGGTGGCCGTGGCGGTGGGTGTGACCCTGCTGATCAGCGCGGCCCCGGCGCTGTGGCACCGGCTGCGGCCGCCGCCCTGAGCGGGGCCGGTCTCCGGGGCCGGGGCTCAGAAGGCGCGGGAGGCCCCGATGGGCAGGTCCCACAGGCGCTCGCGCGGCAGCCCCGCCCGGGACCAGGCGGCGCGCACCCGGTGCAGGGGTTCGATCACGGGCTCCGCCGAGAGGACGAACGTGGCCCAGTGCATGGGCGCCATCCGGCGGGCCCCGACGTCCAGGCAGGCCCGGACCGCCTCCTCGGGGTCGGTGTGCACGTCGCGCAGCCACCAGCGCGGGGCATAGGCGCCGATGGGCAGGAGGGCGAGATCGATGCCGGGGTGCCGTCGGCCGATCTCGCCGAACCAGTGGCCGTAGCCGGTGTCCCCCGCGAAGTAGACCTTCTTGCCCGTGGCCGTGTCCGTCAGCACCCAGCCGCCCCACAGGGTCCGGCAGCCGTCCAGCAGGGACCGCTTCGACCAGTGGTGGGCGGGCACGAAGTCGAAGCGCACGCCGTCCAGTTCGGCCGCCTCCCACCAGTCGAGCTCGGTGACACGGGTGAACCCGCGGCGGCGGAACCAGCGGGCCAGGCCGGCCGGGACGAAGAGGGCGGTGTGCCGGGGCAGCCGCTTGAGGGTGGGGGCGTCGAGGTGGTCGAAGTGGTTGTGGCTGATCACCACCGCGTCCACGGGAGGCAGTTGCGCCCAGGGCACGCCCACGGGCGTCATCCGGGCCGGGGTCCCGAGGATCCGCCGGGACCACACGGGGTCGGTCAGTACCGTGAACCCGCCGGCCCGCAGCACCCAGCTGGCGTGCCCCGCCCACGTGGCGCACACCGTCCCGGGAGCCGACGGGGGCAGCGGCGCCGGCCGGTACGGCAGGTCGGGGATCCCGGTGAGCCCTTCGGCGCCCGGCCGGAAGGCGCCCTCACGGGCCAGCCGGGCGAGGGCCCGTACGCCGGGCAGCGGGGTGGTCAGCCGGTCGGCGAACGAGCGCGGCCAGGAGCGGAGTTCCCCGAGCGGCCGGGGCGCGGGCAGGGCGGGTACGGGCGGCGCGGCAGGGCCCGCGGACACGGCGGATACGGGGGGCACGACGGGGCCCGCCGGTGGAGCGGCCGCGGCCGGGTCGGCGGGCGGAGCCGTGGCCGGCTCGGGGCGGACCGGCTCGGGGCGCGCCGCTCCCGCGCGTACGGCCCGGGCCGCCCTCTCGGGCCCGACGGCGTCCCTCTGGTCCCTCACGAGAAGTCTCCGTTCGCCTGCTCGGTCGCCTTGGTCGTCGGTTTCAGTCCGCCAGGGCCGCCAGCACCGACCGGAGCCGGTCCAGGCAGGCCCGTACGTGCGGCAGCTCCAGGGGCTCCCGGGCGGTGAGGGAGGCCAGCCCCTGCTGGGGGCCGGCCCCCAGCAGCGGTCCCGTCGACAGGCGCACCCGCAGGGCGTCGGGAGCGTCCGCGAACCGCTGGCCGCCGGGGGCCGGCGCGCCCAGCCGGGCGCCGAGCCAGTCCTCCAGTTCCATCGCGTCACCCACCCCGTGCCGGGCCAGCCCGGTGCGGAGCGGGGAGAGGTCCGCGTACAGGTGGCGGCCGGCCTGCGGGGGCCGGGCGAACGCCCCGACGGCGAGCAGTTCGCGGTGCGCCGCGGCGGCCACCGCGCCGTGCAGGGCTGCGGCCGCGTACGCCCGTTCGGAGACGGCGTCGGGTTCGTGGAGCGCGTGCGCGGCGGCCCCGGCGACCGGGCCGGCGACGAATGCGCCGGTGGCGGTGAGGACGTCGAGCGTGCGCGCCCGCAGCCCGCTTCCGCGCGCGGTGCCGGGAAAGCGGACCACTGCCGCGGGCCAGCCGGAGGGCAGCAGCGACCCGGACAGGTCGACCAGTACGGCGGCCCGGTCGGGCAGCATCTCGGCGGGACTCAGCACCAGCGTCTCGTGCGGCCGGTGCACGGTGTCGCGCCAGCTCTCGTCGCTCACCACGAACAGCCCGGCGGACTCGGCTGCCTCGCAGGCCTCGCGCACCATCTCGGGCGGCGGCACGGTGGCGGTCGGGTCGTCGGCGACGGACAGCAGCAGGACGCGCGGGTCACCGCCCTCGGCTCGCACCCGCCGGACGGTTTCCAGCAGGGCGTACGGGTCGGGTACGCCCCCGCACTCGGCGGGCGTCGGCACGTGGTAGGCCCGCCGTCCCAGGAGCCGTACCTGCGGCGTCCACCAGGCGGGACAGGGCCGGGGCAGCAGCACGTCGCCGCCGTACGCACCGAGCAGCGCGAGCAGCAGCGCGGGCGCGCCGGGGCCCGCGGCGACGTCCTCGGGCCGGCTGGGCAGCCCGCGCCGGGTCCAGAAGCCGCAGGCGGCCTCGCGGACCGCCTCCCCGCCGCCCGGGGGCTCGGGGGCGGCCCGTCCGGCGGCCCGGGCGAGGACAGCGGTGAGTTCGGGCAGGACGGGCAGGCCGGGCTGCGGGGCGGGCGGTCCGTAGCGGACGTTGCCGCGCTCCTGCTCCGTGGTCCGCCCCGGCCCCGCCGTCCCCGACATCGCGCCGCCGCCTTCCCTCGTTCCGTCCCCGGGTCGCCTCTCCGCCGAATCATGCCCTTTATACGGTTATTTACCCGCTATCGCCCGCCCGTGCGGGTCACGCCCGTCTCCCCAGCAGCCCGAGCAGCCGGGTCTGCGCGTCCGCACCCGGCGGCACCTCCAGCGGCTCGGCGTACATCCCGGACGGGGCGAGCGCGTCGGCGTACGGCAGGACCTCCTTGAGGGAGAACTCGACGAGGCCTTCGGGCATCCGCTCGTCGGCGCCGATGGCCCGCGAGAGGTCCCACGCGTGGACGACGCAGTCGGCGGTCACTTCCGAGCAGTACGCCGACCCGAGCACGGCTCCGTACGAGAGCTTCACCGTCCTGCCGAGGGCGCCGGGCGCGGCGAACGCCGAGTGCGCGGCGACGGCCGCCCGCTCCCAGGCGACCACCGGGTGCTCGCCGAGCAGGTCGCCGGAGAGTTCGTCGCCGACCTCCCCGACCGTACGGCCCTCGGTGAGCAGCGGCGGCACCCAGAGCTGCTCGCCGGTGACGTGGTTGACCAGGTCCCGCACGGTCCACTCGGCGCAGGGGGTCGGGGCGCCCCACTGCTCGGCCGTGATGGCGCGCACCCGCGCACCGAACAGCCGCAGCGCCTGCGCGTGCTGTCGGAGCAGCGTTTCAGGCATGGGTCCCACCGCCCTCGGACGTGGCCGCTCCCCCATGGGGCCCACTGTCCTCGTACCCGGGTTGACCTGCCACCGACCAGCGCGGCATCCTTGCCAGGCAGCACGTGTGTCCACATGTCAAAACGCATATCTCAGATTCCGAGCGGATCCTCTACGGTGATCACACGCTTCGACGAGGAGGAGTCACCGCCATGAAGGAGACCGTCTACACGCACGGCCACCACGAGTCGGTGCTGCGTTCGCACCGCTGGCGCACCGCCCGGAACTCGGCCGCGTACCTGATCGGCGAACTGCGGCCGGGCATGTCGGTCCTGGACGTGGGCTGCGGCCCCGGCACCATCACAGCGGACCTTGCGGAGCTGGTCTCCCCGGGCGGCCGGGTCACGGCGGTCGACGCGGCGGCGGAGGTCCTGGAACAGGCCCGGGCGTACGTGGCGGAGCGCGCGCCGGGCGTGCCCGTCGAGTTCGCCACGGCGGACGTGCACGCGCTGGACTTCCCGGACGGGTCCTTCGACGTGGTCCATGCCCACCAGGTGCTCCAGCACGTCGCGGATCCGGTACGAGCGCTGCGCGAGATGCGGCGGGTGTGCCGGCCGGGCGGGATCGTGGCCGCGCGGGACGCGGACTACGCGGCGATGACCTGGTTCCCGCAGACGCCGGGCCTGGAGGAGTGGCAGGGGCTGTACCGCCGGGTGGCGCGGGCCAACGGCGGCGAACCGGACGCGGGACGACGGCTGCTGTCGTGGGCGCGGGCGGCCGGGTTCACCGAGGTGGCGTCCTCGGCGACGGCCTGGTGCTACGCCACGGCGGACGAGGTCGCCTGGTGGTCCTCCCTTTGGGCGGACCGCACGACGGCTTCGGCGTACGCGTCGCTGGCGACCTCGGGCGGCCACGCCGCACCGGCCGAACTGACCGCGATCGCCGCGGCGTGGCACAACTGGGGCGCGGCCCCGGACGCCTGGTTCTCGGTCCTGAACGGGGAGGTCCTGGCCCGCGCTTGAGGGGTCAGGGCGTCTTGGGGCGCATGCGGAAGTCGTAGGCCGGGGGCAGGGGGCGGTCCGTGAGCGCGGACCAGACGTGCTCCAGGGTTTCCTCCCCCTCGCGCAGATCGGGCACCTCGAAGCCGTCCTCGAAGACCCGCCGGGCCGCGCCGAGATGGCCCTCCGCCGCCAGCAGCCGCGCCGCGAGGAGCCGGAACCGGCCGTGTTCCCGCAGGGCGGGCCGCAGCCGGTCCCAGACCGAGCGCGCCGCCCCGAGGCGGCCGGCCGCCAGGAGGGCCGTCAGTGCCTCCCGGCCCAGCGCCGATTCCGCCGCGCGCCACGGTTCGCCGCCCCGGCTCTCCTGCACCAGGTCCTCGAAGGCCTCCGTGTAGCGGTCCGCCGCCCGCTCGGCGTCACCGGCCAGCGCGTCGGCCACGGCCAGGCACCTCAGCAGCGGCCACCTGGAGGGCGCGAGCGCCAGGCCGCGCTCCCAGCTGCGTACGGCCTGGGCCACGTCCCCGGCGTGCCACTGGGCGACGCCCAGGTGGTACTCGGTCAGCGGGTCGGCGGGGGCGGTCTCCAGCATGTCCCGCCAGTGCGGGGCCACCAGGGTGTCCCCCGGCGGAGCCACCCGGCGCGGTGCCGGGAAGACGCCGGTCCGCCACAGTTCCAGCCAGGGCGCCTGCGCCTCCCCCAGCGTGGCCTCCGGGAACGGGGTGCCGGGCAGCTTGAAGCCCCCGCAGAGCACCTCCAGCGCACCCCACCCGGAGCCGGCCGCCAGCCGCTCCCCCGGCTCGGCGTCGGCCGATGCGCGCCACGCCGCGTACGCCGCCTCCACCCGCTCGGCGGGCAGCGCGGCCTCCAGGGCCGCCGAGGCCGCGCCGCGCGCCGCCGCCCAGTCGGGGCCGTGCACGGCGGCGGGGTCCGCGCCGAGCGGCCCGTACGCCTCGAGCCAGCTGAACTCCGCCCCGGCTTCGAGGCGTACGTGCTCCAGCTGGGTGCGGGCGAGCCCGGCCTGGATCTCGGCGTAGCCGCCCGTACCGGGTTCGGTGAGCCACTCCTGCCAGCGCCGGCCGCCGTCGCCCGCGCCCCAGGTGAACAGCTTGCGCCCGCGCAGCAGCGCGGTGGAGGTCTGCACGAGGCCGCGGCCCTCGGCGTCGAGGGAGGCGATCCACGGCCGGGCGCCTTCCGGGAGCTCGTAGAAGTAGTCGGCGGGGTGCGCGCCGCGCGGCGGGTAGGTGCGGTCCGCGCCTTCCCAGTCCGGGACCGGGATCCGCCGCAGCGAGCGCTCGTAGCCGAAATGCCAGGCCTCGTCCGCCGGCGCCAGCACACGGCTGCCGGGGTCGTCGGGGACGGCGGTGTTGGACCACCAGTAGACGGGGGCGGTCCGCTCGTGCGGGTTGCGCACGCGGACGCCCACGTACAGGAACTCCGACTCCTGCGGCAGCCACAGGTCCACTTGGAACGGCAGGTCGCGCAGCCGCTCCCACTCCCACAGCCGGACCATCACGCCGCCGTCCGGGGCCGGGACGAGCGCGGCGTGCAGCGGGGCGCAGGACAGGGTGGTGTGCCCGGTGGCGCCGATGTTCCACTCCACGCCGCCCGAGAACCAGGCGCCGTTGAGGGCGAAGTTGGCGGGCTGGAACACCGGGTTGCGGTACAGGAGTTCCCGGCCGGTCGGGAGGTGGAGGAGCGAGTGGATCCGGCCGCCGAGCCCGGGCAGGACCGTGACGCGCAGGTGGGCGTTCTCGATGACGACGGCTTCGAAGTCGCTCCTGCGCCGGGCGCGTCCGTACCCGTCGCGGATCCGTACGGGCAGCAGGGAGCGCAGTGGTTCGTAGCCGATCTGCCGGGCCATGTCGCGCGGCAGCCCCTGCCGCGCCCGCTCGTCCAGTACGTGTACCTCGGCGGGCGCGCGCAGGGCGGGCAGTGGGTTCTCGGGGCCGAGCGGGGCGGCGGGCAGGGTCAGCTGGGCACGTCGGACGGTGGTGGCCATGAAGGAATGGAACACGCCGCACCGGCCGGTGCACAGGGGTTCCGCGGATCACCACCGGTCAGGATTACGCAAAGCGGTGGCCTACGGTGCGGTCAGCGCCCAGCGCTCGTGGTCCCGCCAGGCGCCGTCGACGTGGAGGAAGGCGGGGGAGAAGCCCTCCAGCCGGAAGCCGTGCCGGCCTACGAGCGCGATCGAGGCGGTGTTGCCGGGCTGGATGTTGGCTTCGAGCCGGTGCAGGCCGAGGCCGTTCTCCCCGGCCGGGGTGAAGGCGTGGGCGAGGACGAGGCCGAGCGCCTCGCCGAGCAGCCCGCGGCCCGCCGCGTGGGCGAAGGCCCCGTAGCCGAGGGCGCCGCACTGGAAGGCGCCGCGGACGATGTTGTTGATGTTGACGAAGCCGGCCAGCGCGCCGGTGGCGCGTTCGCAGACGAGGAATCCGGCGCCCCCGTCACCGGCGAGGCGGGCCGCGTAGTGCTCGTAGGCCTCTACGGTGTCGGGCGGGGACAGCCAGGGCCGGTGCAGTTCCCGGCTCTCCCGCACCCGGGCGGTGAACTCGGGCCCGTCGGCGGCGCGGTAGCCGCGGATCCCGACGCGGGGCCCCTCGCGGAGGTAGTGAAGATCGGCCATCGGCCCACCCTACGCCCGCGGGTGGGGCCGCGGGCCGGCCGGTCGGCCTCAGGGTTCCAGGGCCAGTCTCGGCACGTCCGCCCGCTCGATCCCGAACACCTGAACGTAGAGCGCGAGTTCGGCCTCCAGGGCGCGGACCATGGTGTCCGCGCGCCGGAAGCCGTGGCCCTCGCCCTCGAAGGTGACGTACGCGTGCGGCACCGAGCGGCCCCGCAGGGCGGCGAGGAAGCGCTCCGCCTGGGCGGGCGGACAGACCGGGTCGTCGAGGCCCTGGAGCAGCACGAAGGGGGCGGTGATCCGGTCGGCGCGGGCCACCGGGGAGCGTTCGCGGCAGCGCACGCCCAGGGTCTGCGGCGGCCCGGCCAGGCCGTCGACGTAGTGGGACTCCAGGTCGTGCGTCTCCTGCGCGAAGCCCCTCAGGTCCAGCACGGGGTAGCTGATCGCCGCGCAGGCGTACAGGTCGTTCGCGGCCAGCGAGGCCGCCGCGGTCCAGCCGCCCGCGCTGGCGCCGCGGATCGCGAGCCGGTCCGGGTCGGCGGTGCCCTCGGCGGCCAGCGCCCGGGCCACGGCCGCGCAGTCCTCCACGTCGACCACGCCCCACTGCTCGCGCAGCCGCTCGCGGTAGGCGCGCCCGTAGCCGGAGGAGCCGCCGTAGTTCACCTCGACCACGCCGATGCCCCGCGAGGTGAAGTAGGCGATGTGCAGGTCCAGTACCGGCGGCACGTGGTCGGTCGGGCCGCCGTGCGCCCACACCACGTACGGGGGCAGCTCGTCGGCGGGCGCCGGCCGGTCGGGGTGGTGCGGCGGGTAGACGTGGGCGTGGATCTCCCGGCCGCCCGGGCCGGGGAACGTCCGGCTCTGCGGTTCCGGGTAGTACGCCGGGTCCACGGGATCGGCGGCCCGGGCGCCGATGACCCGGGCGTGGCCGGAGGCGGTGTCCAGCTCGACCACCTCGTACCCGCTGCGCGGGCTGGCGGCGACCCCGTACACCCGCGTGCCGTGGACCGCCAGGGTGGGCTGCCAGTGCGTCCACGGCCCCGCCGCGTCGACCAGGTCCGCGGTGTCGGGGTCGAGCACGCCGAGCACCGAGGAGCCCTGGCCGTGCAGGACGGCGATCAACCGGTCCGGGAGCGGGGCGAGCCAGGCCAGGCCGGGCTTCCAGAGCGGGCCGCCGAACTCCTCCTCGCGGGGGCACAGGTTGACGGCCTCGCCGGTGTCCGGGTCAACGCGGTACGGGTTCCACCAGCCGCCGCGGTCGCTCACCGCGAGGAGGGTGCCGTCGGCGGCCCACTCCACCTGGGCGACGGCCTCGTCGGGTCCGCCGAGCACGGTGCGGGGCCGCCCGAGACCGCCGGCCGTGATGTCGGCCAGCACCAGTTCGGTGCCGTCCCAGGGCATCCGCGGGTGGTCCCACACCAGCCGGGCCGCGAGCCGCCCGTCCGGGGAGATCCGCGGTCCGGTGGTGAACCGGTGCCGGTCGTCGGTCAGTTCCCGCACCAGGGACCGGTCGGCGGCGGCCGACCCGTCCAGCGGTACGGCGGCCACCACGCGGCGCACGTCGGTGGGGCCCGGACCGGTGAACTCCTCCAGCACGCACCAGACTTCGCCGTCCCGCAGCACCGGATCGGCCCAGCGCAGCCCGCCGCGGCCGGTCGGCGGCGGGGCGGCCGGGGTGAGCGGCCGGGGCGCGGGGCCGCCGGGCGCGTCGGGCTCGTACGCGTACAGCCGCTGGTCGGCGTGGTGGACGAACACCACCAGCGGGCCGCCGGTGGCGCGTCCGGTACCGGCCCAGGGGCGGCCCCCGTACTCGGTGAGCCGACTGCGGACGTTCCAGGGCGCGTCCAGCACCGACCGCTCGGGGCCTCCGTCGGCGGGCCTGCGGACCAGGGTGCGGCGGCCGCCCTCGGCGGGCCGGGGTTCGGTCCACCACACCTCGGGGCCGACGGTGCCCACGTACTCGGGCCGCCCGTCGAGCGAGGCGGCCAGCGCGGCGTCGATGGGCGAGGGCCAGCTCCCGTAGGGCCCGGCCGGGGGTGCCGTCATCGCCCGGCCCCCGTCACAGGGTGCGCAGCGCGCGGTCGAGCACCCGGACCCCGAAGTGCAGGGCGTCCACCGGGACCCGCTCGTCCACGCCGTGGAAGAGGGACCAGTAGTCGTAGCCCGGCGGCAGCTTGAGCGGGGAGAAGCCGTAGCCGGTGATGCCGAGCCGGGAGAACTGCTTGGCGTCGGTACCGCCCGCCATGCAGAACGGCACCACGTGCCCTTCGGGGTCGAAGTGCTCGACGCTCTCGCGCAGGATCCCGTACGTCCGGCCGGAGACGGGCGCTTCGAGAGCCACTTCCCGGTGGTGGAACTCCCAGCGCACGTCGGGGCCGGTGAGTTCGTCGAGGGTGGCGATGAACTCCTCCTCGCCGCCGGGCAGCGTCCGTCCGTCGACGTAGGCGGTGGCGTGCTCCGGGATGACGTTCAGCTTGTAACCGGCGCTGAACATGGTCGGGTTGGCGCTGTTGCGCAGCGTGGCCTCGGCCAGCGCGGCGGCCGGGCCGAGCTTGCCGAGGAGCGAGTCGAGGTCGAAGTCGCGGGCGCGCGGGTTCACCGACAGGCCCTGGTGGGCGGCGAGTTCGGTGAGGCAGGCGGCGACCGTGCCGGTGAGCCGGACGGGCCACTCGTGGGCGCCGATCCGCGCGACGGCCGCGGCGAGACGGGTGACGGCGTTGGCGCGGTTGGGCTTGGACCCGTGGCCGGCGGTGCCGTGCGCCGTCAGCTTCAGCCAGGCGGTGCCGCGCTCACCGGCGGCGATCGGGTAGAGGGGGCGGCCCGGGCCGGCGTGCAGGGTGAAGGCGCCGGATTCGCTGATGCCCTCCGTACAGCCCTCGAACAGGTGCGGGTGGTGGTCGGCGAGGAAACCCGAGCCGTCGACGGCGCTGTCCTCCTCGTCGGCGGTGAAGGCGATCACGATGTCCCGCCGGGGCCTGGCGCCGGTCCGGGCCCAGGCCCGTACGACGGCCAGCACCATCGCGTCCATGTTCTTCATGTCGACGGCCCCGCGGCCCCAGACCACACCGTCGCGGATCTCCCCGGAGAAGGGGTCCACGCTCCAGTCCGCGGCCTCGGCCGGGACCACGTCGAGGTGGCCGTGGACGAGTAGGGCCTCGGCGGACGGGTCGCTGCCCTCGATCCGGGTGACCACGTTGGTGCGCCCCGGCGTGCGCTCCAGCAGGACCGGCTCCAGCCCCGTGGCGGCGAGCCGCTCGGCGACGTACTCGGCGGCGGGCCGTTCCCGGCAGTCGCCGCCGCCGCGGTTCGTGGTGTCGATGCGGATGAGGCCGGAGGTGAACTCGACCGCTTCGTCGAGCGCCGCCCGGTCCACGCTGCCGTCCGTGGGGCCGTCGGTCGATCGCATGGGCTGCATGTCAGCCATACTGCTCCTCCACGGCCGCGGAGACGACGGTCGTGACCGCCTTGAAGGTGCGGATTCCCTCGTACATGGTCTCGCTGGTGTACGCGACCCGGCGCTCGCCGGAACGCGCGATGCCGGGGATCACCGTGGCGGCCGCCGGCAGGTGCTCGGCGTCGAACTCCACCTCGACGGTGTAGGGACCGTGCGCGTGGGGTTCGTGGCGGACGGCCAGCCGGGTCGCCCGCTTGGCGGCGGTACGGATGTCGGCGGCGGTACGGGCGGGGGTGCGGCACACCGCCGCGTAGCGCGAGACGTGGTCCTTGACCGCGACGCGCTCCGCGCCGGGCGCGTAACCGGCGGCGTCGGCGCAGGTCAGGTCGTCGCCGGTGACCAGGACCACGGGGACGCCGTACTCGGCGACCACATGGGCGTTCAGCCGGCCCTCGCTCGCGGGGACGCCGTTGAGCCAGACGCCGGTGATGGTGTTGGCGAGATAGGTGTGGGCGAGTACGCCCTCGGCGCCGGCTCCGGTGTGGTAGCCGACGAAGGCGATGCCGTCGACGTCGCCGTGCTGGACGCCCTCGACCATGGACAGGGACTTGTGCCGGCCCGTGAGCATCTCGGCGCGTTCGTCGAGCCGCTCCAGCAGCAGGTTGCGCATGGTCCAGTGGGCCTCGTTGACCAGCACCGCGTCGGCCCCGCCGTCGAAGAAGCCGAGGACGGCCGCGTTGACGTCGGAGGTGAACAGGGAGCGGCAGCGTTCCCACTGCGGGGTCCCGGGCAGTACGTCGGCGGGCCAGGTGACGCCGGTGGCGCCTTCCATGTCGGCGGAGATGAGGATCTTCATCGGTCCCCCGGTCGGTCGGGTCGCGGACGCTCCACCCTAGGGGGTCTACCCGCCGAAAGCCCGGGGCCACGCCCGGCGCCCGGGCGGACTCACCGGGGCCGGGAATTCCACCCGAACCGGTGAGCCGCCCGGTGGCCCTTGCGGGCAACGGCCTTGTTCAGTGCTCGACTTCGGCCGCGAGGTTGGTGAGCACCGTGTCGTAGATGCGGCCCAGGCCCTTGGGGGCGAAGGTGCGCTCGAAGAAGCCGCCGATGCCCCCGGCGCCGTTCCACACGGTGGAGACGACGGCCCTGGACCTGCCTTCGCCGGCCGGCGTCACGGTCCAGGTGGTGACCATGGAGGAGTTGCGGTCCTTCTCCACGAGCTGCCCGTCGGTGGGCTCGCTGACCTCCAGCAGGCAGTCCCGTACGCGCTTGCTGGTGGCCTGGAGCTTCCAGTGGACCAGGGTGCCCTCGCCGTCGCCGCCCTCGCGCACCTCGTACTCGCTGAAGTGCTCGGGCAGCAGCTTGCCCCGGGTCCCGGTGTAGTCCGCAAGCGCGTCGAACACGGTCTCCGCGTCGGCCGCGATGATCCGCTCCGTGGTGGCCTCGACCTGCGCCATGGCTGTTCCTCCAGCAGTTGGGTCCGCTCGTCGCGGCAAGCCAACCACCTCGGGGGCGGGCGCCCAAATCGGCCCCGACCGGCTCCGGGCGCCCCGTACGGCCGCTGAACGCTCATCAGATCGGGCCAATGGGGGGAGCAATCCGGGCTTCGGGGCGTGGTTTCCGGGACGATTCCGCCCAGAACCCTCGGCTGGGAGGCCCCATGCTCGACCCCCTGAACACGCGCGGCTCCATGAAGGAGAGCGGACCGACGAACAGCGGCCCGACGGACATCGGCCCGGCGACCGGTGGGCCGGGGCGGCGCGGCGCGCTCAAGAACCGCGCCGCCGTCCTGCTCTCGGTCGCGACCGTCGCCGCCGCCCTGGCCACGCCGGTCACGGCCGCCCCGGTGGCCCCGGCCGGATCGGCGGCGGCGCCGCGCTGGACCGGCTGTGCGACCACCCGCTACCCCTCGCTGCAGTGCGCCTCCCTCAAGGTCCCGCTCGACCACGACGACCCCGGCGGCCGGCAGATCACCCTGGCCCTGACCCGCGTCCCGCACACCGCGGCGAAGTCGCAGGGCCCGCTGCTGGTCAACCCGGGCGGGCCGGGCGGCAGCGGCCGGGCGCTGGCCGGTTTCGTCGCCGCCGCCCTGCCCAAGGACGTGGCGGCCGCGTACGACGTGATCGGGTTCGACCCGCGGGGCGTGGGCAGGAGCGAGCCGGCCCTGGACTGCGCCGACGGGTACTTCGCCCCGGTGCGGCCGGACTCCGTCCCCACCGACGGACGCGCCGAACGGGCCAACCTGGACCGGGTCAAGTCCTTCGCCGAGTCCTGCCAGGCCAAGCACGCGGACGTGCTCCCGTACATCGACACCGTCTCCGCCGCCCGCGACCTGGAGGTGCTGCGCACCGCCCTGGGCGCGGCGAAGCTCAGCTACTTCGGCTATTCGTACGGGACCTACCTGGGCGCGGTGTACGCCAAGCTCCACCCCGACCGGGTGCACCGCCTCGTCCTGGACTCCGTCGTCGACCCGGGCGGGGTCTGGTACGAGGACAACCTCGCCCAGGACCGGGCCTTCGACGCCCGCCACAAGGCGTTCACCGCGTGGGTGGCCCAGTACGACGAGAAGTACCGGCTCGGCGGCGACCCGGCCGAGGTCGAGCGGCGCTGGTACGAGATGCGCGAGGCGCTGCGGGAATCGCCGGCGGGCGGGAAGGTCGGCGCGTCCGAGCTGGAGGACACCTTCATGCCGGGCGGCTACTACAACGGCTACTGGCCCAACCTGGCCGAGGCGTTCTCCGCGTACTCCGTGGCCAAGGACGAGAAGCCGCTGGTCGCCGCGTACGAGCGGTTCGGCGCCGTGGAACCCGCGGCGGGCAACGGCTACAGCGTGTACACGGCCGTGCAGTGCCGGGACTCGGCGTGGCCGAAGGACTGGGACACCTGGCGGGCCGACATGTGGCGCACGCACGCCGAGGCGCCCTTCATGACCTGGAACAACGCCTGGTACAACGCCCCGTGCGCGTTCTGGAAGACCGACCCGCTGGCCGCCCCGGACGTGACCACCAGCGGGCTCTCGTCGGCGCTGCTGTTCCAGGCGACGGAGGACGCGGCGACGCCGTTCGGCGGCGCGCTTAGCATGCGGGAGAAGCTCAAGGGCGCGGCCCTGGTGGTCGAGGAGGGCGGCGGCAACCACGGGATCGCGCTGAGCGGCAACAAGTGCCTGGACGACAAGCTGGCGGCCTACCTGCGGACGGGCAGGGCGGCGGACGCCACCTGCCCGGCCCTGCCGGCCCCGAAGCCGACCGCGGCCACCCGCGCGCTCCCGCACTCGGCGGGCGGCGCGGCGCTGCACGGGCTGCTGGGCTTCCGGGGCTGACGCCCGCGGGGCCGGCCGGTCAGCTGCCCGCCCCGTCGGGGGCGGCCAGCGCGCGCAGGGACGCGGTGGCCGCCACCGCGAGGCGGGGGTGGGACTGGGCGCGGGTCAGCACGGCGCGGGCCCGGGGGTCGGCCAGGGCGCCGAGGCCCTCCACACAGGCCAGGGCCACGCGCCAGTACGGGTCGTGCGGCGCGAGGAGCCGGGAGAGGGTGCGGATCAGCGCGGGGGCCGATTCGGGTGCCCGCAGGGCGGTGAGCAGCCGCACCGGGTGCAGGGCGTAGGCGGTGCGGAGTTCGTTCGTCGCCAGGGCCGCCGCCGCGCGGGCGGTGCGCGGGTCGCCGAGGACGGCCAGCGCCTGCGCGGCGGCCTCGCAGCGGGGCGGGTCGCGGTGGTTGAGCAGCAGCACCAGCGCCTCGAAGGCCCGCCGGTCCCCGGCCATCCCCAGCCGGTACGCGGCCAGTTCGCGGGCCCATAGCGGCCGGCCGGGCGCAGTCAGCGCGGCCGCGAGCCCGTCGGGGCCGGCCGCCAGCAGCGCCTCGTACTCCGCCGGCCTTCCCGCTTCGCCGCGCAGGCGCTCCAGTACGTCGTTCACGCTGCCACATTAGGCCCGCAGCGGTGTACGTCACATCCGTTCCCCGTTCCCGTGCTCTGGCCAACGGGTTACCGACGAGTTACGCTCCCCTCAACACGTACGGGACCGGCCTGGTGACGCAGCCGCCCCGTACCAGTCGGTCCGGTACCCCAGGTACCGCGAGTTCCGTACCGCAGGTCCGGGTACGGCGTTTCAGGTACGGCTCGGCCCCGGGACAGGGCCGGCCGTTCTCAGCCCTTCGGGCTTCTCCGTGCTTCTCCGTGCGCACCCCGGCCGCGTGCTGTGCGCCGCGCGCCGCGCCCTCAAGTCGTCACCCTCTCCCACTGGAGTCCCGCGATGGACCGTCCGTCCACGTCCAGTCAACCCACCCTCCAGACCATCGCCGTCATCGGTCTCGGCACGATGGGCACCGGCATCGCCGAGGTCCTCGCCCGGGCCGGCCGCGAGGTCATCGGCATCGACGTCAGCGAAGCCGCCGCCCGCCGGGCCGGCGCCGCGCTCGCCGCCGCGACCGCCCGCTCCGTCGCCCGGCAGCGGCTCACCGAGCCCGAGCGCGACACCGTGCTCGCCCGGTTCCGCACGTTCACCGAGCTGAGCGCCGCAGCCGACGCCGACCTCGTCATCGAGGTGATCCCCGAGGACTACGCGCTCAAGCAGCGGCTCTTCCGCGAACTCGACGCGATCGTCCGCCCGGACACCATCTTGGCCACCGGCACCAACGCCCTGTCGGTGACCCGGATGGCCGCCGAGTCCCAGCGCCCCGAGCGGGTCCTGGGCCTGCACTTCTTCAACCCGGCGCCGGCCATGAAGCTGGTCGAGGTCGTCTCGTGCGTGCTGACGGCCCCGCCCGCCGTCCAGGCGGTCACCGAACTGGCCCGCGAACTAGGCAAGGAACCCGTCGCGGTCGGCGACCGTCCCGGTTTCGTCGCGGACGGCCTGCTCTTCGGCTACCTGAACCAGGCCGCCGCCATGTACGAGTCGAAGTACGCCTCCCGGGAGGACATCGACGCGGCGATGCGGCTCGGCTGCGGCCTGCCGATGGGCCCGCTGGCGCTGCTGGACCTGATCGGCGTGGACACCGCCCGTACCGTCCTGGAGGCCATGTACGCCTCCTCCGGCGACCGGCTGCACGCCCCGGCCCCCGTCCTCGGGCACCTCGCCGAGGCGGGCCTGACGGGGCAGAAGGCCGGGCGCGGTTTCTACACGTACGAGACCCCGGGCAGCCCGGTGATCGTGCGGGATCTGCAGACCCCGCCGGACGGGTCGCTGCTGGGCGCGGGCCGGGCCGTCGCCTCGGTCGGCGTGGCCGGCTCCGGCACCATGGCGAGCGGCATCGCGCAGGTCTTCGCGCAGGCCGGCTACCCGGTGGTGCTGGCGGCCCGCAGCCAGGAGAAGGCGGAGGCCGCGAAGGCCGCGGTCGGCAAGTCCTTGGGCCGTGCGGTGTCCAAGGGCCGGCTGACCGAGGACGGCGCGGCCGAGACCCTGGCGCTGATCACCCCGGCGGGCTCGCTGGACGCCTTCGCCGAGGTGGACCTGGCCGTGGAGGCCGTCGCCGAGGACCTGGCGGTCAAGCAGGAGCTGTTCGCGGGACTGGACAAGGTCTGCAAGCCGGGCGCGGTGCTGGCCACCACCACCTCCTCGCTGCCGGTGATCGCCGTGGCGCGCGCGACCTCGCGTCCGCAGGACGTGATCGGCATGCACTTCTTCAACCCGGCGCCGGCCATGAAGCTGGTCGAGGTGGTCCGTACCGTCCTGACCTCCGACGACGTGCACGCCACGGTCCGCGAGGTCTGCGGGAAGGTCCGCAAGCACGCGGTCGACTGCGGGGACCGGGCCGGTTTCATCGTCAACGCGCTGCTGTTCCCGTACCTGAACAACGCGATCAAGATGGTCGAGCAGCACTACGCGGGCATCGACGACATCGACGCCGCGATGAAGCTGGGCGGCGGTTACCCGATGGGGCCCTTCGAGCTCCTCGACGTGGTCGGCCTGGACGTGTCCCTGGCCATCGAGAAGGTCCTCCACCAGGAGTTCCGCGACCCGGGCCTGGCGCCATCGCCGCTGCTGGAGCACTTGGTCGCGGCGGGCTGCCTGGGCCGGAAGACCGGCCGCGGATTCCGTGAGTACGCCCGCCGGTGATCCGCCGCCCGGGCGTCGCGACGCCCGGGCCCGCGAGCCGGATGCGTGGGGAGGGCTCCTCGGGTCCGCCGGACCCTCACGGCGGACGAACCCTCCCGACGAGCACTGTGTGCCCAGTGCCGGCCCTCCCCCGCATCCACCCCTGTCCCACCCCCCTCAGGCGCGCTCTCCTGCGCGAATGAAGTACTTTCGGTCTATGTCCCAGCCCGCCAAGACCTCGCCCCGCGCCGCCACGGCCTCCGACGCCCCGGAGAGCGCGGCCGGCACCAAGGCGGCCGCTCAGCGGCTCAAGATGCGCCGCGAGCTCGCGGCTGCCGCCATGGAGCTGTTCGCGACGAAGGGGTACGAGGCCACGACGGTCGACGAGATCGCCGCGACCGCCGGGGTGGCCCGCCGGACCTTCTTCCGGCACTTCCGGTCCAAGGAAGAGGCGATCTTCCCGGACCACGACGACACCCTGACCCGCGCCGAGGCCGTCCTCGACGTGGCCCCGGCGCACGAGCACCCGCTCGACACGGTGTGCCGGGGGATCAAGGAAGTCATGAAGATGTACGCCGCCTCGCCCGCGGTGTCGGTGGAGCGCTACCGGCTCACCCGTGAGGTGCCGGCGCTGCGGGAGCGGGAGATCGCCTCGGTGGCCCGGTACGAGCGGCTGTTCACGCGCTACCTGCTGGCCCACTTCGACGAGCAGGACCACAACGACGGCAACGACGACCCGCTGCTGGCGGAAGTCGCCGCCTCGGCCGTGGTCACGGCCCACAACCACGTGCTGCGGCGCTGGCTGCGCGCGGGCGGCCAGGGGGACGTGGAGGCTCAGCTGGACCACGCCTTCTCGATCGTGCGCAAGACCTTCGGTTCGGGGATCGGCGCGGGCCGCACCCTCACGGGACCGCCGGCCGCCCCGGCGGCGGTGCGTACGGAGGGCGAGGTGCTGGTGGCGGTGGCCCGCACGGACGCGCCCCTCGACGAGGTCATGCGGACCATCGAAGAGGCACTCAAGAACAAGTAGCGACTCTGGTCACACGGGGCCGCCTCCCTATCCGGGGGGCGGCCCTTCCGTTTGTCCGGGTTGCCCCTACTCGCCGGTAACTCTGATCGATCATCGCTCATCTGCGCAGGTCAATAGGCAAATGAGAGAAAGTTTTGGCACGCGGTGCCTTGCTGAGTGACACGGGGTGCCATACGTTGAAGTGGTCCGGATGTCCCCGCGATCCACGTCCACCCGGCACGGACCGCGCCCCGGATGCCTGCGTCACCAGGCCACGTACGCCTCACCACGGGCGTCGCCGCACCACTGCTTTCGCCGGACCGACGGCACCACACCACACCACACCCGCACCACGCAGCCGCGTATCCCCTCAGCGCACCCTCATCAGCGCTTAGCCGGAGGCAACACCGTGAAGGACATCCTGGACGCGATCCAGTCGCAGGCCGCAACGGCCGCCGACTTCGCGGCCCTGCCGCTCCCCGACTCGTACCGCGCGATCACCGTGCACAAGGACGAGGCGGAGATGTTCGCCGGGCTCACCACGCGCGAGAAGGACCCGCGCAAGTCCCTGCACCTCGACCACGTCCCGGTCCCCGAACTCGGTCCGGGCGAGGCCCTGGTGGCCGTCATGGCCTCCTCGGTCAACTACAACTCCGTGTGGACCTCGATCTTCGAGCCGGTGTCCACCTTCAGCTTCCTGGAGCGCTACGGGCGCCTGTCGGAGCTCACCAAGCGCCACGACCTCCCGTACCACGTCATCGGCTCCGACCTCGCGGGCGTCGTGCTGCGCACCGGCCCCGGCGTCAACGCCTGGCAGCCCGGCGACGAGGTCGTCGCGCACTGCCTGTCGGTCGAGCTGGAGTCCTCCGACGGCCACAACGACACGATGCTCGACCCCGAGCAGCGCATCTGGGGCTTCGAGACCAACTTCGGCGGCCTGGCGGAGATCGCCCTGGTCAAGTCCAACCAGCTGATGCCCAAGCCGGACCACCTCAGCTGGGAGGAGGCCGCCTCGCCGGGCCTGGTGAACTCCACCGCCTACCGCCAGCTGGTCTCCCGCAACGGCGCCGGCATGAAGCAGGGCGACAACGTCCTGATCTGGGGCGCGAGCGGCGGCCTCGGCTCGTACGCCACCCAGTTCGCGCTGGCCGGCGGCGCCAACCCGATCTGTGTCGTCTCCAGCCCGGAGAAGGCGGACATCTGCCGCGCGATGGGCGCCGAGTCGGTCATCGACCGCAACGCCGAGGGCTACAAGTTCTGGAAGGACGAGCACACCCAGGACCCCAAGGAGTGGAAGCGCTTCGGAAAGCGCATCCGCGAGCTGACCGGCGGCGAGGACATCGACATCGTCTTCGAGCACCCCGGCCGCGAGACCTTCGGCGCGAGCGTCTACGTCACCCGCAAGGGCGGCACCATCACCACCTGCGCCTCCACCTCGGGCTACATGCACGAGTACGACAACCGCTACCTGTGGATGTCCCTCAAGCGCATCATCGGCTCCCACTTCGCCAACTACCGCGAAGCCTGGGAGGCCAACCGCCTGATCTCCAAGGGCAAGATCCACCCCACCCTGTCGAAGGTGTACTCCCTGGAGGACACCGGCCAGGCCGCCTACGACGTCCACCGCAACCTCCACCAGGGCAAGGTCGGCGTCCTCGCGCTGGCCCCCGAGGAGGGCCTGGGCGTGCGCGACCAGGAGATGCGCGCCAAGCACCTGGACGCCATCAACCGCTTCCGGAACATCTGAGACCGTTCGAGGGCCAAAGGGACAGCCTGAGATGACAGAGCGCCAGAAAGACCGTCCGTGGCTCATGCGGACGTACGCCGGCCACTCCACGGCCGAGGCGTCCAACGAGCTGTACCGCCGCAACCTCGCCAAGGGCCAGACCGGCCTGTCGGTCGCGTTCGACCTCCCGACGCAGACCGGCTACGACCCCGACCACGTCCTCGCCCGCGGCGAGGTCGGCCGGGTCGGGGTCCCGGTCTCCCACCTCGGCGACATGCGGCGACTGTTCCAGGACATCCCCCTGGAGCAGATGAACACCTCGATGACGATCAACGCCACGGCCATGTGGCTGCTGGCGCTCTATCAGGTGTCCGCCGAGGAGCAGGGCGCGGACATCTCCAAGCTCCAGGGCACCACGCAGAACGACATCGTCAAGGAGTACCTCTCGCGCGGGACGCACGTCTTCCCGCCCGGGCCCTCGCTCCGCCTGACGACGGACATGATCGCGTACACGGTCAACCACATCCCGAAGTGGAACCCGATCAACATCTGCTCGTACCACCTCCAGGAGGCGGGGGCGACCCCGGTCCAGGAGATCTCGTACGCGATGTCCACCGCGATCGCCGTCCTGGACTCGGTGCGCGACTCCGGGCAGGTCCCGGAGGAACGTTTCGGTGAGGTCGTCGCCCGTATCTCCTTCTTCGTGAACGCGGGCGTCCGCTTCATCGAGGAGATGTGCAAGATGCGCGCCTTCGGCCGGATCTGGGACAAGGTCACCCACGAGCGCTACGGCATCGAGGACGCCAAGCAGCGGCGGTTCCGGTACGGCGTCCAGGTCAACTCCCTCGGCCTGACCGAGGCGCAGCCGGAGAACAACGTCCAGCGCATCGTGCTGGAGATGCTCGCGGTCACGCTCTCCAAGGACGCCCGCGCCCGCGCGGTGCAGCTGCCCGCCTGGAACGAGGCGCTGGGCCTGCCCCGGCCCTGGGACCAGCAGTGGTCGCTGCGCATCCAGCAGGTCCTCGCGCACGAGAGCGACCTGCTGGAGTACGAGGACATCTTCGCCGGCTCGCACGTCGTCGAGGCCAAGGTCGAGTCCCTGGTGGCCGAGTGCCTGGAGGAGATCGACCGGATCCAGGAGATGGGCGGCGCGATGGCCGCCGTCGAGTCCGGCTACCTCAAGTCCCGGCTCGTCTCCTCGCACGCCGAGCGGCGGGCCCGGATCGAGGCCGGCGAGGACAAGATCGTCGGCGTCAACTGCTTCCAGCAGACGGAGGAGAACCCGCTCACCGCCGACCTGGACGGCGCCATCATGACGGTGGACGGGGCGGTGGAGGCGCAGATCGTCGAGCGCATCGGCCGCTGGCGCACCGAGCGGGAGGAGTCCTCGGACCGCCAGGGCAACGGCGACCCGTTCGTCTTCCCCACCACCCGGCAGGCCCTGGACCGGCTCAAGGAGGCCGCCGCCGGGACCGAGAACCTGATGGAGGCCACCTTGGAGTGCGCCCGCGCCGGTGTCACCACCGGGGAGTGGGCGAGCGCGCTGCGCGAGGTGTTCGGCGAGTTCCGCGCCCCGACCGGGGTCTCCTCGGCCCCGGTGGCCGTCACCGCCGAGGAGGGCACCCCGATGGCCCTCGTCCGTGCGAAGGTCGCCCGGACGGCCGAGGAGCTCGGCTCCGGCCGGCTGCGGCTGCTGGTCGGCAAGCCCGGCCTGGACGGGCACTCCAACGGCGCCGAGCAGATCGCGGTGCGCGCCCGCGACGCGGGCTTCGAGGTGGTCTACCAGGGCATCCGGCTGACGCCGGAGGAGATCTCCACCGCCGCGCTGGCCGAGGACGTGCACTGCGTGGGACTGTCCATCCTGTCCGGCTCGCACTGCGCGCTCGTCCCGGACGTGCTGGAACGCCTGCGCCTCGCGGGGGCGGGCGACATACCCGTCATCGTGGGCGGCATCATCCCGAACGCCGACGCGGTGACACTGAAGGCGGCCGGAGTCGCCGCCGTGTTCACACCCAAGGACTTCGGCATCACGGAGATCATCGGCCGTATCGTCGACGAGATCCGCAAAGCGAACAAGCTCGACCCCATGGAGGTTCCCGCATGACCACGCCCGCTTCCCCGGTGAACCGGCTGCGGCCGCGCCGCTCCTGCCTCGCGGTGCCGGGTTCGAACCCGCGTTTCCTGGAGAAGGCCCAGGGCCTGCCGGCCGACCAGGTCTTCCTCGATCTGGAGGACGCCTGCGCCCCCCTCGCCAAGGAGGGCGCGCGCCACACGATCGTGGACGCGCTGAACAATGGCGACTGGACCGGCAAGACCCGTGTGGTGCGCGTCAACGACTGGACTACGCACTGGACCTACCGCGACGTCATCACGGTCGTCGAGGGCGCCGGCCAGAACCTCGACTGCATCATGCTGCCGAAGGTGCAGGACGCCCAGCAGGTCGTGGCGCTCGACCTGCTGCTGACGCAGATCGAGAAGACCATGGGCTTCGAGGTCGGCAAGATCGGCATCGAGGCGCAGATCGAGAACGCCAAGGGCCTGGTGAACGTCGACGCGATCGCCGCCGCCTCGCCCCGGCTGGAGACCATCATCTTCGGCCCGGCCGACTTCATGGCTTCCATCAACATGAAGTCCCTGGTCGTGGGCATGCAGCCGCCCGGCTACCCGGCGGACGCCTACCACTACATCCTGATGCGGATCCTGATGGCGGCCCGCACGCACGACCTCCAGGCGATCGACGGCCCCTTCCTCCAGATCCGCGACGTGGACGCGTACCGCGAGGTCGCCGGGCGGGCCGCGGCCCTCGGCTTCGACGGCAAGTGGGTGCTGCACCCCGGTCAGGTCGACGCGGCGAACGAGGTGTTCTCCCCGTCCCAGGAGGACTACGACCACGCCGAGCTGATCCTCGACGCGTACGACTGGTGCACGTCCGAGGCCGGCGGCAAGAAGGGCTCGGCGATGCTCGGCGACGAGATGATCGACGAGGCCAGCCGCAAGATGGCCCTGGTCATCGCGGGCAAGGGCCGCGCGGCGGGCATGCAGCGGACCACCAAGTTCGAGATCCCGGAAGGCTGATCCCCATGCAGTTCGGACGCACGTACGAGGAGTTCGAGGTCGGCGCGGTCTACAAGCACTGGCCCGGGAAGACGGTCACGGAGTACGACGACCACCTCTTCTGTCTGCTGACCATGAACCACCACCCGCTCCACATGGACAGCAATTACGCCGAGAACACCACCGACTTCGGGAAGAACGTGGTCGTCGGCAACTACATCTACTCGCTGCTGCTCGGCATGTCGGTCCCCGACGTCTCCGGGAAGGCCATCGCCAACCTGGAGATCGAGTCCCTGCGGCACGTGGCGCCGACCTTCCACGGCGACACCGTCTACGGCGAGACCACGGTCCTCGACAAGACCCCGTCGAAGTCGAAGAACGACCGCGGGATCGTCTACGTGGAGACCAAGGGCTACAAGCAGGACGGCACCCTGGTCTGCGTCTTCCGGCGCAAGGTGATGGTCCCGACCGAGACGTACATCAAGGAGCGCGGCGGCGAGCAGCCCGGGCGCCCGCAGCTCAAGGAACAGGGGAAGTAAGAGCCATGACCCGACTTGCCCAGACCGCCGGCCTGAACGAGGTCCAGCGCGAGATCCTCAAGACGGTCCGCGAGTTCGTCGACAAGGAGATCATCCCGGTCGCGACCGAGCTGGAGCACCGCGACGAGTACCCGCAGCAGATCGTCGACGGTCTCAAGGAACTCGGCCTGTTCGGCCTGATGATCCCCGAGGAGTACGGCGGTCTGGGTGAGTCGCTGCTCACCTACGCGCTGTGCGTCGAGGAGATAGCGCGCGGCTGGATGTCCGTCTCGGGCATCATCAACACCCACTTCATCGTGGCGTACATGCTCAAGCAGCACGGTACGCAGGAGCAGAAGGACCACTTCCTCCCGCGCATGGCGCTGGGTGAGGTCCGCGGCGCGTTCTCGATGTCCGAGCCGGGCCTGGGCTCGGACGTGTCGGCCATCACGTCCAAGGCGGTGAAGGACGGCGACGAGTACGTCCTGAACGGCCAGAAGATGTGGCTCACGAACGGCGGCACGTCCACGCTGGTGGCCGTGCTCGTCCGGAGTGACGAAGGACACCCGGAGGGCACCGCCCCGCACAAGTCGATGACGACCTTCCTGGTCGAGAAGGAGCCCGGCTTCGGCGAGGTCCGGCCGGGCCTGACGATCCCGGGCAAGATCGACAAGATGGGCTACAAGGGCGTCGACACGACCGAGCTCATCATGGACGGACTGCGCATTCCGGCCAATCGCGTCCTGGGCGGACAGACGGGCCGAGGGTTTTACCAAATGATGGACGGGGTCGAGGTCGGCCGCGTCAACGTGGCGGCGCGTGGCTGCGGCGTCGCTCAGCGTGCGTTCGAGCTGGGTGTCTCCTATGCCCAGCAACGTCACACTTTCGGCAAGCCGATCGCCGAGCACCAGGCCATCCAGTTCAAGCTGGCCGAGATGGCTACCAAGGTCGAAGCCGCCCATGCGATGATGGTGAACGCGGCACGCAAAAAGGACTCCGGGGAACGAAACGACCTCGAAGCGGGTATGGCGAAGTACCTCGCCTCCGAGTACTGCAAGGAGGTGGTGGAGGACGCCTTCCGTATCCACGGCGGATACGGGTTCTCGAAGGAGTACGAGATCGAGCGCCTCTACCGGGAAGCCCCGATGCTGCTGATCGGTGAAGGTACCGCCGAGATCCAGAAAATGATCATCGGGCGGCGCCTGCTCGAGGAGTACCGGCTCCAGGGCTGAAAGTCCCTTTTGCGGTGAATCGCAGGAAGATTTTCCGCAGCAGGGTCACTAGCAGTCACTGGCCGACGGTCATCGACTCGGCTTCTGGCTTGCCCAGTTGTTGCGTGCAACCGATAGCATTCCAGTAAAGCCGCCGTCCCGTCCCCCCGTTTACGGCGCGGCATCACCCGCTACGAAGGTCATCCATGCCCCACAGCCAAACCTCTGCACCTCGCGTCGGCCTCCTCGGTGGACGCCTCGCGCGCGGAGCATCGCCGTGGCTCCTGCCGACCGTCGCCACCGCGGCGCTCAGCCTCACCCGGGCCCGCAAGTCCGGACGCTGGGCCGCGGCGGCCGTGCCCGCCACCGCTCTCGCGGCGGGCATGCTGTGGTTCTTCCGCGACCCGGAGCGCGAAATCGCCCAGGGCCGCGTCATCTCGCCCGCCGACGGTGTGGTGCAGAGCATCATGCCGTGGAAGGACGGGCGCACTCGCGTCGCGATCTTCATGAGCCCCCTGAACGTCCACGTCAACCGTGCGCCCCTGGCCGGCACGGTGACGTCCGTGGAGCACATCCCCGGCGGGTTCGTCCCGGCGTTCAACAAGGAGAGCGAGAACAACGAGCGCGTCGTCTGGCACTTCGACACCGAGCTCGGTGACATCGAGATGGTGCAGATCGCCGGAGCCGTCGCGCGTCGCATCGTCCCCTACCTGCCGGCCGGCACCAAGGTGGAGCAGGGCGAACGCATCGGTCTGATCCGCTTCGGCTCGCGCGTCGACATCTACCTCCCCGAGGGCGTCGAGGTCGCGGTCGAGGTCGGTCAGGCCACCACCGCGGGGGTGACCCGAATTGACCGTGACTGACCCTGAGACCCCTGCCACAGGCTGGGTTCCGGAGGCCAAGGAGGAGGACGCGGACGCGGAAGACATGCCGCTCTCCCTGCGGCTGTCGATAGCGGACACCCTCACCCTCGGCAACGCGACCTGCGGATTCATGGCGGTGTACTTCACCACCACCGGGATCCTCATCCCGCACCTCACCGGCAGCGGCGAGTCGGGCATGGCCCGGCACAGCGCGGCGACCGCGGTGATACTGATGCTGCTCGCGGCGGTCTTCGACCTCTTCGACGGCATCGTGGCCCGCAAGCTGCGCAGCTCGCCGATGGGCGCGGAGCTGGACAACCTGTCGGACCTGATCAGCTTCGGCCTGGCGCCGGCGTACTTCGTGCTGGTGTACGGCATGGTCGCGGACGACGCGCACCAGAAGATGTCGGCACTGGCGGCGATCGTGGTCCTCCTCGCCGTCGTCCTGCGGCTGGCGAGATTCAGCTGCGTGACGATGAAGGACGGCATGTTCCAGGGCATGCCGAGCCCCTTCGGAGCCCTGACGGTCGTGTCCGTCGTGCTGCTGGGGCTTCCCTTCATCCCGACGCTGCTGGCGATCATCGGGGTGGCCTGGCTGATGGTGAGCCGGGTCGAGTACCCCAAGCCGCGGGGCGTCCTCGCGGTGGCGATGCTCAGCTGGATCGTCGGGGCGATGGGGCTGCTGGCGGCCTGGGCGTTCGACGCCCCGGGCGGTCAGCTGCTGCTCCAGACGGGGTGCGCGCTGCAGATCGCTCTGGCGGCGACGATCCCGCTGTTCGCGACGACCCGCCGCGCGAACACGTTCCGCCACAACCGCCGCGAGGCGCGGGCGGCCCAGCCGTAGCGCTGGCCGCTGTTCGTACAGTGGAGGGCCCCCGGCCGCCTCGGCGCCCGGGGGCCCTCCCACGTCCGGCTCTCCCCCGCGCCCAGCCTGACCGACGCCCCACCCCAACCCGCCAGCCCGCGCACGAGCCCAGCCTCGCCGACGGACCACCCAGCCCGACCGGCCGCCGGTCCAGTCCCGCCGGCGTTCAGGCGCAGGGGTGCCCGGCGGAGCCCCGCAGGCCCGGGGGACGACGGCCCGACGCCCGGGGGCACGGGCCCGCCCGCGTTGGCACCCCGCCCGGGGCGCAGCCCCCGGCCAGCCCGACCGGCCGCCCGTCCAGCCCCGCGCGAGCCCAGCCTCGCCGACGGACCACCCAGCCCGACCGGCCGCCCGTCCAGCCGCGCCGGCGATTGAGGCGCGGGGCGGAGCCCCGCAGGGCTCGGGGGCACGGGGCCGCTCCTTCGGCGAGCGGCCCGTTCGGGGCCGGGGCGGCGCCCCCACTCCAGGCGGAACGGCATGCGGGCAACCCTCGGCGGGCTACGCTTGATGTCGGAAAACCGCCAGCCCCGCACGGGCCCGGCCGGGATGCTGGAGCCATGTACACCGACACCGACCGCTGCGTCAGGGCCGTGCAGTCGAAGGACGCCCGCTTCGACGGCTGGTTCTTCACCGCCGTCCTGACCACCCGGATCTACTGCCGGCCCAGCTGCCCCGCCGTGCCGCCCAAGGTCGCGAACATGACCTTCCTGCCCAGCGCCGCCGCCTGCCAGCAGGCCGGGTTCCGGGCCTGCAAGCGGTGCCGGCCCGACACCAGCCCCGGCTCCCCCGAGTGGAACGCCCGCGCCGACGCCGTCGCCCGGGCCGTGCGGCTCATCCAGGACGGCGTGGTCGACCGCGAGGGCGTACCGGGGCTGGCCGCCCGGCTCGGGTACTCCACCCGCCAGGTCGAACGGCAGCTCAACGCCGAGCTCGGCGCCGGCCCCCTCGCCCTCGCCCGGGCGCAGCGCGCGCAGACCGCCCGGCTGCTCATCGAGACCTCCGCCCTTCCCATGGGCGACGTCGCCTTCGCCGCCGGGTTCTCCTCCATCCGCGCCTTCAACGACACCGTCCGCGAGGTCTTCGCGCTCTCCCCGAGCGAGCTGCGCACCCGCTCCGCCGGCGCCCACCGCGACCTGCCCCGGATCCCCGGCACGATCAGCCTGCGCCTCCCCTTCCGGGCGCCCCTCAACCCCGACAACCTCTTCGGCCACCTCGCCGCGACTGCCGTGCCCGGCGTCGAGGAGTGGCGCGGCGGCGCGTACCGCCGCACGCTGCGGCTCCCGTACGGCACCGGAGTGGTCGCGCTCGCCCCGCGCCCCGGCCACATCGCCTGTCAGCTCGCCCTGACCGACCTGCGCGACCTCACCATCGCGATCAGCCGCTGCCGCTGGATGCTCGACCTCGACGCCGATCCCGAGGCCGTCGACGAGCAGCTGCGCTCGGACCCGCTGCTGGCCCCGCTCGTGGACAAGGCCCCGGGGCGCCGGGTTCCCCGTACGGTCGACGCGGCCGAGTTCGCCGTACGGGCCGTGCTCGGCCAGCAGGTGTCCACCGCGGCGGCCCGTACGCACGCGGCCCGGCTGGTCACCGCGCACGGCGAGCCGGTCGCCGATCCCGACCCCGAGGGCGGGCTCACGCACCTGTTCCCGTCCCCGCACGGCCTGGCCGCCCTGGATCCGGAGGCGCTCGCCCTGCCGCGCAGCCGCCGCGCGACCCTCACCACCCTGGTCTCGGCGCTCGCGGACGGCTCGCTCACCCTGGGCGTGGACAGCGACTGGGAGGCGGCCCGCGCGCAGCTGGCCGCGCTGCCCGGCTTCGGCCCGTGGACCACCGAGGTCATCGCGATGCGGGCCCTCGGCGACCCGGACGCCTTCCTCCCCACCGACCTCGGAGTCCGCCGCGCCGCCGCCGGGCTGGGGCTGCCGTCGACCCCCGCCGCGCTCACGGCGCGGGCGGCCGGCTGGCGGCCCTGGCGCGCGTACGCCGTGCAGTACTTGTGGGCCACCGACGGCCACCCCATCAACCACCTGCCCGTCTGAGGAGTACGACCTGTCATGAACAGCAGCAGCAAGCAGCACACCGTCGTCGACAGCCCCTACGGCCCGCTGACCCTCGTGGCCACGGACGGCGTCCTCAGCGGCCTCTACATGGCCGGCCAGCGCCACCGCCCGCAGGAGGAGTCCTTCGGCGAGCGGGTCGCGCCGGCCGAGGAGCCGTTCCCGGAGGTCGTACGGCAGCTGACCGCGTACTTCGACGGGGAGCTCACCGACTTCACCGTCCCGGTCCGGCTGGAGGGCACGGCGTTCCAGCGCAGCGTGTGGGAGCAGCTCGTGCGCATCCCCTACGGGCAGACGTGGTCCTACGGTGAACTCGCCGCGAAGCTCGGCAAGCCGGGCGCGTCCCGGGCCGTGGGCCTGGCCAACGGCAAGAACCCGGTCGGCATCATCGTCCCGTGCCACCGGGTGATCGGCGCCTCGGGTTCCATGACCGGCTACGGCGGCGGCGTCGAGCGCAAGGTCCGACTGCTGGCCTTCGAGGCCGGCGAGCGGTCCCTCCCGGTCTGAGCGCCGCTGCCCCGGCCGTCCCTCCTAGATGACCGCGAGCGGGACCAGCAGGGCGAAGCCGGCGCCCGCCTCGACCGCGTAGGCGTACAGGGAGGGGTGCTGGACGGGCGCGGCGAGCAGCACCACGCTCCCCTGCCCGGCCGCCGCCGCCACCCATTCCTCGTCGGCCCCGAGCTTGCCCTGGTACCAGCCCTCGCAGCTGCCGGGTCCGGTGACGGCGAGGAGGTCGTCCTCGCGGCGGTAGAAGGCCTGCCAGTCGGCGGCCGGGACCGACCACGCCTCGAAGTCGGCGAACTCGGCCCAGCCGCCGTCGCGGATCGCGCCGTCGAACATCCAGACCGGCGTCCCCTCGGGGGTGACCTCGCCGCTGGCCTGCTCGTCGGTGGTGAAGTGGACCATGGGGAGGGCGTCCGGTCCGTCGGCCGTACTCGGCCAGGCGTACATCGTGATCATGTGCTGCATTCTGTCCTGAACGAAGTAGGCCTCGGATAACGGGTGTTACGCGTCCAGTGGGCGCCGGCCGTTCTCCAGCTCGGCGGTGCTCCCGCCCGACTCCAGCACCTGGTAGGCCTCTTGGACGCGGCGGGCGAGCGATCCGAGGAGGTACGCGGGCAGTTCGGCCGGCGCGACCAGCTTCCAGGAGAGCAGTTCCTCTTCCTGGAGCCTGATCGAGGCGAGCTGCGCGGCGTCGAGCACACCGCCGTCGTAGAGGTACGCGACCAGCGGGGGACGGCCCACCCCCACGCTCCAGTCGACGGCGAGCAGCCGGCCGAGCGGCTGGTCGATGCCGATCTCCTCGGCGCTCTCGCGCCGGGCGGCGGTCCGCGGCGACTCGTTCCGGTCGGACTCGATGGTGCCGCCCGGCAGGGCCCACCCCTCGCGGTAGTTGGGTTCGACGAGCAGCACCCGGCCCTCGGCGTCCCGGAAGAGGGCGGCCGCGCCGGCCAGCACCCGGGGCAGGCTCGCGATGTACGTGGCGTAGTCATCCGTCGTGGTCACGCCGCCACCCTAACCGGACGCCCCGGGGGCGCGGCTCGTGCCTGCGGCACCCCGGGGCCGCCGTCCCCGCGGCCTCGGCCCTTGGACGGCGCGAGGCGCCGCAGCCGCACGTGGCGGCCTCGGCCATGCCCGCTTACGGCGTCCCCGACCATCGCGTTGACGGCGTCGCGCACGCCGTGCAGCGGGTGGGCGCGCGCCGGGCCGGCGCCCGGGTCCTCCCGCAACTCCTTCACCAGGGCGCAGCACAGCAGCATCATGACGAGCACGAACGGCAGGGCGACGAGGACGGTGGCGGTCTGGAGGGATTCCAGGCCGCCCGCGACCAGGAGTACGGCGGCCACCGCGGTGGTGACCACGGTGCGGTCGGGAGCGCCGGCCGCCGGCTCGTCGGGGACTCCGCCCGGAGTGTCCGGACGTGCCTCTTTGGGGAATCCGCGCCCATTGCGGCCACACAATGCAGGTGTATGTCCCCATTTGGGGGCATGGCGCGCCGGGTGTGGCCCAGGCCACCCATGGGCATAGGAGGATCCTCCGGATAGGCTCTTGGCGGCGCGACTGCACTGTTCGATAGCAAGGGATCAGCAAAGGTGACGGACGGAGCAGTAACTGAGGCCGCGCGCGTACTCATCGCCGCGGACAAATTCAAGGGCTCGCTCACGGCCGTAGAGGTCGCGGAGCGGGTGACGGCCGGCCTTCGCAAGGCCGTACCGGGCGTGGAGATCGAGACCCTCCCCGTCGCGGACGGCGGCGACGGTACGGTCGCGGCCGCCGTGGCGGCCGGTTTCGAACGCCGCGAGGTACGGGTCACCGGGCCCCTCGGCGACCAGGTCACGGCCGCTTTCGCACTCCGCGACGGAACCGCTGTGGTCGAGATGGCGGAGGCCTCCGGCCTCCAGCTGCTCCCCCAGGGCGTCTTCGCCCCGCTGACGGCGACCACGTACGGCTCGGGCGAGCTGCTCAAGGCCGCCCTCGACGCGGGCGCGCGCTCCATCGTCTTCGGCGTGGGCGGCAGCGCGACCACCGACGGGGGTGCGGGCATGCTCGCCGCACTCGGCGCGGTGTTCCTGGACGCGAACGGCGAACCGGTCGGCCCGGGCGGCGGCGCGCTGGCCTCCCTGGCCTCGGCCGACCTGTCCGGCATCGACCCGCGCTTCGCGGACGTGGACTTCGTACTGGCCAGCGACGTGGACAACCCGCTGACGGGTCCGAAGGGCGCGCCGGCGGTGTACGGCCCGCAGAAGGGCGCCTCCCCCGCGGACGTGGCGGCGCTGGACGCGGCGCTGGCGCACTTCGCGGTGGTACTGGAGAAGGCGATCGGGGCGAAGGCCGCCGAGTGCGCGCTGCTGCCGGGCGCCGGCGGCGCGGGCGGCATCGGCTACGGTGCGCTGCTGCTCGGGGCGACGTTCCGGCCCGGCATCGAGCTCATGCTGGAGGTGCTGGGCTTCGCCCCGGCGCTGGAGCGGGCGACCCTGGTCATCACCGGCGAGGGTTCGCTGGACGAGCAGACCCTGCACGGCAAGGCCCCGGCCGGGGTCGCGGCGGCGGCCCGGGCGGCGGGCAAGGAGGTCGTGGCGGTGTGCGGCCGGCTGCTGCTGGAGCCGGAGGCGCTGCGCGCCGCCGGGATCCGGCGCGCGTACCCGCTGACGGAGATCGAGCCGGACCCGGCGAAGAGCATCGCGAACGCCGGCCCCCTGCTGGAGCAGGTTGCGGCCACCATCGCGGCCGACATGCTCTGACGCGTTCGGCTCCGTCGCAACGGCCGGGAACCGACGCGACCGTGCGCACAGGACGAAGGGCCGGCCCCGAGCGGGGCCGGCCCTTTTCCGGGCCCGGGTGGCAAAAAACCGGCCGCGCCCGGGCGGCCCGCCCTGGTAGGCAGGGGGCATGGAGGAACCGAGCACCGACCCGATCCCGACCCCCCGCCTGCTGCTGCGCCCGCTCGACGCCGCCGGGGCCCGGCGGATCATCACCGGCAGGCCCGGCCCGGCGGCCCGCTGGGGACCCGGCTATCCGCAACCGGGTGACCGGGCCGGGGCCGAGAGGTTCCTGCGGGTGCTGGCGCACCACGGCGGTCCGGGGCCGTTCGGCGCCTATGAGATCGAGCTCCGCGCCGACGGGACGACCATCGGCGGGGCCGGTTTCCACGGCCCCGCCGACGCCCGCGGCCGGGTCACCGTCGGCTACGGGCTGACGCCCGCCGCACGGGGCCTGGGATACGCCGCCGAAGCCCTGCGCGGGCTGCTGGAGCACGCCCGGCGGCACGGCGCCCGTGGCGTGGACGGTGACACGGACCGGGCGAACACCGCCTCGCAGCGGGTCATGGCCGCCGCCGGGATGCGGTGCGTACGCCAAGAGGGCCGGCTGTGGTACTACGCGGTCAGCTGGGCCCGGGACGCGGCGAGCAGCTGAGCGGTGGCGACGACGCGGGCGAAGCGGCCGCCGTGCAGGTTGACGGCGGTGGCGGCGGCCAGCTCGTCGGCGCTCAGCCGGGCGCCGTCGGGGCCCGTGAGGTCGAAGGTGTGCGTGGCGTCGAGGGGTACGAGGACGTCGTAGCCCAGGTTCCCCGCCATCCGGGCGGTGGTCTCGACGCACATGTTGGTCTGGATCCCGGCGACGACCAGCTGGCCGATGCCCTGGGCGGTGAGCCACTCGGCGAGGTCCGGGGTGCCGTAGAAGGAGGAGTTCACCGTCTTGGTGATGTGCAGCGCGGCTGCCGCGCGGCGCTCCTCGACGAAGGCCTTGAAGGCGTGACCGGGCTGGTCGGCGGCGAGGACGGAACCGGTCCGCGAGGCGTGCTGGACGAGCACCACCGGGCGTCCGGACTCCTGCCAGGCGTCCATCAGGGCGGCGATGTTGGCCTCGGCGGCCGGGTTGTTGCGCGGGCCCCAGAAGGACGCGTCGTCGAAGCCCTGCTGTACGTCGATGACCAGCAGGGCGCTGTTCGGGGCGATCTCGATCTCGTTCGTCGTCATGGCCCCATGCTGTCGGCGCCCGCCCGGACCCGACAGGGCCGTCGGCGCCCGGGACCGATGGGATCCTGCCGGGTTGGCAGCTCCGGGCGGCCCTGGAAGGATCACGGCATGCACCGCGTCGCGATCGTCATCCAGCCCGGGATCAGGGCATTCGACCTCGCCGTCATCACCGAGGTGTGGGGCCCCGACCGCAGCCGCTCCGGCGTCCCGCCCTTCGAGCTGCGGCGCTGTGCGCTCACGCCCGATCCGGTGCCTCTGCCCGGCGGGCTCACCCTCACGCCCGACCGGGGCCTCGACTGGCTCCCCGAGGCCGATCTGGTCGTCGTACCGGCGCTGGCGGAGCCCGACGACCCGAGCCCCGGGCCCGTGCTGGCCGCCCTGCGGGAGGCGCACGCCCGGGGCGTGCCGGTGGCCGCGCTGTGCGCCGGCGCGTTCGTCCTGGCGGAGGCGGGGCTGCTGGCCGGCCGCCGGGCGGTGACGCACTGGTGGCTGGCCCCGCGGCTGGCCGCCCGCTATCCCGCGATCCTGGTCGAGGAGGCCCCGCTGTACGTGGAGGACGGGGGGATCTGGACCTCCGCGGGGGTGGCGTCCGGCATCGACCTGTGCCTCCACCTCGTGCGCGAGGCCCACGGCGCGGAGGCCGCCGCGGCGGTCGCCCGCTCCATGGTGACGGGCCCGTTCCGCACCGGGGACCACGCCCAGTACCTCGACCGGCCCACCCCGGCCGCGGACCGGACGGCCGAGGCGCTGGCCGCCGTACGCGAGCGGGCGCTGCGGAGGCTGCACGAGCCGCTGGACGTGGCCACCTTGGCCGGCTGGGCCGGGATGTCACCGCGCTCCTTCGCCCGGCACTTCGCCGCCGCGACCGGGACCACCCCGCACAAGTGGCTGCTCGGCCACCGTCTCGACGCCGCCCGCAGGCTCCTGGAGCGCACCGACCATCCGGTCCCGGAAGTGGCCCGCCGGGCCGGGTTCGGCAGCGAGGTCACCTTCCGCCAGCACTTCAGCGCGTACGTCGGCCAGAGCCCGCGCGCCTACCGAGCGGCGGCGGCCGCCATCCCAAATCACCGCGACAGTGTTAGAAATGGCTCATGACCGGACGTTCGGGTCGACCCAGAGGATCGCCGCCGGCGGGCTCGGGCCTGCTCGCGCGCTTCGGGCACGTCCCCGGGAGCGTCGCGGGCCAGGTGTTCCTGCTCCAGGCCGTGATCGTGCTGGTGCTGATCACCGCCGCCACCCTGGCCCTGGTGTTCCAGGCCCGGTACGACAGCGCCCGCGACGCCCGCAACCGTTCCCTCGCGGCCGCCGAAGCCTTCGCCCACGCCCCCGGGCTGCCCGAAGCGCTGCGCTCGCCGAACCCGACGGCCGCACTCCAGCCCCTGGCCGACGCCGCCCGTCGGGCCTCCGGCGTCGACTTCATCGCCGTGCTGAGCACCGCCGGGATCCGCTACACCGACGCCCGGCCCGATCTCATCGGCAAGCGCGCCACCGGCGACCTCTCGCGCGCGGTCCACGGGCAGCCCTTCACCGAGACGTTCAAGGGCGCCCCCAGCGACGCGGTGCGGGCGGTGGTTCCCGTACGGGACGCCTCGGGCACCGTCGTCGGCCTCGTCTCCACCGGCATCGAGGTCGCCAACGTCGGCGAGGCGGTGGGCAAACAGCTGCCGCTGCTGCTCGGCTCGGCGGCCGGCGTGCTGCTGCTGGGCACCGGCGGCGCGGCCCTGGTCTCCCGTCGGCTGCGGCGCCAGACCCGGGGGCTCGGCGAAGCCGAGATGACCCGGATGAACGAGCACCACGAGGCGGTCCTGCACGCCGTGCGCGAGGGCGTGCTCATCATCGGCGCCGACCACCGGCTGGTGCTGGCCAACGACGAGGCGCGGCGGCTGCTGGACCTGCCGCCGGACGCCGAGCAGCGGCACGTCACCGATCTCGGCCTGGATCCCCGTACGGCGGACCTCCTCGTGTCGGGGCGCACCGTGACGGACGAGGTCCACCTGTCGGGGGACCGCCTCCTCGCCGTCAACGTCCGGCCCACCAAGCCGTACCGGGGCCTGCCCCAGGGCTTCGTCATGACGCTGCGCGACTCCACCGAGCTCGCCGCCCTCTCCGGCCGCGCCGAGGTGGCCCGCGGGCGGCTCCAGCTGCTGTACGACGCGGGGGTGCGGATCGGTACCACCCTGGACGTGGTGCGCACCGCCGAGGAGCTGTCGGAGGTGGCCGTTCCGCGCTTCGCTGACTTCGTCACCGTCGAGCTGCTGGAGCCGGTGCTGCACGGGGAGGAGCCCTCGGCGGTGTCGGGGGTGTACAGCGAGATGCGGCGGGCGGCGATGACCGGGGTGCGCTCCGACCAGCCGTTGCAGTCGGTCGGCGAGATCATCCGGTTCGTGGTGCCGACGGCGCCGATGGCGGCGGCGCTGGCCGCCGGGCGGGCGGTGCTGGCGGCGGACCTGAACACCGCCTTCGGCTGGCGGGCCCAGGACGCCGAGGGCACCCGGCTGGCGCTGGAGTACGGGTTCCACTCGCTGATCTCGGTGCCGCTCCAGGCCCGCGGGGTGGTGCTGGGCATGGCGAACTTCTGGCGGGCCGACACCCCGGACGCCTTCGACGAGGAGGACCTGTCCTTCGCCGAGGAGCTGGGGGCGCGCGCCGCCGTCTCGATCGACAACGCCCGGCGCTTCACCCGCGAGCACGCCACCGCGGTGACGCTCCAGCGCAGTCTGCTGCCCCGGGTGCTGCCGGAGCTGAGCGCGGTGGAGGTCGCGTTCCGGTACCTGCCCGCGCAGGCGGGGGTGGGCGGCGACTGGTTCGACGTGATCCCGCTGCCGGGCGCCCGGGTGGCGCTGGTGGTCGGTGACGTGGTCGGGCACGGGGTGCACGCCGCGGCGACGATGGGCCGGCTGCGCACCGCCGTGCACAACTTCTCGACGCTGGACCTGCCGCCGGACGAGCTGCTGGGGCACCTGGACGAGCTGATCGACCGGATCGACCGGGACGAGACCGGCGCGTCGGAAGAGGCCGCCGACATCGGCGAGGATCCGGCCGGTGTCACCGGTGCGACGTGCCTGTACGCCGTCTACGACCCGGTGTCCGGCCGGTGCTCGATGGCGAGCGCGGGCCATCCGGGCCCCGCGCTGGTCCACCCCGACGGCCGGGTGGAGTTCCCCGAGCTGCCGACGGGGCTGCCGCTGGGCGTGGGCGGGATGCCCTTCGAGACGGCCGAGCTGCGGCTGCCGGAGGGCAGTCGGCTCGCCCTCTTCACCGACGGGCTGCTGGAGGACCGCGACCGCGACTTCGACGCCGGACTGGCGCTGCTGCGCGAGGCCCTGTCGGCGACCGGGCGCAGTCCCGAGCAGGCCTGCGCGGACGTACTGGCGGCGCTGCTGTTCCCCTCGCCCAGCGATGACATCGCCCTGCTGGTCGCCGACACCCGGATCCTGGACGCGGACCGGATCGCGGAGTGGGAGGTGCCGGACGACCCGGCCGCCGTCTCGCGGGTGCGCAACGCCGGTGCGGCGCAGCTCCAGGCCTGGGGTCTGGAGGACATCGCGTTCACCGCGGAACTGATCCTCAGCGAGCTGGTCACCAACGCCATCCGGTACGGGTCCGAGCCCATCCGGGTCCGGCTGCTGCGCGACCGCACCCTGATCTGCGAGGTGTCCGACGGCAGCAGCACCGCCCCGCACCTGCGGTACGCGGCTTCCACCGACGAGGGTGGTCGCGGCCTGTTCCTCGTCGCGCAGTACGCCGAACGGTGGGGCACCCGGTACACCGAACGGGGGAAGGTGATCTGGGCGGAGCTGCCCCTGACCGGCGGCAGCGCGGAGCCGCTCGCGGCGCTCACCCTGGACCTGGACGAACTGGAGGGACTGGCCTGGTGAGCGGGCCCGGGCACCGGGCGGCACGGGCCGGGCGACAGGGCGCTACGGGGCCGTCGTGCGGGCCAGGAGCACCGCCACGTCGTCCTGCGGCGCGGCCGGCAGGAGCCGCGCCAGGACCTCGTCGCACAGCTGCTCCAGCGGCCGGCCCGGCTGTCCGAGGGCCCGCGCCAGCTGGTCGAGTCCCTGGTCGAGGTCGCGGTCGCGGGCTTCGATCAGCCCGTCCGTGTAGAGCGCCAGGAGGCTGCCGGGCGGCAGCGGCACCATCTCGGTACGGAAGTCCGTGCCGCCGGACCCGAGCGGGGTCCCGGGCGGGCCGTCCAGGAAGGACACCGTCCCCGTGGCGCTGACCACCGCGGGCGGCGGGTGCCCGGCCCGGGCGATCACGCAGCCGCCCGCCACCGGGTCGTGGACGGCGTAGACGCAGGTCGCCATCTCGTCCTCGCCCAGGTCGGTCACCGCCGCGTCCAGCGAGCGCAGCATCCGCTCGGGTGGCACGTCGTGCCGCGCGAGGGTCCGTACCGCCGTGCGGAGCTGGCCCATGACGGCCGCCGCGTGGATGCCGTGCCCCATCACGTCGCCGATGACCAGTCCGGTCCGGCCCCGGGGCAGCTGGATGACGTCGAACCAGTCACCGCCGACGTCGTGCGCGCTGGCGGGCTGGTAACGGCCGGTCAGCTCCAGGCCGGTGACCCGGGGCAGGGCGCTGTTGGTGAGGCTGCGCTGGAGGGTGAGGGCCGCCCGTCGCTGCGCGGTGTACATGCGCGCGTTGTCGATGTTGAGCGCCGCACGGGCCACCAGCTCGTCGATCAGGACGCAGTCCTGCTCGACGAAGGGCTCGCGCTCGCGCAGCCGGGTCACCGTGACCGCACCGAGCACCGTGCCGCGGGCGACCAGCGGGACCAGCCGAGCCGACCCGAGGCCGGCCAGGTACCTGCGCAGGGGTTCGGCGCGCGGGTCGGTGATCAGCGCCGGGACGTCGGTGGCGTACAGGTTCATGGGCCGGCCTTCGGCGATGACCCGTTCGTAGACGGTCCCGGTGGGGATCCGGAAGGTCTGGCCGGGGGCGAGGACGGCCGTCGGCGCGGCCGGGTCGGGGAAGGTGACGGCGATCCTGCGCAGGACCCCGCGGTTGGAGAAGGCGGCGTCGTCGGGGCCGAGGACCGCTTCGAGGAGCTGTACGTCCGCGGAGTCGGCGAGCTGCGGCACCAGCAGGTCCGCGGTTTCCCGGGCGGTCTGGCCGAGGTCGAGCGTCGTCCCGATGCGGGTGCCGGCCTCGGCGAGCAGCGCGAACCGCCTGCGGGCCCGCTCGGCCTCCAGCTGCGCCCGCTGGCCTTCGGTGATGTCGATGAGGGAGGCGATCACCCCGAGGGGGCGGCCGCTCGCGTCGAGCAGCGGGGCGTAGGAGCAGGACCAGGTCCGGTCGTGGCCGGGGTCGGAGGGGGTGCGGCCGGTGCGGCGGACGTCGACGATGGCGGTACCCCGCTCCAGCACCTGGCGCATCGTCGCCTCCAGGGCGGCGGCGTTGACGCCGGGGACCACCTCGGTGAGCCGTTTGCCCAGGTGGGCGGCGGCCGAGACGCCGTTCATCCGGGCCAGGGCGTCGTTGACGCGCAGGAAACGCAGGTCGGTGCCGAGGGTGGCGAGGCCGATCGGGGACTGGGTGAACAGGCTCTGCAGGGCGGCCAGGGAGTCCCGCATGTGGAGGACCTCGGAGGTCTCCACGGCGATGAGCATGGCGCCCGGACGGCCCCGCGGATCGGCGGTCGGCGCGATCCACATCTCCATCGTCACGCGGTGCCCGTCGCGGTGGCGTACGGGCAGGGTCCCGACGACGGTCTCGCCGGCCTGGACCCGGCGGGTCAGCTGCTCGGCGAGCTCGCGGTTGGCGTCGGGGACGAGGACGGCGCTGCCGGGACGGCCGAGGATGTCCTCGGGGCGGTGGCCGAGCAGGTCCTGGGCGGCCAGGGACCACTCCACGACGCGTCCGTCGGCGTCCTCGCGCCACAGGGCGATCGGCAGCAGCTCCCGCAGGACGCCCGCGTACCCGACCACGCCTGGCGGCTCGTCCGGTACACCGTTCGTCAACCGGTAAGTGTCCAATGCACCGACCTCACCCCGGGTGGGCCCGTTTCCTACCGGTTCACCCTAGCCGAGTGCCCGGCGCGGGGCGCTGCGGTCGCCTCCCGGCGGACGGCCCCGGCCGGGCCGTCCGCCGGGGCGGGGTCAGAAGTCGACCTGGACCCGCGCGTCGGCGCGGCCGACGGACTCCAGCTCCCACATGGTGCAGTACAGGTTGCGGATGTACTCGATGTCGGCGTCCCGGGCCCTGGCCTCCGTCACCGGGTAGAGCACCGTCAGTTCGTACGACTTCTCGCGGTTGATGTCACCCTCCTTGTCCCTCCATTGGCCGCGCCCTTCCTGGAGGGTCAGCCCGGCCGGGAAGCGGGGGGTGACGACGTCGGCGATGAACTTGTTGAACTGCTCCTCGGTGATCGGCGGGTTGCCGTTGTGCCGGCCGGTGCCGAAGTAGAGGGAGGTGGAGACGTACGGTCTGCCCCGTTCCGCGGCCGCGTCCTGGCTCACCGCCGAGGCGGCGGCCGGTGGCTGGAAGGTGGCGTTCGATGCCGGGCTTCCCGAGGCGAAGAAGAGCAGGGCCGCGGTGAGTACGGCGGCGGCCGCGGGCATCGATATCCGAATGGGGCGCATGGGGTCCCTATCTGTGGCGGTGGTCGTGGGGGGTGGCGTATGGGATGCGCAGGGGCGCCGGCCCCGGCAGGTGCTCCAGCAGGAACACCGCCGCGTCCCGCAGCCGGGCGGGGACGCGCGGGGCCCGGCGCAGGAGGTGGGCGGTCCGGTGCAGGGACTCGGCCGTCCGGGCGGAGCCGGTGCGGGCGGCGCGGGGCGCGAGGTCGGTGATGAGGTCCTCCGCCTCGCGCCAGGCCCCGGCGCCGACCAGGGCGGCGAGGAGTTCCGCGGCGAAGAGGTGGCGGTAGGAGGGGCCGGGGGCCGTGGCCGCCGACTGCAGCAGGGGCAGGGCGCGGTCCCACCGGCGCAGCCGGGCCAGCACCCAGCCCTGGTGGCCGGTCAGCTCGGCCTGGTCGATCCACCAGGCCCAGTGCGGGTCGTGGCGGGAGACGCCGTCCAGGAAGCGGCTCTGGGCCCGGGCGATCAGCTCCAGGGGCTCCCGGCGGGCGCCGAGCAGGGCGGTCGCGTGGGCCTGGCGGATCAGTACGAGGCTGCTGACGCGGGCGGGCAGCGGGCGGGGCCCGGCGACGCGCGAGACGGTTCCGAGGGCGGCGCGCGCGTGGCCGGTGTGGGTCTGGAGCATGCTGTGGTTCAGCCGTACCAGCCGGGCGGTCCAGCGGTCGCCGCAGAGTTCCGCGAGGGCGAGGGCATGGGCGTTGGCCCGGTACGCCTGCCGGTGCAGGCCCGCGTCGAAGAGGATCCAGCCGATCACCTCGGACAGCTCGGCCAACGCCGCGACCCGGTCGCTGTCCTGGCCGCGCAGGCTGCCGGGCGCGGCGGAGAGTTCCCGATGGCGGCGTACGGCCTCGCGGGCGGCGGGGACCGCGGCCCGCGCGCCCTGCGTGGCGTCGAGGGTCACGAGCCGCTCCACGGTGTGTGCCGCCGCCGGGGCGGTCACCGGGTCACCGTCCACGCCTCGGGCCGCCGGCCGCTGCGGCCCAGTGCGGTGAAGGAGGAGGCGACTTCGGTCAGCCACTCCAACTCGTCGCGGAAGTCCTCACAGGGCGGCCGCGCGGGGATCTCCGGGACCTGCGCCTCCTCGGCCCGCTCCTCGGGGTCCCGGCTGAGGGCGGCGCACACCTGGAGGGCTTCACCGAGGGGGGAGGTCGGATCCTCCGGGAGGCCGAGCGAGCGGGCGACGCGGCAGAAGTCCGCGAGGGAGAGCGTGGTGCGCAGGATCAGCTGCCCGTCACGGATCTCGATCACGCGCCGGTAGAGGCTGTAGTGCAGGTCCCTGGGCGGCAGCAGGTCCCGCGCCCAGGACCGGGGCGGGTCCAGCGCGATGTCGGGGGACGCCTGGTGCAGGGCCCACCACAGCGGGCGCAGGCGGAGGTAGGCGCGGTAGCTGCGGCCCCAGGCCCGGGCGCGGGTGAGGCGGATGCCCCAGGCGGGGATGGTCCATCCGGTGATCTGGAGCAGTGCGCCGATGCTGCCGCAGGCCCACTGGATCGGGTCGAGGCCGGCCCCGTCGAAGTGCAGCCGGGTGCCGGCGATCTGGATGCCCCGGGTGACGCAGTAGACCAGGATGAGCGTGGCGCCGACGGTGACGGTCCGCATGCCCGCCGCGAGCCACTGCCGGTTGGCCACCTTGGTGAAGCGCACCGACAGCCGTACCGTCTCGGCCTGCCCCACGGCGCATATCAGCAGGTAGAAGGACATGTACAGGGCGTATCCGCCGTGGTGGATGCTCAGCAGGATCGTCGATGTCGCGGTGTCGGAATGCGCCACCGGGCCGACGACGAAGGAGGAGGTCACGAGCACGCAGAGGGCGGCGCCGAAGAACAGGACGCGCCGGCGCGCCATCCGCCGGGCCTGCGCGGGCGGCGACGACCAGTGGACGAGGACCACTTGCTGCGCCGCGGTGAGTACGACGACCGCCACCTGGGTGATCAGCGAGGTGATGTTGGGGACGCCGAAGAATCCCGAGATGTGGAGCCGCAGTTGGTCCAGGTCGACCAGGAAGCTGATCCCGGAGCACAGGAAGTAGACGCACAGCGCCCAGAGCGCGACGTCGTGCTTGCGGCGCACCAGATCCGGCAGCCGGTACGCGAAGGCGGCCAGCCCGACGAAGGCACATATCCAGGCGAGGGCCGTGTAGACGGCGGTCACTGCGGCTCCGCCTTGCCGAGGCCCTGTTCGATGCGGGCGACGACGTCGGCGGCTTCCGCGGGGACGGCCCACGCGGGTTCGACCCAGCGCTTGGTGGCGCGGGCCAGGATGAGGGAGGCCATGGTCTCGGCCTCCTGCTCCTCGTCGTCGCTGTAGCGGGAGCGCATCAGCAGCCCCCGTACGCCGGCCGGGTCGACGTTCGAGAGGAGCGGCCCGGTAGGGGTGCGGTCCAGGGGTACGGACCCGCGGTGCTCGAAGGCGATGTGGGCCAGTTCGTGGGTGATGATGTGTTCTTTGTGCGCCGGCGAAGCCGACTTCTCGAACGCGACGACGTCGAAGTCGTCCAATTTGAGCCACAGGCCCAGCAAATGGCGTTCCGGGAAGGACGTCGGAATCAGATGAATGGTGCGCTCGCGGCTCTCGATGAGATAGCGGTGGAGTTCGTCGATTCCGCAGCCGTGCTCCATGCCCCACTCCACCAGCATCGCCTCACACGTACGGCGGACCTTCCTGAGCCGGCGCCTGAGCCGTCTGTCCTCCGATCCCGGCGACGCTGAGCCCGGTATCTTCATCCCTCAGTCCTCCGGCGGAACTCGGCGGCTGCCCTCCCCCGCCCCGGCTTCTTGATCTCCGGGGCAGACGACGCGGTCATGATGTCATACGCCCAACTCGCCTTAGTCCGCTGTGGGTTCTATCCGGCCACGGATCGCCGGTTTCCGCCGAAAGCAGCCTGGGGCGAATACTGCGTCCGGGATATGCCCCGCGGGAATTCAGTGCGTTCGCCGGGGATCGTGGAGCACCCGGGCCCGGGCGGGGTCCACGGGGGCGCCCGGGCGCAGGTGCAGGAAGTGCTCCGACTGCCATGCCTGGGTGCGCTCGGCCTGACGGCTGGTGGCGGTCACCCAGGGCGGGTAGACCCGGAAGGCCCGCTTCCCGCCGGAACCGTCCACCGATACGACGCCGTGCCGGCGCAGTGTGTCGAGGGGCAGGACGAACTGGCCGAAGCGGTCGCCGTCGCGGCTGCTGACGACGAACAGGTCGACGGCGTCCGTGGTGTCGAAGGGCCGGATGGGGCCGCCCGGGGACCGCTGCCAGACGGTGACGAACTGGCCTGCCTTGGTGGGCGTCGTCCTCGCCGCGCGGAACCGGACGGAAAGGCCGTCCAGGGTGTAGTGGTGGGCGGCGTAGTCGGCGCTCTCGGCTTCGGGGACCGGCTGCGTGCAGGTGAACCCGCAGGGGTCGTAGAGGAGCGCCTTCGCCGCGAGGAGGTCCCGGTGGGTCCCGGCCTCCCACCGCGCCGTCGGGACGGGGGCAGGGGCACCGGATGGGCACGCGTGTTCGATGGACATGGCCCCACCCTGTCATGCCGGGGCGGCCCCAGGAGCCGGACCGGCGGAGTCAGCCCAGCGCGGCGGCGAAGGCGGCGTAGGCGGCGGCGTCGAAGAGGACGAAGCGGACCTCCTCCACGGAGGTCGCTGTCGCACGCACCGTCTCCACCGCGATCCGGGCGCCGTCGTCCATCGGCCAGCCGTAGATCCCCGTCGAGATGGCCGGGAAGGCGACCGTACGGGCACCGAGCTCGTCCGCGACGCGCAGCGACTCGCGGTAGCAGGAGGCGAGCAGGTCGGAGCGGTCCTCGTCGCGCGAGTGGACGGGACCGACGGTGTGGATGACGTGGGTGGCCGGCAGCCGGCCCGCCGTGGTGGCGACGGCCCGGCCCGTCGGCAGGCCCTTGCCGTAGTGGGAGCGGCGCAGCTGCTCGCAGGCGGCGAGGACCTCCGGTCCGCCGCGCCGGTGGATCGCGCCGTCCACTCCCCCGCCGCCGAGCAGCGAGGAGTTGGCGGCGTTGACCACGGCGTCGGCGTGCTCCGCGGTGATGTCGCCCTGGATTAGGGTGATGCGGGGCGGCATCAGGACCCCTTGCGCAGGTGGCGCCAGACGGCCTTGGCGGCGTTGTGACCGGACATGCCGTGGACTCCCGGGCCCGGCGGGGTCGCCGAGGAGCACAGGAACACCGCCGGGTGGGCCGTGGTGTACGGGGACAGGGTGATCTTCGGGCGGAGCAGGAGCTGGAGTCCGGAGGCGGCGCCGCAGGCGATGTCCCCGCCTACGTAGTTGGGGTTGCGCGCGGCGAGCTGCGGCGGGCCGGCGGTGGCGCGGGCCAGGACCAGGTCGCGGAAACCCGGGGCGAAGCGCTCCAGCCGACGCTCCATGGCCTCGGTGAGGTCCCCGTCCCAGCCCGCCGGGACATGGCCGTACGCCCAGAAGACGTGCTTGCCCTCGGGCGCCCGGCCGGGGTCGACGAGGCTGGGCTGGGCGGTGATGAGGAAGGGGTTGCGCGGGGCGCGGCCACCGGAGGCCAGCTGCAGGGCGGCGTCGACGTCGCGGGTGCGCGGGCCGATCTGGACGGTGCCGGCCCGGCGGGCCTCCTCGGCGGTCCAGGGGACGGGGCCGTCCAGCGCATAATCGATCTTGAAGACGGAGGCTCCGTACCGGTAGCCGTCGTACGCCCGCCCCAGCCGGGCGATCCGCGCCAGCGCGGTCGGCGAGGTGTCGAAGACGTACGCGCGGGCCGGAGGCAGCTCGTCCAGCCGCTTGACCTCGAAGTCCGTGTGCACCGAGCCCCCGAGGTCGCGCAGGTACGCGGCGAGCGCGTCGGAGAGGGACTGCGAGCCGCCGCGCGGCATCGGCCAGCCGTTGGCGTGCGCGGCCAGCGCGAAGACCAGGCCGACGGCGCCGGTGCCGATCCCGTTCAGCGGTGCGATCACGTGCGCCACGAGGCCGGCGAACAGCGCGCGGGCCCGGTCGTCGCGGAAGCGGCTCAGCAGCCAGGTGGCGGGTGGCAGCCCGGCGAGCCCGAAGCGGGCCAGGGTCACCGGGTCCCTGGGCAGCGCGGTCGAGGGCAGGGACATGAAGTCCCGGGCCAGCGTGTCCCATTTGCCGAGGAACGGCTGCACCAGGCGGCGGTAGGTGCCCGCGTCGCGCGGCCCGAAGGACGCCGCCGTCTGGGCGACCGAGCGGGACAGCACCGCCGCCGTGCCGTCGTCGAACGGGTGCGCCATCGGCAGTGGGGCGTGCAGCCACTCCAGCCCGTACCGCCTCAGCGGCATCGTCGCGAACACCGGCGAGCCGGCGCCGAGCGGATGCACCGCCGAGCAGGGGTCGTGCCGGAAGCCCGGGAGGGTGAGTTCCTCGGTGCGGGCACCGCCGCCGACCACCCCGGCGGCTTCGAAGACGGCCACGGACAGCCCGCGCCGGGCCAGCTCGACGGCGGCGGTCAGCCCGTTGGGGCCGGCCCCCACCACGACCGCATCGAGAATCGAGGACACCTTACGACTCCTTCGTCCGGCGGCGGCACCGCGTGTGAGGCGGCGGTGCGTCCAGGCGGCACTGTATTGAAGAGATGGCGGTCCGGCCGGTCATTCGCCGCGCAGCAGCTCGCGGATCCGGACCGCCGTGGCCTCGTCGCGGCCCACGGCGAACGGCAGCGCGTTGTCCCGGTCCACCCGGAAGGGGACCCCGGCGACGGTGCTCTGCGCGCCGCCCGCCTCGGCGACCAGCAGCAGTCCGGCGGCGTGGTCCCACGCCGACGGCCAGGTGAAGGCCAGGCCGTCCATCTCGCCGCGGGCCACCTTGAGGTACTCCAGGCCGGCCGATCCGCAGGGGCGGGCCCCGACCCCGGGTACGTCGAGCCGGGCCAGGGCGCGCTTGTCCTCGTCGGAGGTGTACAGCGGGTGGGCCATGGCGACCCGCAGCGTGGCGCCGGGCTCCGGGGAGCCGCTGTGGATGCGCTCGCCGTTGACGTACGCCCCCTCCCCGCGCACGGCGGTCGCCAGCTCGTCCAGGGCCGGGGCGTAGGTCCAGGAGGCGAGGATCTCACCGCGGTGGGCCAGCGCGACCAGGGTGCAGAAGCCGGGGTCGCCGCTGACGAACTGCCGGGTGCCGTCGACGGGATCCACGATCCAGACGGGCGCGTCGGCGCGCAGCGCCGCGTACACCGTCGGGTCGGCGTGCACGGCTTCCTCGCCGACGACGGCGGAGCCGGGCAGCAGGCGGGTCAGCGACGCGGTCAGGTACTCCTCGGCCTTGCGGTCGGCGACGGTGACCAGGTCGTGCGGGCCGCTCTTCTCGTCGACCTCGTGCTCGGCGAGCTGCCGGAATCTCGGCATGATCTCGACCGCGGCCGCCTTGCGGACGGCTTCTTCGACGGCGGACAGGTCAGGGGCCGGAAATTCTGTGATCATGCCTCCATCACACCACGCCCGGCTGACAAACCCCACCCGCTCCCCCGGCGGGCGGGGGCACTCCGGGTGGACGGCGGGTGGCCGTGCACCGGCCGCTCAGGTGAGGTGCTGCCAGAGGAAGGTGTGGGCGAGGGCCTCGTTGAAGGCGGCTTGGCCGTTGTCGGTGGCGCCGCCGTGGCCGCCGCCGGTGTTCTCGTAGAAGTGCACCCGGTGGCCGAGTTCGCGCAGCCGGGCGGCCGTTTTGCGGGCATGGGCCGGGTGGACGCGGTCGTCGCGGGTGGACGTCATCAGCAGCAGCGGCGGGTAGGGCCGGCCGGCGGCCAGCTGGTGGTAGGGGGAGATCGCCCGCAGGTGCGGGCGGTCGGCCTCGTTGTCCGGGTCACCGTACTCGCCGGTCCATGAGGCGCCAGCGAGCAGCTTGTGGAAGCGGAGCATGTCCAGCAGGGGGACCTTGGCGACGATCGCGCCGAACAGCTCCGGGTACCGGGTGAGCACGGCGCCCATGAGGAGGCCGCCGTTGCTGGCGCCGACGGCCCCGAGCCGGCCGGGGGTCGTGGCGCCGCGGTCGATCAGGTCGCGGGCGACGGCCGCGAAGTCCTCGAACGCGCGGGGCCGGTCGGCGCCGAGTGCGGCCCGGTGCCAGGCCGGTCCGTACTCGGCCCCACCGCGGATGTTGGCCACCGCGTACGTGCCGCCGCGGGCCAGCCAGGCCCGGCCGGTGACCGGACTGTAGGACGGCGTCTGCAGGTCCCGGAAGCCTCCGTACCCGTACAGCAGCACCGGCCCGGGGCCGCAGGCGTTTTCGGGCCCGACGACGAAGTACGGCACCCGAGTGCCGTCCGCCGAGGTGGCGAAGTACTGCCGCGCCGTCATTCCCGTGGCGTCGAAGTGGACGGGGGCCTGTTTGAGGGTCTCGGTGGCGCCGCCGATCTCGCCCCGGTAGAGGGTGGACGGCTGGAGGAAGGAGTCGACGTCGAGGAAGTACTCGTCGCAGACGTCCGGGTCGGTGTCGGTGATGGCTGCGGACGACAGCGGCGCCACGTCCGCCAGCGGCCTGCGCGTCCACTGCCCGCCGGGGCCGGGCGTGAGGACCTCGATCCGCGTCGCGACGTCGGACAGGGTCTCCAGGACGAGGTGGTGGCGGGTCCAGCTGTGCCCGGCCAAGGCGGTGCGCCCGTCCGGGGCGAACAGGACGGACGCGGTGCGGTCACCGGCGAGGAACGCCTCGAAGTCGAAGGCGAGGAGCGAGCCGGCCGGGTGCCCCAGCCACGGCGACTCCGGGGTGACGACGAGCCATCGCTTCCAGGCGTACTTCCCCGCGTCGTCCGGTGCGTCCACGCGTACCGGCGTGCCGTCGCCCGTCAGGAGGAACAGCTCGTCGTGCCAGAAGTCCCGGGACCGGGAGACGAAGTCCCGTTCGAAGCCCGGCGTCGGATCGTGCCAGCCCGTGGCCGCCACGTCGCCCGCCGCGACCTCGAAGACCGTCCGGGACTGCGCCAGGGCGGTGCCGCGGCGCCAGCGGCGTACGGTGCGCGGATAGCCGGCGTCGGTGAGGGAGCCGGGGCCGGTGTCGGTGCCGACGTACACGTGGTCGGCGTCGATCCAGCCGATCCGGGTCTTCGCCTCCGCCACCTCGAAGCCGCCTGCGACGAACCCCCGGGTACCGAGGTCGAACTCCCGGACGACGACCGCGTCCGAACCCGCCCGGGACAGGCTCACCAGCGCCCGCCCGTAGTCCGGGTAGCGAACCTGCGCCCCGGCCCACACCCACTCGACGCCCTCGGCGGCGCCGAGCGCGTCGACGTCCAGGAGCAGCTCCCACTCGGGCTCGTCCTTGCGGTACTGCTCCAGCGTCGTACGCCGCCACACCCCCTTCGGCCGGGCGGCGTCGCGCCAGAAGTTGTAGAGGAACGCGCCCCGGCGGACGGTGTAGGGGATCCGGCCGGAGGCGTCGAGGACCTCCCGGACCTCCTCGCGCAACGCGTCGAAGCCCGGCCCGCGGGCGAGCGCGGCGAAGGTCTCCGCGTTCCGCTCGGCCACCCAGGCGAGCGCGTCCGCGCCCTCGACTTCCTCGAGCCACAGGTACGAGTCGTCATCCGTCACGAGGAGCGATTGTGCCTCCTCCACCGCTCCTTACGCGCAGTCCGTGGCTGCCGAGTGAGCGCGTCCCCGAGGGCGGGGCCGGAGGGTGTCCGGCGGATCCGGGTCGGACACCCCCGAGAGACGTGTCGCGGTCCGGACGAGGTCGGCGACGGCTGTGGACCGGCTGTGCGGGGGCCAGGCGATCACGGTGGTGACCGTCGGCGCGTCCAGCACGGGGACGGCGGCGAGGTCATCGTGCAGTTGGGCTCGGCACGACTCCGGTGAGAGTGCGCAAGCACGGCCGAGCGCCACGAGCTGCAACAACTGCGCTTGGTCGCGCACCTGCGGGCCGGGGCCCGGCGGGTAGCTGCCGTCGGGGTCGGGCCAGCGTGGCAGGGGCAGACCCGGCAGCCCGGTGATGTCGGCCATGTGCACATGGGCCCGGGCGGTGAGCGGATGCCCGGCCGGCAGCACCACGACCTGGCTCTGCGTGCCGAGTTCTTCGGTGTGGAACCCGGCCGTGGAGTCGAACGGCCGGTGCAGCAGCGCCACGTCGGCCCGGCCCTCGCGCAGGAGTCGTGCCTGTTCGGCCGGACCGCACAGGATGACGTCGACGGGAACCGCGCCGGGTTCGGCGGCGTACGCGTCGAGCAGTTTCGCCAGCAGCTCTCTGGACGCGCTGGCCTTCGTGACCAGGACCAGGCCGGGGCGGCCGGTCACGGAAAGCGCGGCGCGGCGGGTTCGGCGCTCGGCGGCGTCGACCGCGTCGAGGGCCGCCCGGCCCTCGGCCAACAGCACCGAGCCGGCCTCGGTCAGCCTGACGGCGCGGCCGGTCCGGTCCAGCAGTTCCGCCCCGAGTCGGCGTTCGAGCTGCCGGATCGCCCGTGACAGGGGCGGCTGCGCCATCCCGAGCCGCTGCGCGGCGCGCCCGAAGTGCAGCTCTTCAGCGACGGCCACGAAATACCGCAGTTCCCGGGTCTCCATACGGACACGCTAACCGGCGATCAATACCCTGACGGTATCGTCGCCCACCCGATCGGTCTTGGACCCCCATCGGGGTCCGGGAGCAGCATGGGCCCATGAGCGAACGAAAGACTGCGCTGGTCACCGGCGCTAACAAGGGGATCGGCTACGAGATCGCCGTGGGCCTGGGCGCCCTCGGCTGGAGCATCGGCGTCGGCGCCCGCGACGATCAGCGCGGTGCGGCCGCGGTGGAGCGGCTGCGCGCGGCCGGCGTCGACGCGTTCGGCGTACCACTGGACGTGACCGACGACACGAGCGTGACCGCCGCCGCACGGCTGATCGGGGAACGGACGGGGCGGCTCGACGCGCTCGTCAACAACGCCGCCATCACCGGCGGCATGCCGCAAGAGCCCACCCGGGTCGATCCCGCCACCATCCGGACCGTCGTGGAGACCAACGTGATCGGCGTCATCCGCGTCACCAACGCGATGCTGCCGCTGCTGCGCCGCTCCGCCTCACCGCGGATCGTGAACATGTCCAGCAGCGTCGGCTCCCTCACCCGGCAGGAAGGAACCGCTGCCGAGCAGACGACGGGTCCGGTGGCCGTGGCGTACTCGCCGTCGAAGACGTTCCTGAACGCCGTCACCCTCCAGTACGCCCGGGAGTTGAGCGGCACGAACATCCTGATCAACCTCGGCTGCCCCGGCTACGTCGCGACCGACCTCAACGGCTTCCGCGGCGTGCGCACCCCCGAACAGGGAGCCGCGATCGCCATCAGACTCGCGACCCTGCCCGACGACGGCCCGACCGGTCAGTTCTTCGAGGACGCCGGCGTAGTGCCCTGGTGACGTCAGTCGTTGACCGCCGGAATGATGTGCTGTCCATAGGCCTCGATCACCTCCTCCCTCGCGTCGTGCATGGCGTACACGGCGAACTGGTCCACTCCGAGGGCGCGCAGGGCGCGGAGCTTTTCGATGTGGGCCTCGGCCGGGCCCAGCAGGCAGAAGCGGTCGACGATCTCGTCGGGGACGAAGTCGGTGGACGGGTTTCCGGCCCGGCCGTGGTGGCTGTAGTCGTAGCCCTCGCGGGACTTGATGTACTCGGTGAGGGCGTCGGGAACCATCGAGGAGTGTTCGCCGTAGCGGGAGACCAGGTCGGCGACGTGGTTGCCGACCATTCCGCCGAACCAGCGGCACTGGTCGCGGGCGTGGGCGAGGTCGTCGCCCACGTACGCCGGAGCGGCCACGCAGATGGTGATCGCATCCGGGTCCCGGCCGGCCCGGGCGGCCGCTTCCCGGACCGCCCTGACCATCCACTCGGTCAGGTAGAGGTCCGCGAGCTGGAGGATGAAGCCGTCTGCCTTCTCCCCGGCCAGGGCCAGCGCCTTCGGTCCGTACGCCGCCATCCACACCGGGAGCCTCCCGTCGCGGATCCAGGGGATGCGGACCGGACTGCCGTCCACCTCGGCCTCGCGGCCCTCCGCGAGGTCGCGGATCACCTCGATCGCCTCCCCCAGCCGGGCGAGGGTGTTGGGTTTGCGTCCCGCGACCCGCATCGCCGAGTCGCCGCGGCCGATCCCGCAGACCGTGCGGTTGCCGTACATGTCGTTGAGGGTGGCGAAGGTGGAGGCGGTCACCTCCCAGGTGCGGGTGCCCGGGTTGGTGACCATGGGGCCGATGTGCAGCTTCTGCGTGTTGGCCAGGATCTGGCTGTAGATGACGAAGGGCTCCTGCCACAGCACGGCGGAGTCGAAGGTCCAGCCGTAGCGGAAGCCGTTGCGCTCGGCACGCTTCATCAGGCTGACGACCTGGGAGGCCGGCGGGTCGGTTTGCAGGACGAGACCGAAGTCCATCACGGCTCCTTACAGGTACTGGCAGGTCGAGCGGGGGACGAAGGCCCCGTGACCGGCCCGGCCGGTGTACTCGCGCCGGTCGATGACGAGTTCTCCGCGCGAGAGGACCGTGTCGACGCGTCCGGTGATCCGCCTGCCCTCGTACGCCGAGTAGTCCACGTTCATGTGGTGCGTCTCGGCGGAGATGACCTGCTCGGCGTGCGGATCGTAGAGGACGATGTCGGCGTCGGAACCCGGCGCGATGGTGCCCTTCTGGGGGTAGAGGCCGAACATCCGGGCCGGGGTCGCGCAGGCGATCTCGATCCAGCGGCGGCGGCTGATGTGACCGTCCAGGACGGCCTGGTGCAGGAGGTCCATCCGGTTCTCCACACCGGGCAGACCGTTGGGGATCTTGGAGAAGTCGCCGCGGCCGAGCTCCTTCTGGCCGCGGAAGCAGAACGGGCAGTGGTCCGTGGACACCACCTGGAGGTCGTTGGTCCGCAGCCCCCGCCACAGCGCCGCCTGATGCTCGCGGGGACGCAGCGGGGTGGAGCAGACGTACTTCGCGCCCTGGAAGTCGGGCTCCGCGAGGTTGTCGGTGGACAGGAACAGGTACTGCGGGCAGGTCTCCCCGAAGACGGGCAGCCCCTTGTCCCGGGCCGCGGCGAGTTCCGCGACCGCCTCCTCGGCCGAGACGTGGACCACGTACAGCGGGGAGCCGGCCACCCGGGCCAGCTGGATGGCCCGGTGGGTGGCCTCGGCTTCGAGGATCACCTTGCGGACCTCGCCGTGGTGGCGGGGGTCGGTCTCGCCGCGGGCCAGGGCCTGTTCGACGAGGACGTCGATCGCGATGCCGTTCTCGGCGTGCATCATGATCAGCCCGCCGTTGCCGGAGGCCCGTTGCATCGCGCGCAGGATCTGCCCGTCGTCGCTGTAGAAGACGCCCGGGTAGGCCATGAACAGCTTGAAGGACGTGACGCCTTCGCCGACGAGGTGGTCCATCTCCTTGAGGGTGCCCTCGTTGACGTCGGAGAGGATCATGTGGAAGGCGTAGTCGATCGCGCACCGGCCGTCGGCCTTGTCGTACCAGGTGTCGAGCCCGGCGCGCAGGGAGCGGCCCACGCTCTGCACGGCGAAGTCGACGATGGTGGTGGTGCCGCCCCAGGCGGCGGCCCGGGTGCCCGTCTCGAAGGTGTCCGAGGCGGCGGTGCCGCCGAAGGGCAGCTCCATGTGGGTGTGGGCGTCGACGCCGCCGGGGATGACGTACTTCCCGCTCGCGTCGATCGTGGTGTCCGCCGTCCAGCCGTCGGCGGCCTGCGACCCGTGGGCCGCGAGGGCGGCGACCCGGCCGTTCTCGATCAGGACGTCCGCGTGCAGTTCGTCGGCGGCCGTGACGACGAGTCCGCCGCGGATCAGGGTGCGGGTGCTCATGTACGTGTCCCTCGCTACTGGTTCAGGCCGCGCAGGGCCTGTTCGAGGATCTCGGCGCCCTCTTCCGCCTCCGCGACGGTGAGGGAGAGCGGCGGCGCGATGCGCAGCACGCTGGTGTTGTACCCGCCGCCCTTGCCGAGCAGCAGGCCTCCGGCGCGGGCGGCCTCCAGTACGGCGGCGGCCGCTGCGGGGTCGGCCCGGTCGGTGCCGGGCTCCGTCAGCTCCAGGGCGGCCATCAGGCCCCGGCCGCGGACCTCCCGTACGGCGGGCACGGCGGCGGCGATGGCCCGCAGCCGCTCCAGGAGCAGGCCGCCGACGCGGCGGGCGTTGCCCTGGAGGTCGTGCTCCAGCAGGTAGCCGAGGTTCGCGACGCCGGCCGCCATGGTGACCGGTGAGCCGCCGAAGGTGGAGATGGAGTTCGAGTCGAGGCAGTTCATCACCTCGGAGCGGGCCACGACTCCGCCGATGGACATGCCGTTGCCGATGCCCTTGGCGAAGGTGAGGATGTCCGGCGGGCCGTTCCGGGCGTGCGCCTGCCAGCCCCAGAAGTGCTCGCCGGTACGGCCCCAGCCGGTCTGCACCTCGTCGCTGATCCACAGGATGCCGTGCCGGTCGAGGACCTCGCGGAACTCGGCGTAGAGGCCGTCGGGCGGGGAGGTGAACCCGCCGACGCCCTGGACGGGTTCGGCGATGAGCGCGGCCACCCCGCCACGGGCCTGGCCGAGTACGTCTTCCAGGTCGGCGACGGCGGCCGCGGTGAAATCGGCGTCGCCGAGGTGGGCGAAGGGGCCCCGGGTGCGGACCGCGCCGTGGACGTAGTACGTCTGGAGCGGCGAGAGGCTGGTCGGGGACCAGCCCCGGTTGCCGGTGATGGAGACGGTGGAGAACGACCGGCCGTGGTAGCTGTTGCGCATCGCCAGGATCTGGTTCGAGCGGCGGTACGTCGTCGCGAGCAGCAGGGCGGTGTCGTTGGCCTCGGTGCCGGAGGTGGTGAAGAAGACGCGGGCGTCGGGGATGCCGGAGAGGGCGGCGACCCGTTCGGCCAGCTCGACCATCGGGCGGTTCAGGTACAGGGTGGAGGAGTGGATGATCCGCCCGGCCTGTTCGGAGACGGCCTTGGTGACCTCGGGCAGGGCGTGTGCGGTCATCGTGGTGAGGATGCCGCCGAAGAAGTCGAGGTAGCGGTTGCCTTCGGCGTCCCAGACGTGGCGGCCCTCACCGTGGGTGAGCTCGACGGGACGCTCGTAGTAGAGCGTGAGCCAGTCCGGCAGGACGGCGCGATGGCGACTGTGCAGGGGGATCGGGTTGCTCACGGCTGTACGAGTCCTCCGTAGGCGTCGGGGCGGCGGTCGCGATAGAAGGCCCACTGGTCGCGGACTTCCTTGATCAGGTCGAAGTCGAGGTCGCGGACGAGGAGTTCCTCCTCCTTGTCGCTCGCCGCCTCGCCGACGAACTGGCCGCGGGGGTCGACGAAGTAGCTGGAGCCGTAGAAGTCGTTGTCGCCGTACTCCTCCTGCCCGATCCGGTTGATGGCCGCGATGAAGTACTCGTTCGCGACGGCCGCGGCGGGTTGTTCCAGCTGCCAGAGGTAGGCGGAGAGACCGCGGTGGGTGGCGGAGGGGTTGTAGACCAGCTGGGCTCCGGCGAGTCCCAGCTGGCGCCAGCCTTCGGGGAAGTGCCGGTCGTAGCAGATGTACACGCCGACGCGGCCGACCGCGGTGTCGAAGACGGGCCAGCCGAGGTTGCCCGGGCGGAAGTAGTACTTCTCCCAGAAGCCCTTGACCTGCGGGATGTGGTGCTTGCGGTACTTCCCGAGGTAGCTGCCGTCGGCGTCGATGACGGCGGCGGTGTTGTAGTAGAAGCCCTCGGACTCCAGCTCGAAGACCGGGACCACGATCACCATGCCGGTCTCGCGGGCCAGGTCCTGCATCCTGCGGACGGTGGGGCCGTCGGGGACGGCCTCGGCCCACCGGTAGTGCTCGGGTTCCTGGACCTGGCAGAAGTAGGGCGCGTTGAACACCTCCTGGAAGCCGATGATCTTCGCGCCCTGGGCAGCGGCCCGGCGGGCGTGCTCCTCGTGCTTGGCGATCATCGACTCGGTGTCTCCGGTCCAGGTGGCCTGGACCAGCGCGGCGCGGACGACTTGGGCCATGAGCTGCCTCCTCGCGACGGGAACGCCGACTTCTACGCACGTAGACGGTGTCCGTAGGGAGTAGAACGTAGGCCTCGTCACAGCGCGGGGCAAGAGCGCCGTGCGGTCTTGAAGCAGTCGATCACGTTACGTCGGCAGGTGATCGTTTGCGATCAGGGGCGGGCGGTTCAGGGCAGGGGGATCCCCGCGACGCGGAGGGCGTGGAACAGGTCACGGTGTTTGCCACCGGCGAGCGCGGCGGCCGCGCGGAGCAGGCGGGGGGCGAACCAGTGGGGGTCCCGCCGGGCCAGGGCGGCGGCCTCTTCGGCGGTGCGCAGCCTGACGAAGGCGGCGAGCAGGACGTCTGCCTCCCGGTCGCGGCCGGCGGCGCCGAGGAGGCCGGCCGCCTCGGCGATCTCGGCGGTGGGGCGGGCGGCGGCCTGGCGCAGCAGCGCGTCGCAGTCGCCGTCCCGCCCGGCCTCGCCGAGGGCGGCCGCGGCGGCGGCGAGCCGGTCGGGCGGGAGCGAGGCGGCCTCCCAGAGCAGGGTGGCCCAGTCGGCGCCGAGCCCGGCGCGGTCCAGTTCGGCGGCGAACTCCGGGAGCAGCGCGGCGGCCCATCCGGTGGCCTCGCAGATCAGCGCGTGTGCCTCGCCGCCGCGGCCCTGGGCCCGGAGCCCGAGCAACCGGGCCACGGTTTGGGGCACCTCGGGTGACGCGACGGCGGGGCCCTGGGGCGGGGGCTCCGCCGGGGCGGGCTCCGCCGGGGCGAGGGCGAAGCGGGCGCCGCGCGGGGCGGCTCCGGGGGCCCGGGCTTCGTCGGGCAGGGAGGGCGGCGCCGCCTCGGCCGGCGCACCCGCGTACCGGGCACCCCCGGCGCGGCGCCCGCCCCGCAACCACCGCCCCTCGGCCCGCCCGACCGGCTGCCCACCCCGCTGCCCCGGCAGCCCGCGCAGCGACTGCGCCCCGGACCCGGCCATCGGCTCCCATGGCCCACCCTCAGCCGCCCCCACCACGGGCCGGCCCACCGGGCCTTCCGGCGTCGGCGCCGACTGACCTGGCGTCGGGCCCTCGTACCGGGGTGCCGGTATCGCCGAGGGCGCCTCGGTCGGCTGCCCCCCGGGCCCGGCCGCCGGGCTTTCCTGCCGGGACTCCGGCCAACCGGCCCGCCCCCGCGCCGACGCCGACAGGCCCGGCGTCGGGTCCCCGGACGGCAACTCGGCCGCCCGTACCGAGGAATCGGCCGCAGGGCTGCCGTACTCGGGCAGCTGCCCCCCGGAGCCGGCCGCCGGGCCGTCAGGCCGGGGCTGGGCCAACCCCGAAGGTCCGTCCGACGGATGCGGCACCGGGCCCGCCACCGGGTCCCGCAGATCGGCCCGCTCCGCCGCCGACAGGCCAGACGCCTGGCCCTCCGGCCGGAACCCAGACGCCTGCGCCGGGGAAGCGGCCATCGGGGCCTCCCGCCAGGGGGCCGGCGCCGAGGCGGCCAGACCGGCCACCGGGTCCTCGTACCGGGGCTCCGTTAGCGCCGAGAAGGCCTCCGGCGGCTGCGCCGCCGAGCCTGGCGTCGGGCGCTCCGGCCGACCGGCCCGCTCCCGCGCCGACAGGCCGGACGCCGGGTCCTGCGGCCGGAACCCGGGCGCCTGCGTCACGGGCCCGCGCGTCGGGCCCGCGTACCGGGGCTCCGCCAAACGCGAGAGCGCCTCCGGCGGCTGCGCCACGGGCCCGGGCGTCGGGCGACGGGACTCCGGGCCGCCGGCCCACGACGGCGTCGACGGGTCGTCCCGTCCGGCGGCTCGCTCCGCCCGCGGCGCCGGGCCGGGCGTCAGGTCCGGGCGTCGGGGGGCCGGTGACCCCGCGCGCGCCCCGGGCGACAGGGCGGCGAGGCGGGCCGTCAGGTCCCCGTGGCGGGCCTCGGCGCGGGCCGTGTCGTCCTGGAGCCAGTACAGCTCGCGGGTCAGCGCCCGGGCCTGCGCCGGGTCCGTGGTCGCGGCCAGCCGCTCCGTCAGCCCTGCCAGGGCCGCCTCGGACGCCGCCCGCTGCTCCGCGGCCCGCGCCAGCAGTTCCCGCAGCTCCCGCGCACCACCCGGCGCCCGGTCCCACGCGGCGGCCGCCGCGTCCCGGAGCCGGGCCGCGTACTCCACCTCCCCCGCCACCGCCGACCCGTCCAGCAGCAGCGACGCCAGCACGTCCCAGGGCGGTATCGCGGCGCCGTCCAGACAGGCCCGCATCCCCTCCGGGTCCCGCCGCAGGAACTCCCCGTACCAGCCCGCCCCGGGATCCAGTCTGCGCGTCAATCCTCTTAAGTAATCCGCGAGTCGACCGATCAGCAGCGAAGTCGCCGTCTCCATGCCCGCATTGGACCCCACCCGTGTTACGGGCGGGCTACGGGAATCTCAAAGCTTGACGGCGATGCCGGTGTGCGGCCGCTTGCCCCGCCGCACCAGCGCGGCCGGCAGGTCCACCACCCAGAACTGCCAGCTGTACTTGCGCGACATCAGCTTGCGGACCCGCCGCAGCCCCGCTTCGTCCAGCAGCCGCGCCCGCCCCTCGACGGCGACCGCGCCCTCCGGTACCCGTCCGCGCACGTCGCAGGCGCTCACGGTGACCCGCCCGTTGTTGCGGATCCGCTTGACCTTCCACGAATCGCTGCGCGTCCACACGTACAGCTCGCCCCCGTCGGCAACCGCCCAGACGGGGGTGGCGACGGGGGTGCCGTCCTTGCGGAAGGTGGTCAGACTGACGTACTTGCCCCGGCCGAGCTCCTCAACGGTCATGCCCCGACCTTAGGGGGTGGCCGGTTGGTCACGCCGCGATGAGGTCCTCGACGGTCTTGGCCCGGGCGGTCCTCCGGTGGGATTCGTCGCTCCACCGCGATGGCTGCCCGGCGAGCCGGACGAGCATCAGGCGGACCGCCGGCTCCGCATTGTCGTACGCGCCCGGCTCCGAAGCCGGAGTGAACCCGGCAGGGGGACCGGGGGCCTCCTCCCGTCGAGGCATCATCCCGAAGGCTGGCTCAAAGCTCCCCCGTGCGGACGGCGGTGCCAACTCGGGGATGACGACGAGCCACCGAGGACCGAAGAGGCTGATGCCATGACAGCGACCGACGGACTTCGCCCGACCACGACTGCGCACGGCACCGAACGGCCGGTCCCACGATGGGCTTCCCTCACCGCCCACGCGATCCCTTTGCTGCTGCTGCCGCAGTGCCTGTGGCGGCTACCGTTCGCCTTCGGCTTCGAGATGGGGCTGGACGTGGACGGGGCGATGCCGTCGTCGCTGTGGGTGTCCGTCCCCTACGTCTTCGGACTCAGCCTGATCACGGAGGGGTTGGCGCTGCTGTCCTTCGGATTGGTCCGAGGATGGGGTGAGGTCGCCCCCGCATGGCTGCCGTTCATCGGCGGGAAGCGGATCGCTCCCCTTGCGTCGATCGTCCCCGCCACCCTCGGCGGCCTCGGCGCGACCGCGTTCTGGGCACCCGTGCTGCTGAGCTGGTTCGGCGTGGGTGACGCCGCCGGGTTCAGCAGTGGCGGCTGGCAGGCACTGGCCCGCCTCTGCATCGCCCCCGGGATGCTGTGGGGTCCGCTCGTACTGGTGCTCACCTACGCCTACTACGAGCGCCGCTGCCGCCCGGCCGAGCACCATGGGCACCGCGGCGGCTCCGTGGCTGCCTGAATGCACGTCACGAGGTCCGGACGGGCGTCGCGGTGACGCCCGTCCCCGCCTCGTCGCATGCTGGACCGCGTTGGTGCCACACCGGTCCCGCGGAGTCGGATGTCAGTGGATGGCGACGGTCAGCGCCTCCCTGGTGGCTGATCGAGCGTGAAGCGTGCCGGTCGCGACTACGGACGCCCGTGCGGGTGTACGACCATCGCCGATCCCCCGCCCCGGCGGCTGGTCTCGGCCGCCGCCAGCCAGCGGCCGTCCGGGAGCCGCTGGACCCCGGTGGCGGCGCCGATCTCCGGGTTCTGCCGGAAGACGTGGCCGAGCGCTTCCAGCCGGCCGCGGGCCGGGCTGTCCCACAGTCCCGGCTCCAGCTCCGTGGCGCTCTGGTTGCGCTGGCTGGCCCGCGGCGCGGCGATGGCGTCGACCAGCGGCAGGCCCCGGTCCAGGTGCCCGAGCAGGGTCTGGAGCACGGTGGTGATGATGGTGGCACCGCCCGGGGAGCCCACGGCGAGGACCGGGCGGCCGTGCTCCAGGACGATGGTCGGCGCCATCGACGAGCGCGGCCGCTTGCCCGGGCCGGGCAGGTTCGGGTCCGGTACGCCGGGGGCGGCCGGAGCGAAGGAGAAGTCGGTCAGCTCGTTGTTCAGCAGGAAGCCCCGGCCCGGGACGGTGATGGCGCTGCCGCCGGTGGATTCGATGGTCAGGGTGTAGGAGACCACGTTGCCCCAGCGGTCGGCGACCGTCAGGTGGGTGGTGTTCTCCCCCTCGTACGTGGTGGGCGCGGCCTGGCCGGCGGTGGCGCAGGGCTGCGGGTCGCGCGGGTCGCCGGGGGCCAGCGGGCTGGTCAGTGCCCGGTCCGGACGGATCAGGCAGGCGCGGCTGTCGGCGTAGCGCTGGGAGAGCAGCTCGCGGGTGGGGACCTGCTCGGCGGCCGGGTCGCCGACCCAGCGGCCCCGGTCGGCGAAGGAGATCCGGGACGCCTCGATGTAGCGGTGCAGGTACTGCGCCTCGCTGAGCCCGCCGAGGTCGGTGCCCTCCAGGATGTTCAGCGCCTCGCCGACGGTGGTGCCGCCGGAGGAGGAGGGGGCCATGCTGTAGACGTCCAGGCCCCGGTAGCGCACCTGCGTGGGGGCCTGGCGCTTGGTCGCGTAGGCCCGCAGGTCCCCGGTGGTCAGGTCGCCCGGGCGGACGTTGCGGGTGGCGGCCGGGCTCACGGGGGGCTTGCGGACGGCGCGGACGATGTCCTCGGCGAGCGGGCCCCGGTAGAGGGCTCCGGTGCCCTTGCGGCCGAGTTCGGCGTACGTGGCGGCCAGGTCCGGGTTCTTGAAGGTGGAGCCGACCACGGGCAGCGCCCCGCCCGGCAGGAACAGCTTGGCGGTGTCCGGGAAGTCCTTGAAGCGGTCCTGGTTGAGCTGGGTCTGCGCCCGGAAGGTGGCGTCGACGGTGAAGCCGTTCCGGGCCAGTTTCTCGGCGGGTTCCAGGAGCCGGCCCAGCGGCCGGGTGCCCCAGGAGTCGAGCGCGCTCTTCCAGGTCGCCGGGGTGCCGGGGACGCCGACGCCGCGGCCGCTGGTCTGGCCCTCGGCGAACGGGATGGGGACGCCGTTCTCCTGGAACAGGGTGGCGGTCGCGGTCGCCGGGGCGGTCTCGCGGCCGTCGATGGTCTGCACCCGGTGGGAGGCGGCGTCGTAGTAGACGAAGTAGCCGCCCCCGCCGACCCCGGCGGAGTACGGCTCGGTGACGCCGAGCGCGGCGGCGGTGGCGACCGCCGCGTCCACGGCGTTGCCGCCCGACCGGAGCACCTCGATGCCGGCCGCCGAGGCGTCGGCGTCGACGCTGGCGACGGCCCCGCCGTACCCGACGGCCACCGGGACCTTCGCGGGAGCGCCGGCCGCCGCGGAGGGCGGGGCGGCGGCGCCGGTGGACACCAGCGCCCCGGCGAGGGCGACGAGCGCGAACTGACGTGCGGCGGGACGACGCATCCGTACCTCCAGTCGACAGCCCGTCAGATCCCCTGTGCGGGCCCGGTCCGGCACTGTAGCTTCACCGCACCCCCCACGTCAGGACCGCCTGGGGCGGGTTAACATCCGCGCCATGAACGACGACGTGCGCAACATCGTGCTCGGGGTGGTGGCCACCGCCATCAGCGGCGGTTTCGGCTGGTTCTCCCGGACGTACCTGTGGCGCCGCAAACTGCGCCGCAAGCAGGCCTTCTTCGGCCTGCCCACCGGTTCGGACTGCATGTTCGTGGTCAACCGGCAGATGGGCGGCACGGAGGGGTCGGTGCACCGCAACGACGCCTTCGCGCTGCTGGAGATATCCGCGCTGATCAAGGACTGTGCGGCGAACCTGCAGATCGTCGCGCACGACTCGGCCCGCCAGGGCTTCGGCGAGCGGGCGGAGTTCTGCGTGGGAGGGCCCGTCTCCAACGCGCGCACGGCCGCGCACCTCGCCTCGATGCTGCCGGGCGTGCGGGTCGACGTGTCCACCGGGCCGGGGCCCGACCGGGGGGCCATCCGGGTCGGCGAGGAGACGTTCCGCTGGGACAAGGGCCGGGTGGACCACGTGCTGCTGGCCCGGCTGACGACCGGGCCGGGGACCCGGCCGGTGTTCCTGATCTCCGGGCAGACCGCGATCAGCAATCAGGCGGGGGCGCGGTACCTGGCCCGCCACCACGAGGCGCTGGCCCGCAAGTACGGCGGCGACTCCTTCTGCGTGGTGCTGAAAGTGATCAACTCGGACGCCTACGGACCGGACGTGGTCGAGCTGCTGGCCGACGTCACCCGTTTGGCCCGGACACCCGTAGCGGCAGCCGCGTGATCCCGTTGATGAAGTTGGAGACCAGCCGGCGCGGCCGGCCCGCCGGTTCGGGAGCCGGCATGAGCTCGCGCCACTCCTCGTAGAGGGTGCGCAGCTGGAGCCGGGCGAAGTGGGCGCCGAGGCAGACGTGCGGGCCGTCGCCGAAGGAGACGTGCGGATTGGGTGACCGGCCGAGGTCGAGACGGGCCGGTGCGGCGAAGACGCGCTCGTCGTGGTTGGCGGAGGCGTGGAAGACCACCACCTTGTCGCCGGCCCGGATCGGCTGCCCGGCGAGCACGGTGTCGACGGCCGCGGTCCGGCGGAAGCTGAGCACCGGCGGGTGGACGCGCAGGAGTTCCTCCACGGCCGGCCGCACCGGCACGTCCCCGCGGGCGAGGCGCCGGTAGGCGTCCGGGGAGCCGGCGAGGGCGAGCAGGCCGCCGGGCGCGGCGCTGCGTACGGTGTCGTTGCCCGCGACGGTGAGCAGGAAGAAGAACATCTCCAGCTCGCCCGGGGCCAGTCCGGCCTCGGCGAGGGCCGTCATCACGTCATCGCCGGGGTGCGCCCGCTTGGCCGCGGCCAGCTCACGGGCGTAGTCGAACATCTCGCCCAGCAGGGCCGGCGAGCGGGGGTTGAGGGGTTTGCCGTCGGGGCCGAGCGGAGGCGCGGGCGCGTCCTCGGGATCCTGGTAGCCGATGATCCGTACGGTCCACTCCAGCAGCAGCCCCCGGTCGGCAGCCGGGACGCCCAGCAGGTCGGACAGGTTGAGCAGCGCGTACTCGTCGGTGACGGCGGCGACGATGTCGGCGGCGCCGTCCACGGCCCCGTCGCGGGCGGCGCGCAGCAGCGTACGGGCGCGTTCGCGCACCCGGGCGGCGAAGGCGTCGACGCGGGCGGGGGTGAAGGCGCGCGCGACGAGCCGGCGCAGCCTCCCGTGCGCGGCCGGGGCCTCCCCCGGTCCGCGGGGCCCGGGCGAAGGGTCCTGGTTGAGCATGGCGCGCCGCAGGAACGGCAGGTCGGCCGGGTCCGGGTCGCGGATCTGGGTGGCGCCCAGCCAGGAGGAGTACGTGGCGTGGTCGCGCAGCACCCGTACGGTGTCGGCGTGCCGGGTGACGGCCCAGAACCCCGGGCCGGCGGGCCAGCCCAGGACTTCCGGTTCGGCCTGCGGGGCCACCGGGTGCCGCTCGCGCAGGAGCCGGTAGCGCTCGTGCGGGATGCCCGCGGCGTAGAGGCGGGGGTCGAAGACGTCGGGGACGTCGTCGGCGCCGGGCGCGGGGGCGTCGGTCATGGCAGCCACGGTGGTGCCCGCGTCCTCTCCCCGCAAGGGGGCGCGGGCTGGTGCTGTGGCCGGGAAGGTGTGCCGGGTTGCGGTGTTCGGTGCGGTGCATCGCAAGGCGGAGGGCCGCGGCTCGTACTGGACGTACTTCCGTGGTCCGACAACGCTGGGGGTACCTCCCAGCGGTAGCTGGGGGACGAGGTGCAGTGCCGGGCGCCGCGACCCGGTGGACCTTTCCGGTCACAGCACTAGCCGCCGGGCAGCTTGCGGCGCAGGGACGCGGTCAGGCCGGTGATCTCCGTCAGGCGCAGCGGCCTGGCCAGGAGGAGGACGCCGAGGACGAGGGCCGCGGTGCCGGCGCCGGTGGCGGCGAACCGGCCGGCTCCCTCACAGGCGCGGGCGGCGGCGTGCGCGGCGGCGGCCGCGGGCCCGCAGGCGGCCAGCAGCCGCAGGTGGGTGCCCACCGCCGTGGCGCGGCGCCCGGTACCGGCCGGCGCGCGGGGGCCGAGCCGCCGGGCGAGGGCGTACGCGGTGACCGCGGCGCCCGCGGTGAAGGCCACCGAGGAGGCGGCGGCCATGCCCGTCACGGCCCAGCGCAGCGGCAGGGTTTCGTAGGCCGCGTAGGAGAGCCCGGCGTTCAGGGTGACGATGACCAGGTTCAGCAGGAACGGGGTCCGGGTGTCGGAGAGCGCGTAGAAGCCGCGTGAGAGGACGTACTGGGCGCAGAAGGCGATCAGGCCGGGCGCGAACGCCACGAGTATTCCCGCCATCACGTCGGCGTCGGCGGCCTTGACCTCGCCGTACTGGAAGACGCAGGCCGTGAGCCAGGGCGCGAGCGCCGCGAACAGCGCGGCGGCGGGCACGATGAGCGCGGCACCGGTACGCAGGGCGTAGGAGACGTCGCGGCGGACGGCGCGGAGGTCGCCCGAGGCGGCGGCCGAACTCATCCGGGGCATCAGGGCGGTGATCAGGGAGACGGTGACGATGCCCTGCGGGACGATCCACAGCTGGTAGGCGTTGGTGTAGGCGACGTACCCGGCACCGCCGGCGACCCCCGCGTGCCCGGCGAGCTTTCCGGCGGTGGTGGAGAGCCGGGTCACGACCCAGTAGGCGAACTGGTTGGTGAGGACCAGCAGGACCAGCCATCCGGCGTTGCGCAGGGGGCGGGCGAGGCCGCTGCCGCGCCAGTCGAAGCGCGGCCGCCACCGGAAGCCCGCGGAGCGCAGGGACGGGACCAGGGCCAGGGCCTGGACGACGATGCCCGCGGTGGTGCCGATGCCGAACAGCCGGGTCTCGGCGGCGGTGAAGCCGTGGGCGCCGGTGTGCGAGAGGGTGAGGAAGAGCCCGAAAACGGCGGTGACCACGAGGTTGTTGAGGACCGGGGTCCACATCATCGCGCCGAACTTGCCGCGGGCGTTCAGCACCTGCCCGAGCAGGGTGAACATCCCGTAGAAGAAGATCTGCGGGAGGCAGAACCTGGCCAGGGCCACGGTGGTGTCCACCTCGGCCGGCGTGTACGCGGCTGGGGTGTACGCCGAGATGACCGCCGGGGCGGCCAGTACGGCTGCGGCGGTCAGTACCAGGAGCGCCGCGGCGCAGGCGGTGAGCAGCCGGTCGGTGTACGCCGTCCCGCCGTCCGGGTGCTCCCGGGCGGCCCGGACCAGCTCCGGCACGAAGACGGCATTGAGCGCGCCGCCGATCAGCAGCATGTAGATGATGTTGGGAACGGTGTTGGCGACGGCGTAGCTGTCGCCGCGGATCTGGGTGCCCAGGGCCGCGAGGACGACGGCGGAGCGGACGAAGCCGGTGGCGCGGGAGACGATCGAGCCGGCCGCCATGAGCGCTCCGCTGCGCCGCACCGAGGCCCGCCGCGGCGGTGCCGCGCCGGGTTCCCTCTCGGGAGGCGCGCTGCCGGGGCGTCCGGCGAGCCGCTCCGCTCCGGTGGCCGTCACCGGCCGCTCGTGTCGGTGTACCGGTCCATCAGGGTCCCCCGCTTCGTCGCTGATCGGGACCGAGGGTATCCCGGCCCGCTGTTGACACGAAGTCAATCGTTACCCGTACGTAACTTACTCACGGGTTACCTACGGTAAGCCGCTCCCGTTACCGTCGGCACACTTTGTCACCGGCGTACGCGAGGAGCACCGATGCCCCGCACCATCAGCACCGCAGCGGCCGTGGCGGCCCTGCTGGCCGCAGCCGCCCTGGGCCTGGCCCCCCATCAGGCCCAGGCGGCGGCCATGGACGCGGCCACCACCAACGCCTCCGACACCTCGTCCGCCTCTCCGTCGGAACTGCGCTTCTACGACATCCCGGGCTCGGGCGGGATCACCCTCAAGGGCAACGTGTTCACCCCGGCCGGCACCGAGAGCGGCCGGACCTACCCGCTGATCGTGCTCCCCACGAGCTGGGGCCTGCCGCAGATCGAATACATCGCCCAGGCCAAGCAGCTGGCCGACTCCGGTTATGTCGTGGTCAGTTACACCTCCCGCGGCTTCTGGCTCTCCGGAGGGCAGATCGAGGTCGCGGGGCCGCCCGACGTGGCCGACGTCTCCGCCGTCATCGACTGGGCACTGGCCCACACCCCCGCCGACGCCCAGCACATCGGCCTGGGCGGGGTCTCGTACGGGGCGGGCATCAGCCTGCTGGCCGCCGCCTCCGACCCGCGGATCAAGGCCGTGGTCGCGCTCAGCGGCTGGGCCGACATCGTCCAGTCCATCTACTCCGGCCGCACCCAGCACCTCCAGGCCGCGGGACTGCTCGGCGCCGCCGGTTACCTCACCGGCCGTCCCGGACCCGAACTCCAGGGCATCCTCGGCGACTTCCTCGGCTCCCGACTGGACCGCGAGCCGCAGATGATCGAATGGGGCAAGGCGCGCTCGGCTGCCTACCAGGTCGACCGGATCAACGCGAACGGCCCCGCCGTCATGATGGGCAACGCCTGGGGCGACACCATCTTCCCGCCCAACCAGTACGCGGACTTCTTCGAGAAGCTGACCGGTCCCAAGCGCCTGGAATTCCGCCCGGGCGACCACGCCACCGCCGAGGCCACCGGCCTGTTCGGGCTGCCCAACGACACCTGGACCAGCGCCCACCGCTGGTTCGACCGTTACCTCAAGGGGGAGCGCAACGGCGTCGACTCCGAGGCCCCGGTCCAGATCAAGTCCCGTACCGACAGCGGCTACGAGGGCTACGCGACGTGGAAGTCGGTCGGCGCGGGCGGCACCGAGAAGCTCGCCCTCCAAGGCAGTGAGCACGTCTGGGCGAACGTCGACTCCGGCGCCGACGGCGGGATCGTCTTCCTCTCCAGCGTCCTCGACCAGCTCGCCGAGGCGCCCCCGGCCGCTTCGATCCCGCTGCTCCCCCGCGCCTTCGCCGCCGTCTGGCAGTCGGAGCGCTACGAGGCCGACCGGCGGGTGCGCGGCACCGTGAGACTGCACACCACCGTCACCCCCACCGCGGGGGACGGCACCTTCGTCGCCTACTTGTACGACGTCGGCCCGCTCGGGATCGGCAAGCTGGTCACCAACGCCCCGTACACCTTCCACGGGAAGACGCCCGGCCAGTCGTTCGGCGTGGACCTGGACCTCTTCTCCACCGCCTACGACGTGCCCGCGGGCCACCGGCTCGCCGTGGTCATCGACACCGTGGACCCGCTGTACATCGAACACAACCCGGCCGGCGCGCAGCTGACCTTCTCCTCACCGCGCACCGATCCCTCGTACGTCTCGGTGCCGTTGCGCGAGCAGTGATCCGCGGCTGCTGCCGGCCGGGCCGGTTCCGGGGGTTACCGGAGCGGCGCGCCCGGCAGCAGCGTGCCCGGGTCGGCCGGGGCGACGGCGACCGCCTCGGTCTTCGGGCTGCGGCGCTGGCGTCTGGCCACCCAGGTCGCGAACCAGGACAGCAGCATGCACATCCCGATGTAGACCGGTGAGATGACCATCACCACGGGAATGAAGGGCAGGTCGTAGTCCAGGTTCGAGGCGATCAGCTTCCCCGCGTCGAGCAGCTCCTCGTAGGTGATGAGGAAGCCCAGGGAGGTGTCCTTGAGCGCCACCACCAGCTGGCTGATGATCGCGGGCAGCATGGCCCGGACCGCCTGCGGCGCGAGCACGTAGCTCATCACCTGCGTCTTGCGCAGCCCGAGGGCGTACGCGGCCTCCCGCTGGCCCTTCTCCACCGCGTTGACTCCCGTACGGAAGACCTCGGCCAGCACCGAGCCGTTGTACAGGGTCAGCCCGGCGACCAGCGCGGGCAGGGGCTGCACCTTGAGGGCGACGAAGATGAAGAAGATCATCACGAGGACGGGCATGGCCCGGAAGAACTCCACGAACACGGTGGCGGCCAGCCGCACCGGGCGGTGGACGGAGAGCCGCCCGGTGGCGAGCGCGGCCCCCAGCACGAGCGAGAGCACCGAGGCGTAGGCGAAGGCTTTGAGGGTGTTGCCGAGGCCGGTGAGCAGCAGGTCCTGGATGCCCTCGTACTCGAAGGGGGTCCACTTGGCCGCGGTGAACTGCTCGGCGTCGAAGAGCAGGTAGACGATCCAGCCCAGCAGCGCCAGGATCAGCACGGTCGCGAGGATCCCGTAGAGGAGGTGCCGGCGCCGGGCCTGCGGGCCGGGGATGTCGTAGAGGGCGGTGGGCTGCGCGTCCCCGTGCAGCGCGTGCGCGGTCATCGGGCGACTCCCCAGCGCTTCTCCAGCACGTTGAACAGCGCGCTGATGGACAGGGTGATGATCAGGTAGCCGACGGCGATCCAGACGAACGTCCAGATGATGTTGTAGCCCAGCTCGTTGAGGGTCTTGTAGGTGCCCAGCAGTTCGGTGACGCTGAACGCGCCGGCGATCGCGGAGTTCTTGGCGAGCGCGATCAGGGTGGAGCCGACCGGCGGGATGACGGAGCGGAAGGCCTGGGGCAGCACCACGGCGCCCAGCGTCTGCGCGAAGGACATGCCGAGGCTGCGGGCCGCCTCGCCCTGGCCCTTGGGCACGGTGTTGATCCCCGAGCGCAGCACCTCGCAGATGAAGGCGGAGGTGTAGCAGCCCAGCGCGAGCACGGCGAACACCTGGAAGGGCAGGACCAGCCCGAAGCGGGGCAGGCCCAGCAGGACGGCGAAGAACAGCAGGGTGAGCGGGGTGTTGCGCAGCACGGTCACCCACACCGTGCCGAAGACGCGCAGGGAGCCGATGGGGGCGACCCGGAAGGAGGCCATCACGAAGCCCAGCGCGAGGGCGAGGAGGGAGGCGTAGACGGTGAGTTGCAGGGTCCCGAGGAAGCCCTCGAGGTAGACCTGGAAGTTCTGGGTCAGTACGTACATGGCGGTGCGCTCTCCCCTCAGCCCGCCGGGTAGCGGTCGATGGCGGGCGGTTTGGGGGCCGGCACGCCGGAGAGGCCGAGCGTGGCTTCATAGGCCTTCTTCCAGTTCCCGTTCTGCTCGTTCTGCGCGAGGGCGTCGTCGAGGGCGAAGCGCAGCGCGTTGTCGGCGCGCGGGACGCCGATGCCGTAGGGCTCCTCGGAGAAGGGTGCGCCGACGACCTTGAGTTCTTCGGGGACCTTGGCGGCGTAGCCGAGGAGGATCGAGTCGTCCGTGGAGACGGCGTCGACCTGGTAGGTGAGCAGGTTGTCGACGCAGGCGGAGTAGGTGTCGTAGGCGACGAGCACCGCCTCGGGGTATTCGCGCTCGAGGCGCTGGTAGGGGGTGGAGCCGGCGGCGGAGCAGACCTTCTTGCCTGCGAGGTCGGCGGGGCCCTTGATGCCCTTCTCGTTCTTGCGGACGAGGAGCGACTGGCCGGCCAGGAAGTAGGGGCCGGCGAAGCCGACCTGCTTCTTGCGGTTGGCGTTGATCGTGTAGGTGCCGACGTAGAAGTCGATCTGGCCGTTCTGGAGGGCGGTCTCGCGGTTGGCGGAGGCGATGGTCTTGAAGTCGATGGTCTTGGGGTCGAAGCCGAGGGAGGCCGACATCATCTTGGCGATCTCGATGTCGAATCCGGAGTAGCGGCCGCTGGAGGGGTCCTGCTCCCCGAGGTACGGCTGGTCCTCCTTGGCGCCGACGACGAGGTGGCCGCGGCGCTCGGCCGCCTCCCAGGTCGGGGAGTCGGGCAGCTTGAAGCCGGTGGCGACGTGGTAGACGGGCAGGGACTCCGGCTGCGGCCCCTTGACCGGGGGGCTGCCGGGCTTGCCGCAGCCGGCGGCGGCGCCCAGCAGGGCGAGCAGGAGCAGGCAGCCGGACAGGCGGGCGGCGATGGGGCGTTTCACGGGCCGTCCCCTCAGTGCTTGAGGATCTTGGAGAGGAAGTCGCGGGCCCGGTCGCTCTCGGGTGCTGTGAAGAACGCCTCCGGGGTCCGGTCCTCGACGATCTTCCCGTCGGCCATGAACACGACGCGGTTGGCCGCGGAGCGGGCGAAGCCCATCTCGTGCGTCACCACCACCATCGTCATGCCCTCGGCGGCGAGCCGCCGCATGACCTCCAGCACCTCGTTGATCATCTCCGGGTCGAGGGCGGAGGTGGGCTCGTCGAAGAGCAGTGCCTTGGGGCTCATCGCGAGGGCGCGGGCGATGGCCACGCGCTGCTGCTGGCCGCCGGAGAGCTGGGCGGGGTGCTTGTCGGCCTGATCGGCGAGGCCCACCCGCTCCAGCAGTTCGCGGGAGCGTTCGTCGGCCTCCTCCCGCTTGCGCTTCCTGACCTTGGTCTGGGCGAGGGAGACGTTGGCGAGGACCGTCTTGTGGGCGAAGAGGTTGAAGGACTGGAACACCATGCCGACCTCGGCCCGCAGAGCGGCGAGTTCCTTGCCCTCGGCGGGCAGGGGGCGACCGTCGAGGACGATCGAGCCCGACTCGATGGTCTCCAGCCGGTTGATGACCCGGCAGAGCGTCGACTTCCCCGAACCGGAGGGCCCGATGACCACCACCACCTCCCCGCGACCGACGGTGAGGTTGATGTCCTGGAGGACGTGCAGTTGCCCGTAGTACTTGTTGACGTCCCGCAGCTCGATCAACGGATCGACGGCCATACGCTGCCCTGCCCACTTGTCGGTGTCGAGGTCAGCGCAAACTATCCAGCCGCGGAAGGGCACTTCGCCGCGACACGCCTAAAGCTGACATAAAGGCCTTCGAGATCAGCCCTCCGAGGCCTCGGCGTACGCCTGGGAGAGCTCCGGCGAACCCGTCACGGCCCAGGACACGCCCGACTCGACGACGTTCAGCTCCCGTCCCGAGGCGAGCCGGATCACGGGCTGGCCGTTCGGCCACACCTGCCAGCGGGCCCCCGGGATGGTCCGGACGATCAGGGTCCCGAGGTAGAAACCGGCGTCGTTCCCGAGCCACGGCACGGCCTCCGGGTCCCGCCGCCACCGGGGCATCAGCTGGTCCAGCGCCTCCAACGACGCCGGGCTCCCGTCGAGTTCGAGCCCGGCCGACCTCGCCTGGGCGCGCAGCATCTGGCACTCCGAGAACAGCTCGGCGACGCCCTCGGGATCCTCCGCGAGGGCGGCGGCGAGTCCCGCACCCTGTTCCGTTTCGTGCCGGTTCCACCAGTTGGCCAGGAAAGGGATGTTCATACGGACCAGCCTCGCACCGCCGTCCCCGCCTGGCCACAGGGCGCGCAGGACCGGAATCAGCGGCCCGCCGGTCAGAGCTCCAGGTCGACGACGACCGGGGCGTGGTCCGAGGCGCCCTTGCCCTTGCGCTCCTCGCGGTCGACGTAGGCGTCCTTGACGGCCTTGGTGAAGGGTTCGTTCGCGTACACCAGGTCGATGCGCATGCCGCGGTTCTTGGGGAAGGCGAGCTGGCGGTAGTCCCAGTACGTGTACGGGTGGTCGTACTTGAGCGGGCGGGGCAGCACATCGCGGAGCCCGACGCCCCGCAGCGCCTCCAGGGCGGCCCGCTCGGCGGGGGTGACGTGGGTCAGGCCCTCGAACACCGCCGGGTCGTACACGTCGTCGTCGGTCGGCGCCACGTTGTAGTCACCGAGCACCGCGAACGGGCGGGGCCCGGCCGCGTCTTCCGCGACGGCCGCGGCCAGGGCGCGGAACCAGTCCAGCTTGTAGCCGTAGTGGTCGTGGGCCACCTCGCGGCCGTTCGGCACGTACACCGACCACACCCGTACGCCGTCACAGGTCGCGGAGATGGCGCGGGGTTCCTCGACTCCCTCGTAGGAGGGGCCGGCGGGCAGGCCCACGACCACCTCGTCCAGGCCGACCCGGGAGATCACCGCGACGCCGTTCCACCGGCCGGTGGCGTTGACCACGGCCTTGTAGCCCAGCTCGCGCAGCTCGTCGTGCGGGAACTGCTCCGCGGAGCACTTGGTCTCCTGGACGCACAGGACGTCCGTGCCGGAGCTCTCCAGCCAGGCCAGCAGGCGCGGCAGCCGGGCGGTGATCGAGTTGACGTTGTACGTGGCGATACGCATGCCGACCAACCTACCGCCCGGCACCGACAGTCACAGGTCCGCGGCGTCCCCGGCGCCGAGCCGGCCGTGGTCGGTGCCGCCGAGGGCGCCCAGGACGCTGTCGTAGACGGGACGGGCCAGGTCGGCGAGGTAGGCGTCGTGGATGTCGATGGCCCGGCGGGGCTTCACCTCGCGGAGGTAGTCGATCACTTCCGCGATCTTGTTCCAGGGTGCGTGCACCGGGAGCATCAGGGTCTCGACGGGCACCTCGGGCACGGTCAGCGCGTCCCCCGGGTGGAAGAGCGAAGCGTCCACGAGGTAGCCGACATTGGTGATCCGGGGCAGGTCCGGGTGGATCTCGGCGTGCAGCTCGCCGTGCACCTGGACGTCGAAGCCGGCGGCCCGGAAGGCATCACCGTGGCCGACGGTGTGCACCCGGCCCGGGTAGGCGCCGGCCAGCTTCTGCGCCACGCTGCGCAGGGTCCACAGCGCGGCTCCCGGGTTCGCGTCGAGCGCGGCGCGCAGCCGGCCCTCCTCGAAGTGGTCGGGGTGCTCGTGGGTGACCAGCAGGACGTCCGCCCCCAGCCCCGCGTCGGGTTCGCTGAAGGCGCCCGGGTCGATGACGAGCACGCGCCCGTCCTTCTCCAGCTGAACGCACGAGTGCAGGCGCTTGGTGAGTTTCATGATCCCAGGCTATCGCCCGGCGGGCCGCCGCACCGGGCTGCGGAACGGTCTACGGAACCGCCGTGGAGACGACGTACACCCTGGGGTAGGAGGGGTTGGTGAAGTCCACGGTGATGTCCCGGGTGGGGCGGGGGTCCTTGGCGTCGAGGGTGATCCCGTACCAGTTGTGCTTGGGGCTCCAGCTCCAGCCGGCGACCTTCGCGTCGTGCGCGGAGATGGACACCCCCGGCGTCAGCGCGTCCTTGCCGGTGCCGACGTCGGCCAGGAAGGTGTCGAGCTCCTGCGGGGTCACCGCGAACTGGGTGTAGAGCCGGCTGGTGTGCCAGTTGTTGGTCTCCAGGAAGCCGACGAGGGTGGCCATCATCGGGATCGGGACCTCGTAGATGCTGCGCTGCACGGCGGACGGCCAGGCCTTGCGCACCTTGACGGCGCCGACCTTGGCGGCCTTGTCGCGGCCGCTCTCGCGGCTCTGCTGGGCCGAGACGGCGAGGTAGCCCGCCGGGACGCCGACGAGGAGCAGGATGATGATCGCGGTGATCCAGCGGCGCCGGACCACGTGCCGGCGGTCCTCGGCCGGGGACCCGGGCGCGCCGCCCTCGTCCGGGGCGGAGGCCTGCCGCGGCAGCAGGGGCGGCGGGTTCACGGCTGCCCGTCCTGCTTCTCGGGGCCCGTCCGACCGGCGGTGTCGCGCAGGCCGAGCCGCGCGTAGCGCTCGTACCGCTCGACGCGCCGGCGCGTGGCCCGGCGGAAGCGGCGGGCGACGAGCCGGGCGAGGTCGGCGGCGCCGACCATGCCGGCCTCGGGGCCGAGCTCGGCCTTGGCGATCCGGGCCTCGGGGCGGTAGCCGCGGCCGGTGAGGTGGCGCCGGAAGGCGTCGCGGGCGGGGCCGATCAGCAGGTCGTCGGCGGCGCTGACGCCGCCGCCGATGACGAAGCAGGACGGGTCGAGGGCGGCGGCGAGGTTGGCGATGCCCACGCCCAGCCACTGGCCGATGTCCTGGAGGAGCTCGACGCACATGGCGTCGCCCTCGCGGGCCAGCTCGGTGATGAGCGGCCCGGTGATCTCCTGGACGTTGCCGCCGACCTTGGCGATGATGTTGTACGCGACCGGGGAGTCGGCGGCGGCCAGCTCGCGCGCCTCGCGGACCAGGGCGTTGCCGGAGCTGTACTGCTCCCAGCAGCCGCGGTTGCCACAGGGGCAGCGGTGGCCGCCGGGCACGACCTGCATGTGGCCGAACTCGCCGGCCACCCCGTAGCGGCCGCGCTTGACCTGGCCGCCTTCGAGGATGGCGCCGCCGATGCCGGTACCGAGCGTGATCATGACCAGGTGGTCCTCGCCCCGGCCGGCGCCGAAGCGCCACTCGGCCCAGGCGGCGGTGTTGGCATCGTTGTCGACCATGACCGGCACCGCGAGGCGTGACTGGAGGGCGTCGCGCAGCGGCTCGTCGCGCCAGGCGAGGTGGGGGGCGAAGAGCACGCGGGAGCGGTCCGCGTCGACCCAGCCGGCCGCGCCGATGCCCACGGCGTGCACGTCGTGCCGGTCGGAGAGGTCCAGCACCAGTTCGACGATGGTGTCCTCGACGACCTTGGGGCTCTTGGACTTGTCCGGCGTCTCGGCGCGGATCTTCTCCAGGATGACGCCGTCGGCGTCGACGACGCCGGCCATCACCTTGGTGCCGCCGATGTCGATGCCGACGGTCGGGACGCGCGGGGCGGTCAGCAGCGACCGGCGCTCACGGGTCCCGACGGTCCGCAGGACGGTGCCCCGCGCCGACCCCCGGTGGGCGAGCGTGAAGTCCCGGTACGTGCTCATCGAGTCGTGTCGTCCCTTGTGCGGGTGGTGCCGGACGGGCGGTCAGGACCTGATTCTGCCACCCGCTCCAGCTCGTGGCTCAGCTCGTCCAGCTCGGAGCCGCCCGCCATCTGCCGGGTGAGCTGGTCCAGCGTGATCGAGTCGCGGGTGTGGCTGCCCGCCATGGCGCCCCGCTTCAGGAGCACGAAGCGGTCCCCGACGAGGTGGGCGTGGTGCGGGTTGTGGGTGATCAGGACCACGCCGAGGCCCGCGTCACGGGCCGCGGCGACGTACTTGAGCACGACTCCGGACTGCTTGACGCCGAGCGCCGCGGTGGGCTCGTCCAGGACGAGGACCTTCGCCCCGAAGTAGACGGCCCGGGCGATGGCCACGCACTGGCGCTCGCCGCCGGACAGGGTGCCGATCGGCTGGTCCACGTCCCGCAGGTCGATGCCCATGCGCAGCAGCTCCGCGCGGGTGGTCTCGCGCATCAGGGCCACGTCGAGGCGGCGCAGCGGCCCCCGGCCGCGGGTGGGCTCGGAGCCGAGAAAGAAGTTCCGCCAGACCGGCATGAGCGGGACGACGGCGAGGTCCTGGTAGACGGTGGCGATGCCGCGGTCCAGGGCGGCGCGCGGGTTGGCGAGTACGGTTTCCTCGCCCTCGATCTCGAAGCTGCCGCCGTCGTGCCGGTGCAGTCCTGCGATGATCTTGATGAGGGTGGACTTGCCGGCGCCGTTGTCGCCGAGCACACAGGTGATCTCGCCGGCCGAGACCTCCAGGGAGACGCCCTGGAGGGCGCGGATGTTGCCGTAGTACTTGCTGACGTCGGCCAGCCGCACCAGCGGGGTCGCCTCGTTCACCGTCACAGCGGTCGCGTCCTTCACGGTCACTTCGCCTCCGCCCGCTTGCGGACCCATGCGTTGAGCAGCGTCGCGAGCAGGAGCATCGCGCCGAGGAAGAACTTGAACCAGTCGGGGTTCCACTGGGCGTAGACGATGCCGTTGCTGGTCATGCCGAAGATGAAGGCGCCGACGGCCGAGCCGATCGCGGAGCCGTAGCCGCCGGTCATCAGACAGCCGCCGATGACCGCCGCGATGATGTACAGGAACTCGTTGCCCACGCCCTCGCCCGACTGGACGACGTCGAAGGAGAAGAGGATGTGCTGCCCGGAGATCCACGCGCACAGGGCGACCCCCATGTACAGGCCGATGCGGGTCTTGACGACCGGTACGCCGGTGGCACGGGCGGCGTCGGCCCCGCCGCCGACCGCGAAGATCCAGTTCCCGGCGCGGGTGCGCAGCAGGATCCAGGTGGCCACGGCGACCAGGGCCAGCCACCACAGGATGGTGACCTTCAAGGTGACCGAGCCGACGTTCCACTGCGAGGCGAACAGGGCCCGGGCGGAGCGGAAGCCCTCCATGTCGGCAATGCTCTTGGTGGAGACCGAGCCGCTGATCAGCTTGGTGAAGCCGAGGTTCAGGCCGGTCAGCATCAGGAAGGTGCCCAGCGTGATGATGAAGCTGGGCAGCTTCGTCCGGGTCAGCATGAACCCGTTGAAGAAGCCGATGGCCAGGGTGACCAGCAGGGACACCAGGACGCCGACCCAGACGTTGGCGGTCATCTGGTAGCTGAACATCGAGCTGATCAGCGCCGAGGTGGTGACCATGACGCCGGCCGAGAGGTCGAACTCGCCGCCGATCATCAGCAGCGCCACCGGGACCGCCATGATCCCGATGGTGGAGGCCGAGTACAGGACCGTGCTCAGGCTGGAGGCCCGCAGGAAGCTGTCCGCGGCGAAGGAGAAGAAGACGAACACGGCGGCGGCGCCGACGACCGCGCCCAGCTCGGGGCGGCCGAGGAGGCGGCGCACCAGGGAGGTGGGCGCGAGCCGTTCGTCGGCGAGGGCCGGTGCGCTCATCGGGTGCCCCGCTTGATGTACTGCTCCAGCTTGGCCGCCTCGGCGCCGGTGACGATCTGCGGGCCGGTGAGCACCGGGCGGCCGCCGCCGAGCACGTCGGCGTTGTAGCGGTTGAGCCACAGCAGGTCGACCGCCTCGTACCCCTGGAGGTAGGGCTGCTGGTCGACGGCGAAGCCGAGGGCGCCGGACTTCAGGTCGCGCGCCACGGACTCGTTGAGGTCGAAGGTGTCCACCTCGGCCTTGCTGCCCGCCGCGTCCTTGGCCTTGATCGCGGTGGGGGCGAAGGGGGCGCCGAGGGTGACGATCGAGTCGACGGACGGGTCCGCCTGGAGCTTGGCCTGGACGGCCGCCTGCACGGAGGGCATGTTGGTGCCCTCGACGTACAGGTTCTCCATGACCCCGCCGGACTCACCGAAGGTCTTCTTCGCACCGGCGCAGCGCTGCTCGTGGCCGACGTTGCCCTGCTCGTGCAGGATGCAGACGGCCTTCTTCTTGCCGCGCCTGGCCAGCTCGGCGCCGACGGCCTCGCCCGCGATCTGCTCGTCCTGGCCGATGTGGGTGAGCGCCCCGTACTCGGCGGACTGGGCGGATCCGGAGTTGACGGTCAGCACCGGGATGCCGGCCTTGACGGCCTTGGCGATGACGTCCTTGAGGGCCTCGGGCTTGGCGAGGCTGACGATGATGCCGTCCGCCTTCTGGTCGATGGCGTTCTGGACGAACTGGGCCTGCTGCTGCGCCTGGTCGTCGTGGGCGTAGACGAAGTTGATGTTGTCCTTCGCCGCGGCCTCCTTGGCGCCCTTCTGGACGATGTCCCAGAAGGTGTCGCCATCGCCCGCGTGGGTGATCATCGCGAAGGTCCAGCGCGGGGTGTTCACCGCGGGCCGTCCCGCCTGAGCGGACTTCGCCCGCTCCTCGGCGCGCTTGCCGCCCGTGCTGCTGCAGCCCGCGAGGGAGGCTCCCAGTACCGCCGCGAGCACCGCGCCCACGACGCGCACCCCTGTCCGAACCCTAGCCACGTCGCCGCGCCTTTCCCTTGTCGTGCGTCTCGTCGAGCGCATCGTCGTGCATCTCGTCGCCGTCACAGCCGATCGTTGTCAAAGCGGTCCATTCCGGCTCCAGCCGCCCAGTATCCGCCACAGTGGACCATGGGAGCCCATCGGGGCACTCCCGGGCAGATTGACAGGTCCCCTGTACGGGGTCACGTTGAGTGCATGCGCATCGGGATCATCGGAACGGGCCGGATCGGCTCGTTCCATGCGGCGGCCCTGGCCCGCCACCCGGACGCCGGCTCGCTGCTGCTGGCCGACGCCGATCCCGGGCGGGCCGCACGGCTGGCGGACCGGCTCGGGGCCACCGCCGCGCCGAGCGTGGACCAGGTCTTCACCTGGGGGGTGGACGCCCTGGTCGTGTCGTGTTCCACCCAGGGGCACGCCGAGCTGGTGGTACGGGCCGTGCGCGGCGGGCTGCCGGTGTTCTGCGAGAAGCCCGTCGCGCCCGGCCTGGACCGGACACTGGACGTGCTGCGCGAGGTCGGCGCGGCGCAGGGCGTGCTGCAGCTGGGCTTCATGCGCCGGTTCGACGCGGGCTACGCCGCCGCGCGGGCGCTCGTCCGTTCCGGCGCGCTGGGGCGGCTGCACAGCGTACGGACGACCACGGCCGATCCGGCGCCGCCGCCAGCCGACTACCTGCCGGCCTCCGGCGGCCTGTACCGGGATTGCCTGGTGCACGACTTCGACATGGTCCGCTGGGTGACCGGGCGCGAGGTGGCCGAGGTGTACGCGACCGGCTCGGACGCGGGCCTGCCGGCCTTCCGGGAGGCCGGCGACGTCCATACCGGCGCGGCCCTGCTCACCCTGGACGACGGGACCCTCGTCAGCAGCTCCGGCACCCGGTGCAACGGCGCCGGGTACGACGTGCGCATGGAGCTGGCCGGGGAGCTGGACCAGGTCTCCACCGGACTGGACGACCGCACGCCCATCGCCTCGACCGAGCCGCACGGGCCGCCCCCGGCGAGCAAGCCGTGGACCGGGTTCCTGGAGCGGTTCGGCCCGGCCTACGAGGCGGAGCTGGCGGCCTTCGTACGGCTGGTGCGCGGCGAGGGCCCCAACCCGTGCGACGGCCGGGAGGCGCTCGCCGCGTTCCGGATCGCGGAGGCGTGCGAGCGTTCGCGCCGGGAGCGCCGCCCGGTACGGCTGGAGGAGCTGCCGGACCTGTGACGGGCGGTCCGGGCCCGGGGTGCCCCGCGCCGGGCCGGGTGATCCGCCGGACATCTCGGCGCCGCCGCTACCAGCGCACCGGATACCGCCGGACGCCCCGGACCATCGCGCCGGGTATCCACTCCAGTGGTCCGTCCGGGTCCTCCGCGAGGCCGGGGAGGCGTTCCACGAGCGCCCGGATCGCGACCCGGCCCTCCAGCCGGGCCAGCGGCGCCCCGATGCAGTGGTGGATGCCGTGGCCGAATGCGATGTGCCCGCCCCCCTTCGCCGGGCGGCGGATGTCGAAGCTGTCGGGCTCGGCGAAGCGGGCGGGGTCGCGGTCGGCCCCGGCGAGGGAGACGAGTACGGGCGAGCCGGCCTCGATGAGGGCGCCGCCGATCTCCAGGTCCGAGCGGGCGAAGCGGAAGGTGGCGGTCTCCACCGAGCCGTCGTAGCGCAGGATCTCCTCCACCGCGCCGTCGATCAGGCCGTCCGGGTCGGCCCGCAGGGCCGCGAACTGCTCGGGATGGGCGAGCAGGGCCCGGATGCCGTTGGTGATCAGGTGCACGGCGGTCTCGTTGCCGCCGAGCATCATCAGCAGGGCCATCGCGACCAGCTCCTGCCGGGTGAGCCGGTCGCCGCCCTCCTCGCGGCTCATCGTCCAGGCGCTGAGCAGGTCGCTGCCGGGGGCGGCGCGCTTGGCGTCGGTCAGCTCGCTCACGTAGGCCGTCATGTCCCGCCAGGCCGCACCCTCGGACTCCACCCCGGTGGGCGCGACGATCTCCGCGGTCCAGGCTCGGAAGGCGTCCTGGTCGCTCTCCGGGACGCCGAGGATCTCGCAGATGACGATCATCGGCAGGGGCTGCGCGAAGGCTTCGATCAGGTCGGCGCGGCGATCGGTGCGGGCGGCCATGGTGTCGAGCAGTCCGTCCACGATCTGTTCGATCCGCGGCCGCAGGGCCTCGATCCGGCCGGGGGCGAAGGAAGGGGCGACCAGTTTGCGCAGCCGGGTGTGGTGGGGCGGGTCCGAGCGCATCATGTTGGCGCTGGCCTCGGTCGTCTCGCGGTCGCTGTAGAGGCCGCTGCCGAGCCAGTTCTTGGAGACCTCGGGGTGGGTGAGGGCCTGCCGGGCCTCCTCGTGGCCGACGATCAGCCAGACCTGCTGCCCGTCCGCCGCCTTGACGCGGTGGACCGGGCCGCTCTCCCGCAGTCGCCTGTAGTGCGGATACGGGTTTTCGTCGAAGTCTTCGGCGATCGTACTGAGGTCCAGAATCGGCATGGGGTCACCCTAGACCGGCAGTTGACCATGGGTGGGGCGGCTTTCGGCCATTCGGTCAGCTTCCGGCTCGCCGGCCCCAGGCGGTGCCGGCGAGGACCAGCGCGGCTCCGGCGACACCGGCCGGGCCAGGGCGGTCGCCGCCCAGGGCGATCCCGGCGGCGGCCGCCCACAGGGGCTCGGTACCCAGCAGCAGGCTGACCCGGGAGGGGGAGGTGGCGCGTACGGCCCACATCTGCACGAAGAAGGCGAACAGGGTGCACAGCACGGACAGGAAGGCGAGTCCGGCCCATTCGGCGGCCCCGAACCCCGCGGCGGCGGCCCACGGGCCGGCGCCGCTGCCGGGCAGCGCGGCCAGGACGGCGAAGACCGCGACGGCGCTCGTCAGCTGAACGGTGGTCAGGGACAGCGAGTCGGCGTCCTGGACGGCCTTGATCCGGGCCATCAGCAGCACGTGCGCGGTCCGTGCGAGGGCGGCGCCGAGGATGAGCAGATCCCCGGCGCCCGGGGCGGTGAACCCGGCACCCTGGGTCAGCAGCACCACCCCGGCCACGGAGAGGGCCGCGGCGCCGAGGAAGCCGCGGGAGGGGCGCCTGCGGCGCACGGCGGCCTCGGCGAGCGGGGTGAAGATCATGGTCAGGCTGATGATCAGCCCGGCGTTGGTCGCGGAGGTGTGGACGACCCCGTAGGTCTCCAGCAGGAAGATCCCGCCGAGTACGAGTCCCAGCGCGCCCGCGCCGCGCAGTTGGGCCCCGGTCAGCGCCCGGAGCCGCCGCCACCCGGCGAGGGCGAGCACCGGCACCACGAGCGCGAACCGCAGCACGAGCACGGCGATCACGGTGTTCGGGGAGGTGATCCCCTTGGCGGCGAGGTAGCTGCCGCCCCAGACGACGGCCACCAGCAGCACCGGCAGATCGGTGGGCCAGGCCCGGCGGGGCGCGGTGACGGGAGCGGGGACGGCGAGTGCGGACACGGGGTCTCCAGCGGCGGGAAACGGGCGGAGACTTCGGCGGCTCCCGCGGAACCCGGCCCACCGTACCGGAGCGGATCACGCGGGTCGACGTGGTGTCCGCCCGGCCGCGGTGCGGGCCGGGTCAGTCCGCGAAGGAACCGAAGGCGGCGCGGCCGGTCGGCCGGTAGGTGTGGATGGCGATGCCGTTCCCGGTGGTGCGGTGGCCGGTCAGCGCGCAGGAGGTCGGCAGGCTCCCGGTCGGGAACAGCCGGCGGCCCGCGCCGAGGAACACCGGGAACACCAGCAGGTTCAGTTCGTCCACCAGGTCCCGCGCGAGCAGCCACTGCGCCAGCCGTCCGCTGCCGTGCACTTGGAACTCCCCGTCCAGCTTGTCCTTGACCCGTACGACCTCGGCCTGGAGGTGTTCGCCGTCGATGACGGTGGTGTGCTCCCAGCGCGGTTCGCGCAGCGTGGTGGAGGCGACGTACTTCGGCAGGTGGTTGAGCCGGCTCGCGACCGGGTCCGCCGGGTCGTCGTGGCGCGGCCAGTGGCTCGCGAAGATCTCGTAGGTGCGGCGGCCGAGGAGGAACGCTCCGGCCCGGCCGAACAGCTCCGTCACGAACTCGCCCATCCCTTCGTCGGCGAAGGGCACGAGCCAGCCGCCGTAGCGGAAGCCGTCGCTGGGGTCCTCCTCGGGCGCCCCGGGGGCCTGCATCACGCCGTCGAGGGTGAGGAAGGTGGTGAGGGTCAGCTTTCCCATGGCTCCGCGCTCCTTGTTCCGTCCGGTGGGTCTGCACCGTTCAGACTCCCGGGCCGCCCGTGACTCATCGCTGCGGCGCGCGGGAGAGTGCCGCGCGGAGCACGCGCAGGAACTCCCCCGCCGCGGGCCCGGCGGGGCCGTCCGTGCGCCAGGCGAGGGCGACCCGGGCCCGCAGCGCCGGCCCGGTGATCTCGCGCGTGCGCACCCCGAGGGCCGCCGCGGTCTCCTTCCCCGGCGTTGGGACCAGGGCACCGGATGACCGACCGGTGCGCGCGCGAGGACGCGGCCGCGCATTCCACGAGCGGGCTCGCCGCGATGCTGCGGGAGAACGCGGAGCACCCCTGGACGCCGCCGGTGGGCGGGTACGTGTCGGCCTTGGGCCACGACGTGGTGCACGGTCTGGACATCACGGTCGCGCTGGGCCTCGGCCGCCGGGTGCCCGAGGACCGGCTGCGCATCCTGCTGGCGGCCGTCGACGCCCGCACCCTCAGGTTCTTCGGCGCCGACCTGCGCGGCACCGAGTTGCGGGCCACGGACCTCGACTGGTCCTTCGGCACCGGGGCGCCGCTGTCCGGCGCCGCGCAGGACCTGCTGCTGCTCGCGTACGGCCGGCGGCTCCCGGCGGGGCGCCTCCACGGCGATCCGCGGGGGCGTTTCGCCGCCCGGTAGCCGGGCGGTGTCCTCGGGACGGGAAGCCTCCGGGCAGGGGCGAGCCCCGGGGGTGTCGGCCCCCGGGGCGGTCCGCGGTGTGTCGGGAGCGGGTCGGCGTCAGCCGCCGAGCTCCTGGTGGCGGCCGGCGTGCGCGGCCGCGCCGGCCTCCGTCAGCGAGCCGAACAGGCGCAGGCGGGAGAAGCCGCCGTCCGGGAAGATGTCGATCCGCACGTGCGTGCCGACCGCCGGGGTGTCCAGCACGAAGCGGTGGTTGGTGTCGGGCTGGAGGCGGGTGCGCGGCAGGAACTCCGTCCACTCGCCCTCCTCGCCGGACTTGACGGACAGCGAGGCCCAGCCGGCCGCGTTGCCCTTGAGGTAGGCGGTGTCGATCTCGACGGCGCGGATCTCGGAGTCGGCGACCAGCTGGTAGCGGATCCAGTCGTTGCCGTTGTCGCGGCGGCGGGCGGTCTCCCAGCCGTCGTCCATCTTGCGGGAGCGGCCCGGGTTGATGGTGTTGGTCGGCGGGGAGTAGAAGCGGTTGGACGCGTCCTGGACCGAGCCGCCGTTCTCCAGGGCGACGACGTCGAACGTGCCGAGCGCGGCGAGCCACTTCGGGTCGGGGCGGACCTCGCCGTAGACGCGCAGGCGGGCCACGCCGCCGTCCGGGTGCTGGTTCAGGCGCAGGTGCGTGAAGCGCTGCTCGACGTTGATCTCGAAGCCGTTGGCGGCGTGACCGCCGACGGGGGTGCGCTCCACGAGGGTCGTCCACTTGACGTCGTCGGAGAGCAGCTCCGCCGCGGTCGGGGAGCCCTCGACGGCGGTGGCCTGTACGGAGACGGCCTGCGGCATGTTGCCGCGGAAGTGGGCGGTGTCGACGACGATGCCGCGGATGACGCCGGGGGCGCCGAGGCGGATCAGGGCGTAGTCGTGGTCCTCGGCGGTCGGCCAGGGGTGCTCGGCCGAGACGCCGCGGCGGCGGCGGGTCTCCCAGCCGTCCATGACCTTGCCCTTGTGCCCGAAGTGCTCCGGGTCGAAGTGCGCGGGCTCCTCGATGAGCAGGTTCTCGCGCTCGGCGAAGAACTCGTCGTTGGCGGCGATGACACCGGCGCCGAGCGCACGCGCGGCGAGGTTCGCGTACTGGGTGAACGGGAAGTCCGCGGTGCGGTAGTCCGCGTACGGGTCGCCGCCTCCGTACGGGTTCGCGTTGCCGGTGAAGGATGCAGTCGCCGTCACAGTCAGTTCTGCCTTTCGAGAAGTCGGCCCGTGGGCCCGGTCGGGGTGCCGTGGTCGGCGATCTGCGTGCCGCGCAGCCAGGTGGACTTCACCACGCCGTGCAGGGTCTTGCCCGCGTAGGCCGTGACCTGGTTGCGGTGGTGCAGGTGGGCCGGGTCCACGGTGAAGGTCTCTTCGGGTGCCAGGACCGCGAAGTCGGCGTCGCGGCCGGCCTCGATGGCGCCCTTGGCGTCCAGTCCGGCCAGGGCGGCCGGCGCGGTGGACATCCAGCGCACGACCTCTTCGAGGGTGCGGCCGCGCCTGCGCGCCTCGGTCCAGATCGCCGGGAGGCCCAGCTGGAGGGAGGAGATGCCGCCCCACGCGGTGGCGAAGTCGCCGGTCTTGAGGTCCGCGGTGGAGGGGGAGTGGTCGGAGACGATGCAGTCGATGGTGCCGTCGGCCAGCGCGTCCCACAGCAGGTCCTGGTTGGCGGCCTCGCGGATGGGCGGGCAGCACTTGAACTCGCTGGCGCCGTCGGGCACTTCCTCGGCGGTGAGGGTGAGGTAGTGCGGGCAGGACTCGACGGTGATCCGGACGCCCTCGGCCTTGGCGGCGGCGATCAGCGGCAGCGCGTCGGAGGAGGACAGGTGCAGGACGTGGACGCGCGCGTTCAGCCGCCGCGCCTGGGCGATGAGGTTCTCGATCGCGGTGTTCTCGGCGTCGCGCGGACGGGAGGCGAGGAAGTCCGCGTACTTGGGGCCGCTCTTCTGCGGCGCGGACTCCAGGTGGTGCGGGTCCTCGGCGTGCACGATCATCAGGCCGCCGAAGCCGGTGATCTCGGCGAGGGAGGTGGCCAGCTGCTCCTGGTCGAGCTGGGGGAACTCGTCCACGCCGGAGGGCGACAGGAAGCACTTGAAGCCGTAGACGCCCGCGTCGTGCAGGGGGCGCAGGTCCTTCACGTTGTCGGGCAGCGCGCCGCCCCAGAAGCCGACGTCGACGTGCGCCTTGCTGCGGGCGACGTCCTGCTTGACGCGCAGGTGGTCGACGGTGGTGGTCGGCGGCAGGGAGTTCAGCGGCATGTCGAGGATCGTGGTGATGCCGCCGGCCGCGGCGGCGCGGGTGGCCGTCCAGAAGCCCTCCCACTCGGTGCGGCCGGGGTCGTTCACGTGGACGTGGGTGTCCACCAGGCCGGGGAGCAGGACGTCGTCGCCGAAGTCCGCCAGCCGGGCGCCGGCCGGTACTTCGGCCTCGTGCGGCAGTACGGCGACGATCTTCCCGGCGGCGACGGCTACCGAAGCGGCCCGCGTCCCCCCGGGGGTGATGACGCGAGTCGAGCGCAGTACCAGTTCCACGTCGTCGGACACGCCGGAACCTCCCCATCTACTTCCACAGAGCGAAATTCAACGTTCTGTTGACGGAGTCTTCACCGCGATCCCAGGCCAGTCAAGAGTGTCCGGACGGACCGTGGACACCCCTCTTGACCGACTTGGACGTTTCCACAAGATGGAATTAGGATTTCACTATACAGAATGTAGCTATCACCATGGAGGGGCGCCCGGTAACTTCACAGCGGTGTCCGTCTCCCGGACAAACCGCCTCTGACCGGCGGGGAAGGCGTCGCCCGGCTCTAGGGCCGAGGCCGACCGACCGGTAGGCTGCTTCCTTGCCTGCCAGCACCGAAAGGACCGCGCCCGTGCCGACGTCCAGCGCCAGCACCACCGACGCTTCCGCCAAGCCCACCGCCGGCGGCGGTGGCGTCCAGTCCCTGGAGCGCGCCTTCGACCTGCTCGAACGCATGGCCGACGCGGGGGGCGAAGTCGGCCTCAGCGAGCTCTCCGCCGCCAGTGGTCTGCCGCTGCCGACCATCCACCGCCTCATGCGCACCCTCGTGGCGTGCGGATACGTCCGCCAGCAGCCCAACCGGCGCTACTCCCTCGGCCCCCGGCTGATCCGGCTCGGCGAGTCGGCGGCCCGGCTGCTCGGCACCTGGGCCCGCCCCTACCTCGCCCGCCTCGTCGAGGAGACCGGGGAGACGGCGAACATGGCCCTGCTCGACGGGGACGAGATCGTCTACGTCGCCCAGGTGCCGTCCAAGCACTCCATGCGCATGTTCACCGAGGTCGGCCGCCGGGTGCTGCCGCACTCCACCGGCGTGGGCAAGGCACTGCTCGCGTACACCCCGGCCGACGAGGTCCGGGCCCTGCTGGCGCGCACCGGGATGCCGGCCGCGACCGAGAAGACCATCACCACGCCCGAGGGCTTCCTGGAGGCCCTGGAGCAGGTCCGCAAGGCCGGCTACGCGGTCGACGACAACGAGCAGGAGATAGGGGTCCGCTGCCTGGCCGTGTCGGTGCCGAACTCCCCGACCGCTGCGGCGATCTCCATCTCGGGCCCGGCGGGCCGGGTGACGGAGGCGCTGACCGGGTCGATCGTGCCGATCCTCCAGGGCGTCGCGGCCGAGCTGTCGGTGGCCCTGCAGAGCCAGAGCCCCGCGTAGTCGCCACGTACGAGAGCCCCGGCCCTCCCGCAAGGGCGGTGACCGGGGCTTTCGCACGGCTCAGGGGGCCGCGGGCGCCGGCGTGAGCCGGCCGTCGGACATCCGCGCCGTGCCGTCCATCCGCTCCAGGTGGGCGTGGTCGTGGGTGACCAGCACGGTGGCCGCGGAGCGCTCGCGGGTCAACGTGACCAGGAGGTCGAGCACGGCCGCGCCGCGCTCGTGGTCCAGTGCGCTGGTGGGCTCGTCGACCAGCAGTACGGAGGGCTCGTTCATCAGCGCGCGGGCGATGTTGACCCGCTGCCGCTGGCCCCCGGAGAGCTGGTGCGGGCGCTTGTCGGCCTTGTCGGCCAGGCCCACCGCGTCCAGCAGCTCCAGCGCGCGTCCGCGCAGCCGCCTGGCCGGGCGGCCCGAGAGGTGCGCCATCACCTGGAGCTGCTCGGCGGCGGTCAGGGAGGCCGGCAGATTGGGCTGCTGGAAGACGATCCCGATCTCCTCGCGGCGCAGCGCCGACTTCTCGGCCGCGCTGAGACCCGCCGTGTCCCGCCCCCCGACGACCACCCGCCCCGAGTCCGGGGTGACGAGGGTGGCGGCGACGGCGAGCAGGCTGGACTTGCCGGACCCGGAGGGCCCGATCACGGCGGTGAGGCTGCCGCCGGGTACGTCCAGGCAGACGCCGTCCAGTGCGGTGAGCCGGCCGTCGCCGTCGGGATAGGTGAGGGTGACGTCGTGCACGTGCAGGGTCATCGGGCGCTCCCGAGGGCGGTCAGCGGGTCGACGGCGGTGATCCGCCGGATGGACAGGGCCGCGCCCAGCGCGCCGAGCGCGATCATGACCACGGCGGGGACGAGGACGGTGGCCGCGTCGAGTACGAAGGGCACGTCGCCGCCGCTGATCAGCGCGCCGGCGCCGGCCGCGAGCGCCGTGCCGAGTCCGGTGCCGGCCGCCAGCATGACCACGGCCTGCCCGAGGGCGTCCCGGAGCAGGTACCCGGTGGAGGCCCCCAGCGCTTTCAGCACGGCGATGTCGCCGCTGCGCTGGATCGTCCACACCGTGAAGAAGGCGCCGATGACGAGCGCCGAGATGGCGAAGAGGAAGCCGCGCATCAGCTGGAGCGAGCCGTTCTCCGAGGTGTAGGAGCCGATGGCGGCCAGCGCTCCGTCGACCGTCTCGGTCCTGGTGCCGGCGGCCGCGTCACCGGCACCGAGGTCGGCGCCCGGGGCGTCCAGGGCGATGACGGTGGCGACGGCGGCGGCCGCGCCCTGGTTCCCGACGCGTTGCCAGTCGCCGAGGTCCATCCAGACCACGGGGGTGTGGCTGAACGCCGCGGTGCCGGACACGGCGGCCACCGTCAGGTCGAGCGGGCCGACCCTCAGCCGGGCTCCGGGGCGCAGGCCGCCCAGTTCCCCGGCGGCCTTCTCGGTGAGGACCACCCGGCCCGGGGCCAGGTGCGAGCCGGCGGGTGCGAGCCGGCCGGCCGGATCGACGCCGAAGGCGGAGACGGCGGCGGTGCGCTCCCCGGAGACGGCGTTGGCCGTGCGGACGGCGAGCGGTTCCGCCATCCGGACCCCGGACCGGGTCCGCCAGGTCCGCCAGGCGCTCTCGGGCAGCTGCGAGTTGGTGAAGGACACCTTCTGGCCGCCGGCGGGCGCGGCGAAGGAAAGGTGGGTGGCGGGCAAAGCGGTGACGGCCGAGATGTTCTCCCGGGCCAGTCCGGAAGTGAGCCCGGACAGCAGGCCGACCAGCAGTGTGATCAGCAGGACCACCGCCCCCATCAGGGCGAAGCGGCCCTTGGCGAACCGTAGATCTCTCCATGCGACGAACATGCTCCCCACCCTGGTGCCGGCCGGGCGCCCGGGGCATCGCGCCGGGGTTCGGTTCCCGGTATCGAAGGAAGGAGCCCGACATCAAACTTTCGGTTGACCGGGCCCCGTCGGGCGGCGCTTACGCTGGTCAGGCCATGTCTTTGCGCCCCCGCTCCGCCGCCTCCCGGCCCCTCACGCCCGTGTCCCGCGTACTGCGCCTGTGCCTGCACGCGCTGTTCTTCGGGCTGCTCGCCCTGGCGGCCGGCCGGGCCGTCACGGATGCCGTGCCCCGCGCCGGGTGGGTGGTGGCCGTCTGCGCGGTGCTCGCCGCGCTCTACGCGGCCGGGGTGCTGACCCCCGCGGTCCGCCGGTCACCAAGGGCCGGGGCGGTGTGGCTGGCGGCGCTGGGCTGCGCCTGGGCGGCGCTGCTCGTGGTCTCCCCGGACGGGCTGTGGATCGCGTTCCCGCTCTACTTCCTGGAACTGCACCTGCTGCGACTGCGCTGGGGGGTCACCGCCGTCGCGGTGACGGCCTGCGCCGCGATCGGCGGTTTCCTCGCGCACGGCGCCCTGGCGGACGGCAGCGCGGTGCCGCCGGGCGCGTTCCTGGGGCCGCTGCTGGGCGGCGCCGTGGCGGTGGCGACCGTACTGGGCTACCAGGCGCTGTACCGCGAGAGCGAGCGCCGGCGGCAGCTGATCGAGGAGCTGATGGCGACCCGGGCCGAGCTGGTCGCCGCCGAGCGGAGCGCGGGGATCCTCGCGGAGCGGGAACGGCTCGCGCGGGAGATCCACGACACCCTGGCCCAGGGGCTGTCGTCCATCCAGTTGCTGCTGCGGGCCGCGGAACGCTCGCTCCCGCCGGACGCCGCGGCACTGGAACACATCGGCCGGGCCCGGGAGGCCGCCCAGGAGAACCTCGCCGAGGCCCGCCGGTTCGTACGGGCCCTGACCCCGCCCGACCTGGAGCACGGGTCCCTCGCCGCAGCGCTGGAGCGGCTGTGCTCGGCCGCGCCGGGGCCGCGGGTGCGGTTCTCGCTGAGCGGCGCGCCCCGGGCGCTGCCCACCCCGTACGAGGTGGCGCTGCTGCGGATCGCCCAGTCGGCGCTGGCCAACGTGGTGCGGCACGCGCGGGCGGGGCGCGCCGAGATCACCCTCACCTTCATGGACGCCTCGGTCACGCTGGACGTCGTCGACGACGGCCACGGCTTCGACCCCGGCTCGGCGCCTTCGGGCGAGGGCGGCTTCGGCCTGCCCGCGATGCGCTCGCGCGCCGAGACGCTGGGCGGGCTCTTCACCGTGGAGTCCGCCCCTGGCCAGGGCACCGCCGTGGCCGTCACCCTGCCCCTGCCCGTGGAGGTCCCCTGATGACGATCCGGCTGCTGCTGGCCGACGACCACCCGGTGGTACGGGCGGGGCTGCGGGCCGTACTGGAGGCCGAGCCCGACTTCGCGGTGGCGGCGGAGGCGGCGACGGCGGAGCGGGCGGTGGAGCTGGCCGCCTCGGCGGCGGTGGACGTGGTGCTGATGGACCTCCAGTTCGGGGCCGGGATGCACGGCTCGGCTGCGACGGCCCTGATCACGGCGCGCCCGGGGGCCCCGCGGGTGCTGGTGCTGACCACGTACGACACGGATGCCGACATCCTGGCGGCGGTGGAGGCGGGGGCCTCGGGCTATCTGCTCAAGGACGCCCCGCCGGAGGAGCTGGCGGCGGCGGTCCGTACCGCGGCGGCCGGCCAGTCCGCGCTGGCCCCGGCGGTGGCGCTGCGGCTGATGGACCGGATGCGGACGCCGGCGCAGGCGCTGACGAAGCGGGAGCTGGAGGTGCTCCAGCTGGTCGCGGACGGGCTGTCGAACCAGCAGATCTCGAAGGAGCTGTTCCTCAGCCAGGCCACGGTCAAGTCCCACCTGGTCCACGTCTACGCGAAGCTCGGCGTCGACTCCCGGACGGCGGCGGTGGCCGCGGCCGCCACCCGCCGCCTGATCCGCACCCGGTAGGCGGTCCTACGCGACCCAGTGCGGGCGCTGCACCGCCGGGGTGAGCGGGACGCCGTCGTGGAAGGCGGCCGCGAGGCGGCGGACGGCCTGGTCCAGCCGGTCGGCGGGCAGGGTGTACGGGATCCGCAGCCGGTGTTCGAAGGTACCCGGGTCCACGCCGAAGCGGGCGCCGCGCCCGATGTGGACGCCGGCGGCGGCGGCCCGTTCCGACAGCGCGGAGCTGACCGGCTCGCCGAGGTCCACCCAGAGGGAGAGGCCGCCCGGCGGCAGCTGCCACGTCCACTCGGGGGTGTGCCGCTGGAGCGCGCGCACCAGGGCCTCGCGCCGTACGCGCAGCTCGGCGATCCGCTCCGGCAGGGCGCGCTCCAGTTGCTCCAGCAGCGGCAGGGCGACCAGCTGGTCCAGTACGGAGCCGGTCATGTCGGCCGCGGCCCGGACCGTGGCCAGCTCGGTGACCATCTTGGCGGTGGCACGGACCCAGCCGACCCGCAGCCCGCCCCAGTACGTCTTGCTCAGCGAGCCGATGGTCACCACGTGGTCGGCTCCCCCGGGCGCCGCCAGCGAGGCCAGTGGCGCGGGGGCCGGTACGTCCAGCGCGATGTCGGCGATGGTCTCGTCCACCACCAGCCAGGTGCCGGTCCGCCGGGTGGCCGCCAGCAGCCGCAGCCGCTGCTCCGGCGGCATCAGCGCACCCGTTGGGTTGTGGAAGTCCGGGATCACGTAGGCCAGCCTCGGGACGGTCTGGCGCAGCGTGGATTCGGCGATCTCCATGTCCCAGCCCGCGTCGGACACCGCGATCGACCCGGTGCGCAACCGGGCGTGGCGCAGTGCGTCGAGCGCGTTGGCGTACGTGGGGCTCTCAGTGACGACCCGGTCCCCGGGCCGGCACAGCAGGCTCACCAGCAGCGTGAAGGCCTGCTGGGCGCCGGCCGTCACCAGGATCTGCTCCGGGCGGGTCGGCAGCCCGCGCCGGGTGAACCGGTCCGCCACGGCCGTCCGCAGGGCGGGCAGTCCGAACGGGTGGTAACCGGGGGTGCGGGCCGCTTCGGGCAGCTTGGACGCGGCCCAGGCCAGCGCCTCGGTGAGGGCTCCTTCGGGTGCGCCCATGGCGGCGATGGCGAGGTCCGTGCCGGGGTCGTCCTCGCCGGGGAGGCGGCCACCGGCGCCGAGGAGCGCGTGGGCGCCGACCGGCCGGTGCCCCTCGGGGAGGTCGGTCCAGGTGCCGGAGCCGCGGCGGCTGAGGGCGTAGCCGCTCTCGCGCAGCAGGTCGTAGGCGCCGGTGACGGTGGCCCGGCTCGCGCCGACCGCCTCGGCGAGTTCGCGTTCGGCGGGCAGCCGGACGTGCAGGGCGATCCGGCCGTCGAGGATCAGGGTGCGCACGGCGTCGGCGAGCGCGCGGTAGCCGGGCCGGGCCAGCAGCCCGGGGGGCAGCAGCGCCGCGAGTTGGCGGCTGCCGATGGTTCTGTCCGCGGTCTGGACGATTCGCCCGTATGCCATGCCAACCTCCCCCGATTGGCTCTGCCTGCCAGGCCAATCGAGGACCACACTCGCCTTATTGGCCCCCGATTGGCAAGGAGACGCCGGTGACGTCGACCATCCGCGAGACCGGGATGCTGACCGACCGTGGCGAGCGCGCCCTGGTGGCCGCCGTCGAGCGGCGGATCTCGCAGCCCCTGCGGTTCGCCGCCGGGCGGGCTTCCCTGCGCGCGCTGGGCCGGTTCGCGCGGAGCCGGTTCGCGCCGGGGCGGCCGCGCGGCTCCGCGCAGGAGCGAGAATCGCTGTCATGCCAGCCAGCACCCCACCTCCCGCCCGGTCCGGCGCCGACCGCCCGGTGATCGCCGGCCTGCTCCTCGCGGCGGGCGGCGGCCGTCGCCTGGGCGGGCGCCCCAAGGCGCTGCTGCCCTACCGCGGCCGCCCGCTCGTCGAGAACGCGGTGCGGGTGCTGCGCCGGGCGGGCTGCGGCCCGGTGCACGTGGTGCTCGGCGCGTCGGCGGCGGAGGTCCGCGAGCGCGCGGACCTGGCGGGCTGCGTCGTCGTGGACAACCCGGACTGGGCCCAGGGCATGGGTTCCTCGCTGCGGCTCGGCCTGCGCTCACTGGCGGGCACCGGCGCCGCGGCGGCCCTGGTGTCGCTGGTGGACCAGCCGGGGATCGGCGCGGACGCGGTGGCCCGGGTCCTGGCGGCGTACCGCTCCCCCGCCAGTCTGGTGGCCGCGTCCTACGACGGCGAACGCGGCCATCCGGTGCTGTTCGGGTCCGCCCGCTGGAGCGACATCGAGAAGACGGCGACCGGCGACCAGGGCGCGCGGGTGCACCTGCGGGAGCACGCGGCCGAACTCACGCTGGTGGAGTGCGCGGACATCGCCGAGGCGTTCGACATCGACACCCCGCCCGATCTCGCGCGGCTGGGGTGAGGCCCGCTTGTGCGCCGGGTGACCGCCATGGCACTGAGGGCCACCGATCGGCGGAATATGTCGACCAGGAGAATCTCGACATCAACAAACCATTGAACTTCCACCATGAGGAAATTACTATCCACTGGTCAGAAGCGCCCTGAACCCACAGACGGCGCCCGCGACCGTATTGCGGAACTCTCCACACCCGACGACACTGCGTGCCGTCTCGCGCGAGCATTCCCCCGCGGCCGCCAGGCACCGCCGCTGAAGGAGTGACACACATGTCCGCACCAGCGCCGTCCCCGCTGGCCATCGTCGACGCCGAGCCCCTGCCCCGGCAGGACGAAGTCCTCACCGAAGCGGCCCTGGCCTTCGTGGCCGAGCTGCACCGGCGGTTCGCCCCCCGCCGCGCCGAGCTGCTCGCCCGGCGCGCCGAACGGCGCTCCGAGATCGCCCGCACCTCCAGCCTCGACTTCCTCCCGGACACCGCACAGGTCCGCGAGGGCGACTGGAAGGTGGCGCCCGCGCCGGCCGCGCTGAACGACCGCCGCGTGGAGATCACCGGTCCGACGGACCGCAAGATGACCATCAACGCCCTCAACTCGGGCGCCAAGGTCTGGCTCGCCGACTTCGAGGACGCCTCGGCTCCCACCTGGGAGAACGTCGTCCTCGGCCAGCTCAACCTGATCGACGCCTACGAGCGGCGCATCGACTTCACCGACCCGCGCACGGGCAAGTCGTACGCCCTCAAGCCGGCCGAACAGCTCGCCACCGTCGTGATGCGGCCGCGCGGCTGGCACCTGGAGGAGCGCCACCTCAGCATCGACGGCGGCCCGGCCTCCGGTTCCCTCGTGGACTTCGGCCTGTACTTCTTCCACAACGCGCAGCGCCTGATCGACCTCGGCAAGGGCCCGTACTTCTACCTGCCGAAGACGGAGTCGCACCTGGAGGCGCGCCTCTGGAACGACATCTTCGTCTTCGCCCAGGACTACGTCGGCATCCCGCAGGGCACCGTCCGCGCGACCGTGCTGATCGAGACCATCACGGCCGCGTACGAGATGGAGGAGATCCTCTACGAGCTGCGCGACCACGCCGCGGGCCTGAACGCGGGGCGCTGGGACTACCTCTTCTCGATCGTGAAGAACTTCCGTGACGGCGGCGAGAAGTTCGTCCTGCCGGACCGCAACGCGGTGACGATGACCGCCCCGTTCATGCGGGCGTACACCGAACTCCTCGTCCGCACCTGCCACAAGCGCGGCGCACACGCCATCGGCGGCATGGCGGCCTTCATCCCGTCCCGCAAGGACGCGGAGGTCAACCGGATCGCGTTCGAGAAGGTTCGGGCCGACAAGGACCGCGAGGCGGCCGACGGCTTCGACGGCTCCTGGGTCGCCCACCCCGACCTCGTCCCGATCGCGACGGCCTCCTTCGACGCGGTGCTCGGCGAGAAGCCGAACCAGAAGGACCGGCTGCGCGAGGACGTCTCGGTGGCCCCGGGCGACCTGATCGCGATCGACTCGCTGGACGCGAAGCCGACGTACGACGGCCTGCGCAACGCCGTCCAGGTGGGCATCCGTTACATCGAGGCATGGCTGCGGGGCCTCGGCGCCGTCGGCATCTTCGGCCTGATGGAGGACGCGGCCACCGCCGAGATCTCGCGCTCGCAGATCTGGCAGTGGATCAACGCGGGCGTGGTGTTCGAGCACGACGGCGCACTGGTCCCGGCCACCGCCGAGCTGACCCGTGAGCTCGCCGCCGAGGAACTGGCCGCGGTCCGCGCCGAGGTCGGCGAAGAGGCCTTCGCGGCCGGCAAGTGGCAGCAGGCCCACGACCTCCTGCTCCAGGTCGCCCTCGACGCCGACTACGCGGACTTCCTCACCCTGCCCGCGTACGAGCAGCTGATCGGCTGACCTCCCCGCACTTCGGCTGAAACGCACAGCAGCCGAACGCACCGGCTCCGCCCCCGTCGCCCCAACGCGCCGGGGGCGGAGCCGTGTCCGGCTCGCGGCGGGCTCGATTCCCGACCGATTGGTCGGTCGTTACGTCATCGTAATCTGCGTGTACCTAGCGGTAACATCCGGCCGCGTGTCACCTTTCCGATGCCACCGGCGCCGGCGGTAACCCCCACTTCCCAGCCATGCGACGCCAGTTGTCCTGGCCTTTCGCGTGGCCGACCGCAGGAGTTCCGCAGTGATCGGATTCCGCAACGTCAGCAAGGACCGGCCCCGCAGTCGCGTGCGACGACTGGCCGGCGCCGCAATGGTCCTGCCGCTCGCCGTAACGGCGCTGGTGGGCGGCGGCGCCGGCCCGGCCGCGGCCAGTCCCGGCAACGGGCCCACGGCCGTCGTGTCCATGGGCGACAGCTACATCTCGGGTGAGGCCGGCCGCTGGAAGGGCAACAGCCTCACCAACAGCGGCAGTCGTACCGGCACCGACCGGGCCTGGGTCAGCAACAGTACGTACGACCCGTCGAAGGTATACGGGACCACCGCCGGCGGCTGCGACCGCTCGGACGCGGCCGAGGTGCTGAGCGCGGGCGCCGTGGCCGACGTCGCCGTGAACCTTGCCTGCTCCGGGGCCGTCTCGGACAACGTGTTCCGGGCCTCCAACGGCGGCGTCCCCTTCAAGGGCGAGGCGCCGCAGGCGGATCAGCTCGCGGCGGTGGCCGCGGCCGACGACGTCAAGGTGATCGCGCTGTCCATCGGCGGCAACGACCTCGGCTTCGCCGACATCATCAAGGAGTGCGCCTACGACTTCGTCCTCTGGAACTCCTACTGCTACGACGACCAGCAGGCGGCCGTGGACCAGAAGATCAACGGGGTCATGGCCAAGGTCGGCAAGTCGGTCGACGAGATCCGGGCCGTGATGCGCGGCGCCGGGTACCCGGACTCCTCCTACCGGATCGTCCTCCAGTCCTACCCGTCGCCGATCCCGCGCGGCGCGGAGAACCGCTACACCCAGAGCGACTGGAGCCGGCTCAACAGCGGCGGCTGTCCGTTCTGGAACCGGGACTCCGACTGGGCGCGGGACTCGCTCGTGCCGCAGCTCGCGAACGGCATCAAGGCGGTCGCCGCGGCCAAGGGCGTGCAGTTCCTGGACCTGCGGGACATGCTCCAGGGACGCGAGGTGTGCGCGCAGGCCAGCAAGCAGGTGAGCTCGACGGTGCCGGCGTCGGCGAAGACGAGCGAGTGGGCCCGCTGGATCGACAACAACGAGTCCCAGGGCCTGGTCCAGGAATCCATGCACCCGAACTACTTCGGCCAGCTGGCCGTCGGGCGCTGCCTCGCCCTGGCCGTGGCCCAGCCCGCGACCTCCGCCTCCGGCTGCAAGAACACCCCCGGCGGCGACCAGGGCGGCATGTACCTGAGCCCCGCCTCCTGAGCTCCCGCGTCCCGAACGGGCAGGACGGGTGGTCCCGACCCGGGTACAAGTCCGGGTCCGGGTGGGGATACTGGTGCCATGGACGGGACAACGGCCGCTTGGCGCAACACGACACACGACTGGGCTGCCACGGTGGACACCGCGCACCTCGCGCAGATCCGCAGTGATCCGGCCGGTTTCGCTCCCGGCGGGTTGCGCCACCTGCTCCTGGAGGTCATCGCGTACGCGGCCGACGAGGCCGGGGCGCGGGGCGACGGCGGGCGGTGCGCCGTCACGTTCCACGCCGACGGCTCGGTGTCCGTCGCGGACGACGGGCGGGGCACCGACACCCGGCTCGACGCCGCCGGACGCCCCGTGAAGAAGCCGGTCATGGCGACGAAGGACCTGCGGTTCTTCGACCACCCCGGAGCGCAGCTGCTGCCGGACGGGCAGCCGCGCCGGGGCATGTCGGTCGTGGCCGCCCTCAGCGAGTGGCTCCTGCACACCAACCGCCGGGCGGAGGGGGCCTGGACGCAGCGGTACGAGCACGGCGTACCCGCCACCGGCCTGACCCCGCTCGCCGGTGACGGGACGACCGGCACGGTCGTGCACTTCCGCCCCGGCCGGGCGGACTTGCGGGCAGCGGACGGGGCCACGGTCACCGAGCTGGCCCGGCTCGTCACGGCATGGCCGTACCTGTCCGTCGGCTTCGCCGACCGGCGGAGCGGCTGACTCCCGCCAGGGCCCGGGTGAAGGCCGCCCGGCAGCGCAGCCAGTCCGGGTCCGGCGTGCCCGTGCCCAGGGCCAGCAGCTTCGGGAGCAGGTCCGCCGAGAAGGAGCGGGCCGCCTCCGCGGGCACCAGGGACGGCAGGTTGTCGATGGCGATCACGTCCAGCGGGCGGGGTCCGGCGCGCAACCTGCGGACCGGGACCGCCCAGTCCGTGAGCCGGTCGTAGACGGGCAGCAGGTGCAGCGGCGAGCCGGTGTCACAGGTGATGTCGGCGATCACCGTGAGCCGCCGTTCGCGGTCCGGGTCCAGGTCGGCCGGGGTCAGGAACGGCGGTACGGGGCGGGTGGTGAGCACGGCGTTGACCAGGACGTCGTGCCCGAGCAGGGCGGCCCGGTCCAGCCGGGCGGTGTCGCTCCGGTCCCACCGGGTCACCCGTACCCCGGCCGTCGAAAGGGCGTCACAGGCACCCCGGGCGCTGCGGCCGTGGCCCCCGATGACGAGGGCCCGCAGCTCCCCGGCCGGGGTGGCGACGGCCCGCGAAGCCCGCAATCGCGCGTCGAGTTCCTCGCGCGGGAGGGGGACCAGCGGGGCGACGAGCCGGCCCCGGGCGTGCAGGACGGCCAGCGCGGCGCCCGCGTACCCGGCCCAGTAGCCGAAGGCCGCCAGCCTGCGCCCCTGTGCGTCGGCCAGGTACTCCAGGTCGAGCAGGGTCCCGCCGCCCGCGGCGAACCGACGCAGCAGCGCGCGGGCTTCCGCCTGGCCCTTGTAGGCGTGCCCGAAGTACACGTGCCGGTGCCGTAAACGCTCCGGGGCGGGCGGGAGTTCCTTCAGGCCGAGGATGAACGCGGAGCCGGGTGCGGAGCCGGCCCAGGCACCGGCGGGAGCGGTGCGGCAGCCCGCGTCGGCGTAGTCGGCGAGCGGGAAGACCCGGTGGGCGGAGTCCTCCACGGTGATCCGTACGCCTTGTCGGACGAGCTGTTCGGCGTCGGGCGGGGTGAGGGGGGCGCGGCGTTCGGTGGGCCGTGTCTCGGTGCGCATCCACAACTGCGGTGCCTGTGCCATCGGCGGTACCACCTGTCTGCTCCAGGACGCCCTCGGGGCGTCCGCGTGCACCATGTGACCGGGCCTCAGGATCAGTTCGCCGCACGCGTTCGGCAAGGAGTACGACAGTGCGGACGGGGGCTCACAGTTCCGGCAGCAGCGCGCGCAGCGCCGTGCGTGCGCCCTGCGCGTACGCGGCCCGCAGGGCCTGCGGGGTCATCCGCTCGCGCAGGATCCGCAGGGCGCGGGGCGGGCACGCGACCGCGGGGCGGGTGCGGGCCACCGCTCCCAGCAGCAGCGCGGAGCGTTCGTAACGGCCCCCGGCCGCTTCCAGTTCGGCCAGCAGCTCGGCCGAGAAGGACTGGCCCAGCCGGTCGTCCAGGGCGAGCTGGGTCCGCAGCGCGCGCAGCAGTTCGGCACGGGCCCGCACCGGGCGCCCCGCGCCCGACTCGACGACCGCCCGGGCGTACTGCTCCCAGGAGCGGGCCCACGGGTCCGCGGCCGCGCCGGGTCCGTCCTCCTGCGGGGGCGGGTCCGGCGGCCCGGTGTGGGCGAGGGCCAGCGACCGGGCGGCCCGCAGCGCACCCCGGCCGGGCCCGAACCCGGGCTGCGGGGGCAGCAGTTCCAGCGCCTCGCGGTACTCGGCGGCGGCGTCCTCGTACCGCTCCTGCCACAGCGCCACCGTGCCGCGTACGTGGGCGAGGTAGGCGAGGCAGGCGTCCTCGCCCTCCTGTACGGCGGTGCTCCAGGCCTCCACGAGGAGCGGATCGGAGGTTTCCGCCTCCCCGAAGCCCGCCACCAGCCAGGCCGCCAGCCACAGCGCCCGGGCCGGCCGGGGCGCCGGGTGCAGGGCCAGGGCCCGCTCCAGATGGCGCCGGCCCTCCTCCACCAGCCCGCAGGCCGACCACAGGAACCACAGGTCGACGGCGGTCTCCAGGGCGGCCCCCGGCCCCGCGGCGGCCAGCGGGTTCATCGCGGCCCGCAGCTCCGCGAGCTCCCGCAGGGCCAGCTCGCGCGCCTGCGCCTGGGCTCCCTCCCGCCAGAGCGCGGCCGCCCGTCCGGCGAGGGCGCGCCAGCGCGCGTGGTGGCGCAGCGCGGCGGTGTGTCCGTCCCCGTCGGGGCTGTGCGCGAGGCGCCGGGCGGCGCACACCCGTACCGACAGCGGGAGCCGGTACCGGCCGGGGTCCGTGCCGTCGGCCAGCAGGGCGGGAGCCAGCCGGGCGAGCGCCCGGGCGGCGGTGCGCGGGGTGAGGTCCCCGAAGCCGCAGACCTCGGCGACGGCTTCCGCGTCGAAGGGGCCGGCGAAGACGGAGAGCCGCTCCCACAGCAGCCGTTCGGCGGGCGGGGCGAGCCGCAGGGTGCGCTCGGCGTCGACCAGGGTGGCCCGGCCGGCGCCGCCCGCGAGGAAGGCCAGCGGCTCGGCGGTCAGCCGGCGCAGCGCCTGGAGCGGCGCGTACTGGTGGGCGCGCCCCGCCGCGAGCTCCAGCGCGCCGGGGATCCCGTCGAGGGCCCGGCACAGGGCGGCGACCGCGGCGGCGTTGCGGTCGGTCAGCTCGAAGGAGGGGTCGGCGCCGCGGGCCCGCTCCTCGTACAGCCGCACGGCCGCGAACCCGGCGATGCCGGCCATCGGGAGCGGTGCGGCGGGATCCGGCGGCGGGGGCGGCAACGACAGGGGCGGTACGGCGAGTTCCGCCTCCCCGGGGAGAGCGAGCCGGCGCTGCGAGGTGACCAGCACGCGCACCCCGGGCAGCCAGGCCAGCAGGCTCTCCACCAGGAGGGCGGCGGCCTCGCCGAGCTGTTCGCAGCCGTCGAGCACCAGCAGCACCTTCCGACCCGCGAGCCCGTGGATCAGCCGGTGCTCCAGGACCACGCGGCGGAAGCCGGGCAGGGCCGAGACGTCCACCCAGACGGAGTCCAGGCCCTCGGCGCCCGTCACGGTGCGGACCGCGCGCACGGCGAGCCGGGTCTTGCCGATGCCCGCCGGTCCGGTGAGGGTGACCAGGCGCTCGCTGGCGAGCAGTGAGACGGCGCGGAGCAGTTCGCGGCGACGGCCGACGAAGCTCGACAGCTCGACGGGTACCGCCTGGCCCACGCCCGCTACGGGATCCCCCACACGTCCTCCCGCGAAGTGCCGAAGTGCGCCCGGCCGGCTGATTCACCGGTCGGGGACACAAAGAGAGATGATCGGCCGAAAGCCCGGTTGACAAGCCGCTGACCGGGAGATCCGCCAGGGGGAGGATATGAATTCGGCCGTTTCCGCCGTGGACGACACCGACCGGGCGCTCGTCCACGCACTCCAGCTCGCGCCCCGGGCCAGCTGGGAGCGACTGGCGCCGGTGCTCGGTACGCGCCCCGACACCCTCGCGCGCCGCTGGGAGCGGCTCACCGGCGCCGGAGAGGCCTGGATCTCGGGGCTCGGCCTGCGTACGGGGACCAACGCGCCCTGCATGGCATGGGTGGAGGTGATGTGCGAGGCGGGCGCCGCCCCGGCCGTGGGTGCGGCCCTGGTCGCCGATCCGCACTCCCTGGGTCTGGAGCACACCACCGGCGGCCGGGACCTGCTGGCCTTCGTGGCCGTGCCGGACCTCCCCGCGCTGTACCGGTACCTCTCCTTCCGGGTGCAGCGGGTCCCGGGGGTGGTCGGCACCCGTTCGTCGATGGTGACGGCGGTGCACTACGCGCCCGACCGGTGGCGCCTGGACCAGCTGACGCCGGCCCAGATCGGCCTGCTGACCGGGCGGAGCAGGCGCTCCCCCGCCCAGGGCGCGGCGGTGGCGCCGGCCATGGCCGCCATGACGGAGGAGGACCGGCCGCTGGCCCTGGCCCTGGCCGCCGACGCCCGGCGCAGCGTGGCCTCGCTGGCCCGGGAGTGCGGGATGAGCGAGTCGACCGTACGGCGGCGGCTGAGCCGGCTGGAGGCGGGGCAGGGCCTGCGCTACAGCTGCGCCATGGCGTCGGCGCTGTCGGGTTGGCCGGTGGCGGCGACGCTGTGGGCGGAGGTGCCGGAGTACGAGCTGGGCGAGTGCGCGGCGGCCGCCGTGGGGCTGCGCGAGACGCGGACCTGCATGTCGGTCAGCGGGCGCTGGAACTTCATGATCACCGCGCGGCTGCGCACCGTCGAAGGCCTCTCCCGCTACACCTCGGAGCTGTCCCGGCGGTTGCCCGGGATGCGGATCACGGACTCCGCGGTGGCGCTGCACGTACGCAAGTCGGAGGCACAGGTGCTGGACGAACGGGGCCGGCGGACTCGTACGGTCACCCCGGACATCTGGGCGGACCTGGTCCCGGGGGCGGCGCCGGACCACGCCGTCCGGCCGGCCTGACGGCGTGCGCGTGCGGCGGTACGGACGTCACACCCGCAGTGGGTGACGTCCGTACCGCCGCACGCGGTACCCGGACCCGCGGCTTCCCGCGCCCTCAGTGCACGAAGACCGGCTCCACGGCCGCCTCCCCGGCCGGTTCCTTCTTCGCTCCGAGGTGGTTGAAGGCCAGGTTCAGCACGATCGCCACCACGCAGCCCGTGCTGATGCCCGAGTCGAGGACGACCAGCAGGTCCTTGGGGAAGGCGTGGTAGAAGCCGGGCGCCGCGATCGGTATCAGGCCGATGCCCACCGAGGCCGCCACGATCAGGGCGTTCTCGCCCTTCTCCATCGCCGCGCCCGCCAGGGTCTGGATCCCGCTGGCCGCGACCGAGCCGAACAGGACGATGCCCGCGCCGCCGAGGACGGGCAGCGGAACCACGCCGATGACCGAGGCGGCCACCGGACAGAGCCCGAGCAGGATCAGGATGCCGCCGCCCGCGGCGACGACGAACCGGCTGCGCACCTTGGTCATCGCGACGAGCCCGATGTTCTGGGCGAAGGCGCTGCACATGAAGCCGTTGAACAGCGGGCTGAGGGCGCTGCCGAGGGTGTCGGCGCGCAGGCCGCCCTCGATGGTCTTCGCGTCCGCCGGCCGGCCCACGATCTTGCCCAGGGCCAGGATGTCGGCGGTGGATTCGGTCATGCAGACGAGCATCACGATGCACATCGAGATGACTGCAGCCACCTGGAACTGCGGGGCGCCGAAGTGGAACGGCGTCGGGAAGCCGACGACGTCCGCGTTGCGGACGGCGTCGAAGCTGGTCATGCCCAGCGGGACCGCGATCAGCGTGCCGGCGACCAGGCCGAGCAGGATCGATATCTGCTGCAGGAACCCGCGCAGGAACTTGCGCATCACCAGCACGATCACCAGGGTGAGCGCGGCCATGCCGATGTTCTTCATCGAGCCGTAGTCGGTGGCGGTGCGGTTGCCGCCCTGCGACCAGTTGAAGGCCACCGGGAGCAGCGAGACGCCGATCAGGGTGATGACCGTACCGGTGACGACGGGCGGGAAGAAGCGGACGAGCTTGCCGAAGTAGGGCGCGGCGAGGAAGCCGACGAGTCCGGCGACGATGATCGCGCCGAAGATGACGGGGATGGCATCGGCGCCCTCGCCCTTCCCGATGGCGATCATCGGGGTCACTCCGGCGAAGGAGACGCCGTTGACGAACGGGAGTTTGGCGCCGATCTTCCAGAAACCGAGGGTCTGGAGGAGGGTGGCGAGGCCTGCGGTGAAGAGCGAGGCGCCCATCAGGAAGGCCGTCTCGGTGGCGGAGAGACCGACGGCGGGGCCGACGATCATCGGCGGGGCGACGACACCCGCGTACATGGCGGCCACGTGCTGCAGACCGCTCGTGAACATTTTCAGCGGAGGCAGGGTCTCGTCGACCGGGTGCTTCTCCTCCGGTACTGCGACTGCATCTTTGCGAAACCTGGGCGCCTTGGCCACGGCTTCCTCCGGTCGGTTAACACGTCGGCAGGGACATGGGTGTCAGGGAGGTGGTGCGAAAGCTGTGCGAGTCGAGCCTGTTTTAAGTTGTGTCGGTGCTGGGTGCCGTGGTGCCCCGGGAGTTGTGGAAACGGTTCGCCCGAATCGGTTCCGCGCAGGGCGGTACGGCGGTACGGCGGCGGGGTGGCGGGGGCGCAGTGGCGCAATGGGTTTCACTGCGATGCGGTGTCACGAGTCACGAGTCACCGTGCCCGGGAGCGCCTTCGGAATCTTTCCTCGGGCGCTTCCCGGGAACGGCTGCCGCGGACCCCGCTCGGGTCCGCGGCCGCCGGCCGGGGGCCGTCCCCCCCGGCCGGACTTCTGGGGGGACCTTCCCGGCGGTGGCCGGGTGCGGGTCCCTTCGGCGGAAGCCGGGGAGGAATCAGCCCTGGGCGGTGATGCGCGCCAGACGCCGGGCCTCGTCCCGCGTGGACACGGCGATCGCGTCCTCGTCGGCGAAGAGCAGCCGGTTGTCCTCGACGATCTGCTTGCCGTTGACCATCGAGAGGGTCACCGGGGCGGCCGCGCCGAACACGAGCGCGGTGACCGGGTCGGCGATGGAGGAGTGGGCCAGGGTGCCCAGGTTCCACATCACCAGGTCGGCGAGCTTGCCGGCCTCCAGCGAACCGATGTTGTCGGCGCGGCCGAGGACCTGGGCGCCACCGTACGTACCCAGGCGCAGGGCCTGGCGCGCGTTCAGGGCGCGCTCGCGGTGGACGGGGTTCAGGCGGTTGATGAGCAGCGCGTTGCGCAGCTCGGTGTGCAGCTCGCCGGACTCGTTGGAGGCGGTGCCGTCCACGCCGAGGCCGACCGGTACGCCGGCGGCGAGCATGTCCGGTACCCGGGCGATGCCGGCCGCCAGCCGGGCGTTGGAAGAGGGGCAGTGCGCGACGCCGGTCCTGGTGCGGGCGAACGCGGCGATGTCGGAGTCGTTCATGTGGACGCTGTGCGCCATCCACACGTCCTCGCCGAGCCAGCCGGTCGACTCGAAGTAGTCGGTCGGGCCCATGCCGAACAGTTCCTTGCAGAACTGCTCTTCCTCGACGGTCTCGCTGCCGTGCGTGTGCATGCGCACGCCCAGGCGGCGGGCCAGCTCGGCGCCCTGCCTGAGCAGCTCGGTGGAGACCGAGAAGGGCGAGCACGGCGCGACGGCGACCTGGGTCATCGCGTCGAAGGAGTGGTCGTGGTGCTTCTTGACCGTCGCCTCGGTGTCGGCGAGCGCGCCTTCGAGGGTCTCGACGGCGTGGTCCGGCGGCAGGCCGCCGTCCTTCTCGCTGCGGTCCATGGAACCGCGGGCGAGGGTGAAGCGGACGCCCATCTCGGACGCGGCACGGATGATCGCGCCGGAGAGGTCGCCGGAGCCCTTGGGGTAGACGTAGTGGTGGTCCATGGCGGTGGTGACGCCGCCCTTGGCCATCATCGCCAGGGAGCCCTGCGCGGCCGTGTAGACCATCTGCTCGTCGATGCGCGCCCAGGTCGGGTAGAGCGCGACGAGCCAGTTGAAGAGGTTGTGGTCGGTGGCCAGACCGCGCGTGATCCACTGGTAGAAGTGGTGGTGCGTGTTGACCAGACCGGGAGTCACGAGGTGCCCGGTGCCGTCGATCCGGCGGACGACGTTCTCGAGGTTCTCGGGGGCCTTGCCCGCGCCGATGGACTCGATCTTGTTGCCGGCGACGACGATGTGACCCGAGGCGTATTCGGTGTCGTTGGCGTCGACGGTCGCGATCGCACAGTTCTCGATGACGATGCGCTCGACGGCGCTGTCCGGGGCTGCCGATGCTGCCATGGGACTTCCTCGTGCTTTCAGTGGCGGTACGGGCCCGGCAAAACCCAGGGGAATTGAGTGCCGGAGCCGGGGGCCTTGGCAGCTGACAGTACTGCCGCCCCTGGGGTGCGTCCGGGTGCCGATTCAGGAAGTTGTGGAGGTGTCGCGCCGTCCCGGGGCCACTGCGGAGCCCCGGGAGACGCGTACCGCATCAGAGGTTGGTCATGTCCACGGGGATACGGGCGTCGACGCCGTCGCGCAGGACCGTCGCCTCGATCAGACCGTACGGGCGGTCCGCCGCGAAGTAGACCTCGTTGTCGTTCTTGAGGCCGAAGGGCTCCAGGTCGACGAGGAAGTGGTGCTTGTTCGGGAGCGAGAAGCGGACCTCGTCGATCTCCGAACGGTGGTTGATGATGCGCGAACCCATCTGGTACAGGGTCTGCTGGAGCGAGAGGGAGTAGGTCTCGGCGAAGGCCTCGAGCATGTGCTTGCGGGTCTCGGCGTAGGACTTCTCCCAGTTCGGCATCCGCTGCTCGTCGTCCGACCAGTTGAAGCGCCAGCGGGCCGACACCTGGGTGGCCAGGATGCGGTCGTAGGCCTCCTTGAGGGTCGTGTACTTGTCCTTCACGTAACCCCAGAACTCGGAGTTCGTGGAGTTCATGACGACGAGGTCCTTGAGGCCGGAGATGACCTCCCAGTTCGTGCCGTCGTACGTGACCTGGGTGACCCGGGTCTCCATGCCCTTGCGCACGAAGGAGTGCTTCACCTCGTCCGACCCGATGAACTTCGAGTTGGCGTCGGAGGTGGGGATCCGGTCCCAGGCGTACTCCTCGATCCGGATGCGCGCACGCTGGATCGGCTCCTGGCTGTTGACGAACCAGCGCGCCAGGTGGATGCCGAACTGCTCGGCGGACTCGATGCCGTGCTCCTTGGCGAACGCGTACACCGTGTTCTTGGTGGTGTCGGTCGGCAGGCAGTTGGCGTTCGAGCCGGAGTAGTGGACGTCGTCCATGTCGCCCGAGAGGGCGACCGAGACGTTCAGGTCCTTGATGTGGTGGGTGTCGCCGTCCCGCGTGATCTTGACTACGCGGTTCTCTGCTTTGCCGTACTGGTTCTGGCCGAGAATCGTGGGCATGTCTGCTAGCTCCCTCGGTAAACGGAGTAGCCGAACGGGTTGAGCAGCAGCGGTACGTGGTAATGCTCGCCCGGGTTCACCGCGAAGGTGATGGTGACCTCGGGGAAGAACGCACCGCTGTCCCTTACGCGGGGGGCGTCCTGCTGCGCCTCGGCTTGCTTGTTCGAACTGTTCTCGCCCAAGCCGTTCTTGGACGAGAAGTACGTCTCGGTCTCGAAGTCGAGACGCACGTGGGTGGTGCCCTCCGGCAGGGCCGGGAGGTCCTTGCAGCGGCCGTCCGCGTCGGTGGCGGAGCCGCCCAGGGGCTTCCACTCCCCGTCGAGGCCCGTGCGGGCCGACAGGGAGATGGCGACGCCCTCGGCGGGACGGCCGATGCTGGTGTCCAGGATGTGCGTGGACACCGAAGCCGTGGTGTCGGTGCTCATGCGCTCTCTTCCTCCACGAGTCGGGTCAGACGGATCCGGTTGATCTTCACGAGCTCGCCGCGGGCGATCTCCCGCTCCTGCTCCGGCGAGTTGCCGATCCGTACCTTGACCGCGTCCCGCATGAACTCACCGGTCGCACCGGTGGCGCAGATGAGGAAGACGTGGCCGAACTTCTCCTGGTACGCCAGGTTGAGTTCGAGGAGCTCGGCCCGCAGCTCCTCCGAGGCGCCGGCCATGCCGCGCTGCTCGCGGGCGGAGGTCGGGTCTCCCGGCTTCGGGCGGCCGATCGGCGCGTGTCCCGCCATCGCCTCGGCCAGGTCCTCGGCGGTGAGCTCCGCCATGGCGGACTCGTTGGCCGAGAAGAGCGCCTCGACGGTGGTGAAGGGGCGCTGGGCGAGCAGCTTGCTCCCCCAGGCCGAACTGGCGCACACCTCGTGCAGCACGGCCGTGGCCGCACTGTCGTCCAAGGTGTTGAACCGGGTGAGACCCGGGGTCGGACTCGAAGTCACGGTAGGCCTCCGTGGCCTGTTGTTGCTTTTGACGGGCTGCGCATAGCTAACGCCCTCGACAACACCCCGTCAACACTTTGTTGAAACTTCCCGTACACAAAAGCCGCCGCCCGGGTGAATCGGACGGCGGCTCGTCACTGCGGGTCAGTGGGCATTCACTGCCGGCTGTTCTTACCGGAGCCCTTGGTCGGGCCGGAATCCCTGTTCAGGTAGTTGTAGACGGTGAAGCGGCTCACGCCCAGGGCGCCGGCGACCGTCTCCACGCCGTGCCGCACGGAGAAGGCGCCGCGCGCCTCCAGTATGCGCACCACGTCCTGCTTGGACTTCCGGTCGAGCTGCGCCAACGGTACGCCGTGCCGGCGCTCCAGCGCCGCCAGGATGTGGTCCAGCGAGTCGGAGAGCTGGGGCAGGCGCACGGCGAGCAGCTCCTGGCCCTCCCAGCTGAGCACGACGTCGTCGGGCTGCGCCTGGGCCGGGTCCATCAGCTCGCCGCCCATCGCGTCGACCAACGGCTTGACGGCGGTGACGAACGGGTGATCGCGGGGCTCGGTCATGGGGTGGTGCCTTCCGGGATCACATTGACCTGGAGCGACACGCGCGTGGCCCCGGCTTCCAGCGAGTTGCGCAGCAGCGCGGCCACGGCGGTCAGCACCTCGCCGGACTCGCCCTCCGCGGTGTTGCCGAACGGGCCGACGTCCACCGCGTCGAGCCGCGCCGCCTGAATCACCTCGCGCGCTGCCACGGCATGGGCGGGAGCCTCTTCGAGGTCGAAGGGCTCGGTCGTGAACTCCACTCTCAATCGCACGCGGGCCAAGCTACCCCGCAGCTGGGACTTTTCGGCAGTGCGCACTTGACAGCCACGCGAACCTCGATGCAGTCTTCCATCAAGCAGAAACTAACTTCCGCAATACGGAAGGAGCGCACACCCCTCATGGGATACACGGACCAGCGCTTCGATGTAAACCTTTCGATCCTCTTCACGGAACTCCCGCTCCTGGAGCGTCCTGCGGCTGCCGCCGCGGCCGGCTTCACGGCGGTCGAGCTGTGGTGGCCCTGGATCGAGACCCCCACCCCCGCCCGGGCGGAGCTCGACGCACTCAAGAAGGCTCTTGAGGACGCGGGCACCCAGCTGGTGGGCCTGAACTTCTACGCCGGCCGGCTGCCGGGCCCGGACCGCGGCGCGGTGTCGGTCCCCGGTGAGGAGTCGGACCGCTTCAACGCCAACATCAACGTGGCCGCCGACTTCGCGGCCTCGGTCGGCTGCAAGGCGCTGAACGCCCTCTACGGCAACCGCGTCGACGGCGTGGACCCCGCGGTCCAGGACGAGCTGGCCCTCGAGAACCTGGTCACGGCGGCCAAGGCCGCGGACCGGGTGGGCGCGGTCCTCCTGATCGAGACCCTCAACAAGCCGGAGTCGCCGCTCTACCCGCTGGTGAGCGCCCCGGCCGGCATCGAGGTCGTGGACAAGGTCAACGAGGCCACCGGTCTCGGCAACGCCAAGTTCCTGCTCGACCTGTACCACCTGGCGATGAACGATGAGGACCTCTCCGAGGTCATCGAAAAGTACGCCGCCAAGACCGGGCACGTCCAGATCGCCGACAAGCCGGGCCGCGGCGCCCCGGGCACCGGCGAGCTGCCCCTCGAAGAACTGCTCGACCAGCTGAAGAAGGCCGGATACGAGGGCTACGTGGGCCTGGAGTACAAGGCCGCCGACGCGGCCGCGTCCTTCGAGTGGCTGCCGGCCGCGGCCCGCGCCGCCAAGTAGGCGGACCAAGTCCGGGCGATCAGCCAGGCACCCCCCGCACTTTTCGTACAAAGCATTAAGAGAAGGACCCTCATCATGAGCACCTCCCCCGCGCTTCCCTCGATCGCCTGGATCGGTCTCGGCATCATGGGCTCCCCCATGTCCGAGAACCTCATCAAGGCCGGCTACCCGGTCACCGGCTACACGCTGGAGCAGGACAAGCTGGAGCGCCTGGCCGCCGCCGGCGGCACCGCGGCCGGCTCGATCGCCGAGGCCGTCAAGGACGCCGACGTGATCATCACGATGGTGCCCGCCTCCCCGCAGGTCGAGGCCATCAACTACGGCCCCGAGGGCATCCTCGCGAACGCCAAGTCCGGCGCGCTGATCATCGACATGTCGTCGATCACCCCGCAGACCTCGGCCGACCTCGCGAAGAACGCCGCCGAGAAGGGCATCCGCGTCATCGACGCCCCGGTCTCCGGCGGCGAGGCCGGCGCCATCGAGGCCGTCCTGTCGATCATGGTGGGTGGCGAGCAGGCCGACTTCGACGCGGCCCTCCCGATCCTGGAGACGCTCGGCAAGACCATCGTCCTGTGCGGTCCGCACGGCTCCGGCCAGACGGTGAAGGCCGCCAACCAGCTCATCGTCGCGGTGAACATCCAGGCGTGCGCCGAGGCCGTCGTCTTCCTGGAGAAGTCGGGCGTGAACCTCCAGGCGGCCCTGGACGTCCTCAACGGCGGTCTGGCCGGCTCCACGGTCCTGACCCGCAAGAAGGACAACTTCCTGAACCGCGACTTCAAGCCCGGCTTCCGGATCGACCTGCACCACAAGGACATGGGCATCGTCACCGACGCCGCCCGCAACGTCGGTGCGGCCCTCCCGGTCGGCGCGGTCGTCGCCCAGCTGGTCGCCTCGCTGCGCGCCCAGGGTGACGGCGGCCTGGACCACTCGGCCCTGCTCCGCGCGGTCGAGCGCCTCTCCGGCTCGCAGGTCTGACGAGCCCGCGGCCCGCCCGCCGGGCCGCGCTCTTCCCCGTCCGCGGGGATCCGAGTTTCCGGATGGTGCCGGTGCTGACACCTGTCCTGTCGCGCCCAAGCGCCGGCACCGTCCGGATCACCTCCCCACTCTTTCTTTCAACAAACTGTTGACGTCGTGTTCACGCCGAAATTAGGCTGTTCCGCATGACGGAAGACGCCTTCCGTCTCAGCAGTTACCCGTACGGAAGGTCACCATGTCGAAGCGCACGCTGACGACCGAGTCCGGCGCCCCGGTCGCCGACAACCAGAACTCCGCCACCGCCGGCGTCGGTGGCCCGCTCCTGATCCAGGACCAGCAGCTCCTTGAGAAGCTCGCCCGCTTCAACCGTGAGCGCATCCCGGAGCGCGTGGTGCACGCCCGCGGCTCGGCCGCGTACGGCCACTTCGAGGTGACCGACGACGTCACCGCGTACACCAGCGCCGCCTTCCTGAACACGGTCGGCAAGAAGACCGAGACCTTCCTGCGGTTCTCCACCGTCGCGGACTCCCTCGGCGGCGCGGACGCGGTCCGCGACCCGCGCGGCTTCGCGCTGAAGTTCTACACCGAAGAGGGCAACTACGACCTCGTCGGCAACAACACCCCGGTGTTCTTCATCAAGGACCCGATCAAGTTCCCCGACTTCATCCACTCCCAGAAGCGCGACCCCTTCACGGGCAAGCAGGAGCCGGACAACGTCTGGGACTTCTGGGCGCACGCCCCCGAGGCGACGCACCAGATCACCTGGCTGATGGGTGACCGCGGCATCCCGGCGTCGTACCGCCACATGAACGGCTACGGCTCCCACACCTACCAGTGGACGAACGAGAACGGCCAGGCCTTCTTCGTCAAGTACCACTTCAAGACGAACCAGGGCATCCGCTGCCTGTCGTCCGAGCAGGCCGCCGAGCTCGTCGGCAAGGACGCCAACTCGCACCAGACGGACCTGCTCCAGGCCATCGAGCGCGGTGTGAACCCGAGCTGGACCCTCTACGTCCAGATCATGCCGGCCGCCGAGGCCGCGGACTACCGCTTCAACCCGTTCGACCTCACCAAGGTGTGGCCGCACGCCGACTACCCGCTGCAGCGCGTGGGCCGGCTGGTCCTCGACCGCAACCCGGACAACGTCTTCGCCGAGGTCGAGCAGTCCGCCTTCTCCCCGAACAACTTCGTCCCGGGCATCACCGCCTCGCCGGACAAGATGCTCCAGGGCCGCCTGTTCGCGTACGCCGACGCCCAGCGCTACCGCCTCGGTGTGAACCACACCGTGCTGCCGGTCAACGCCCCGAAGGCGACGAAGGCCGACAACTACGGCCGCGACGGCGTCATGGCGCTGCGCAACGGCTCGCGCCACGACAAGAACTACGAGCCCAACTCGTACCAGGGTCCGGCCGAGACCGGTCTGGCGCTCGGCGCCCCGAAGGCCGTCTCCGGCTACACGGGCACCCACGAGGCCCCGGCCCACACGAAGGACGACAACTTCTTCCAGGCCGGCGAGCTCTACCGACTGATGTCGGAGGCCGAGAAGCAGCGTCTGGTGGCGAACATCGCGGGCGGCCTGTCGCAGGTCACCCTCGAGGACGTCATCGAGAAGAACCTGGCTCACTTCCACGCCGCGGACGCCGACTACGGCAAGCGCGTCGAGGAGGCCGTCCGCGCCCTGCGCGACGCCTGAGCCACCCGGCTGTACCGGGGGCCTGACGGGAGGTCAGGCCCCGGGTGCTGAGCCCGGACCGCGGACCCGGATGAGGGGTGGTACGCGGTACGGGCGGACAGCGCCGGCCTTGCGGCCGGCGCCGCGTGAGGACCGTGGCGAGCGTGCGAGCCAGTGCGGTGGTAATGGGTTCCGAGGCCCGTCTCTTGACCTGAGGGAGACGACGCCGGAGTTCTCGTCGCCCGCCCGCCACGGTCCCAGCCACTTGTGTACAGGGGCCACGCACAGAGTCCCCTGTACACAAGTCCCAGCCCCGCCCGGCGGCGCGAACGTCCTGTCGCGCCAGCCTCGCACCGTCGGGCGGTCAAACCCAAAGCGCCGAGTCACGGACGGTCCCGTGACCCGGCGCTTTGTCGTGCGCGGGCGGCGATCCCCCGCCAGGTCCACCGGTGCGTGCGCGAGCTCCGAAGCAGTGGCCTCGTCCGCGCACCCCGTCGGGCACGCCGTACAAGCCGCCGTGACCTCGGCGGCCTCTTTGGAGCCGGGCCAGCTCGACTCCGGGTGCCGAACGCCGGGCTGCGGGCCTGTTTTTCGGAGTCCCGGCAGCTCTAGGATCGGCAGATGACCTTGGAATGGGAACAGGTAATCGTTCACTCCGCAGATCCGGCGGCCTTGGGGCAGTGGTGGGCCGAGGCTCTTGGCTGGGTGGTGGTCCACTCCTCCGATGACGAGTTCGAGATCCGCCCGGCGCCGGAGCGTCTGCCGGGGCTGGAGTTCGTCCGGCTCGAGGAGGCCAAGAAGGCCAAGAGCCGACTGCACCTCGACTTCAGGCCCGATGACCAGGCCGCCGAGGTGGCCCGTCTGGTGGCTCATGGCGCACAGCGCGTCGACATCGGCCAGGGTGACCAGTCGTGGGTCGTACTGGCAGACCCCGAGGGCAACGAGTTCTGCGTCCTCGGGCAGCGCCGCCAGTAGCGCTCACGCGCCGGACGGACCCATCAGCAGGCTCGGGCCCCCGGTCCCTCGTACGCGCCCGGGAACCGGCCCTGCGGCGTCCGCCTGACGTGATCCGGGCCCGGTCGCGGAGGCCCCGGCGCCATCCCCGTCCGGCGCGCCCTCCGCGGCCGCGTGCACGGCACGGCGGAGCGGCCGGCCCGGGTGCGAACGACGAACGGCCCCCGGAAACCTGGCGGTTTCCGGGGGCCGTTCGTTCGTGCGGTGACGCCGGTGGATCAGGCCGAGATCGGACGGATCGCGGTCGGGGCGTGGCCCGGCTCGGTCGCCAGCTCCTCGAACTCGGTGACGTCGCTCATGTCGACCGTCTTGCTCATCGAGATGTTGGTGACGCGCTCCAGGATCGCCTCGACGACGACCGGGACGCTGTACTCGGCGGCCAGCTTCTTGGCCTCCTCGAAGGCCGCGCCCAGCTCGTTCGGGTCGGTGACGCGGATCGCCTTGCAGCCGAGGCCCTCGACGACCTTGACGTGGTCGACGCCGTAGACGCCGAGCTCGGGCGCGTTGATGTTCTCGAACTCCAGGTTGACCTCGAAGTTGATGCCGAGACCGCCCTGCGCCTGGCGGATCAGGCCCAGGTAGGCGTTGTTCACCAGGACGTGGACGTACGGGATCTTGTGCTGCGCGCCGACTGCCAGCTCTTCCAGCATGAACTGGAAGTCGTAGTCGCCGGAGAGCGCGACGACAGGGTTCTCCGGGTCGGCGGAGGCGACACCCAGCGCGGCCGGGATGGTCCAGCCGAGCGGGCCGGCCTGGCCGCAGTTGATCCAGTGGCGCGGCTTGAAGACGTGCAGCATCTGCGCACCGGCGATCTGGGACAGACCGATGGTGGTGACGTAGCGGGTCTCGGGGCCGAACGCCTTGTTCATCTCCTCGTAGACGCGCTGCGGCTTCATGGGGATGTTGTCGAAGTGCGTACGGCGCTGCAGCGTGCCCTTGCGCTCCAGGTGCGAGGCGACCCAGGCGCTGTAGTCCGGGAGCTTGCCCTCGGCCTTGAGCTCCTTGGCGATCTCGATGAAGAGCTCCAGCGCGGCCTTGGCGTCGGAGGCGATGCCGTAGTCCGGGGCGAAGATCTTGCCGATCTGGGTGGGCTCGATGTCGACGTGGACGAACTTGCGGTCGCCCAGGTAGGCGTCCAGGTTGTAGCCGGTGTGGCGGTTGGCCCAGCGGTTGCCGATCCCGAGGACGAAGTCCGACTCCAGGAAGGTCGCGTTGCCGTAGCGGTGCGAGGTCTGGACGCCGACCATGCCGGCGCTCAGCTCGTGGTCGTCGGGGATGACGCCCCAGCCCATCAGGGTGGAGATGACCGGGATGTTGGTCAGCTCGGCGAACTCGACGAGCAGGTCGGAGGCGTCGGCGTTGATGATGCCGCCACCGGCGACGATCAGCGGTCGCTCGGAGTCCAGCAGGAAGCGGACGGCCTTCTCCGCCTGGGCGCGGGTGGCGCGGGGCTTGTAGACCGGCAGCGGCTCGTAGGTCTCGGGGTCGAACTCGATCTCGGTCAGCTGGACGTCGATCGGGAGGTCGATGAGGACCGGGCCGGGACGGCCGGAGCGCATCAGGTGGAAGGCCTCCTGGAACACGCCCGGGACCTGCGCGGCCTCCAGGACGGTGGTGGCCTTCTTGGTGACCGGCTTGGCGATCGAGGCGATGTCGACGGCCTGGAAGTCTTCCTTGTGGAGCTTGGAGACCGGGGCCTGGCCGGTGATGCACAGGATCGGGATGGAGTCCGCGATCGCCGAGTACAGACCGGTGATCATGTCGGTGCCGGCGGGGCCGGAGGTACCGATGCAGACGCCGATGTTCCCCGGCGCGGTGCGGGTGTAGCCCTCCGCCATGTGCGAGGCGCCCTCGACGTGGCGGGCGAGGGTGTGCTTGATGCCACCGACGTTCTTGAGCTCGCGGTAGAACGGGTTGATCGCAGCGCCGGGGACGCCGAACGCGTGCGCGACACCCTCGCGCTTGAGGATCTCCACTGCAGCGGCGGCGGCTGTCATACGAGGCATCGAGGTCTCCTGCGGTGTGGCGGTCAGGCAGTTTCCGTCATACGGAAGTTTTGTTCTGCTATACGGAACAAGCTAAGCGGCGAGCTCTGCGCACGTCAAGGCGCTTCGGCACCCCGGAAACCACCAAAAGCCGCTTGTCGGTCGGTCGGTCGCACAAATCGGCGCCCACGTGGCGGGAAATCGAGCCCGCTCCCGTCGGGCCGGTCGCACGTGGTGGAGCATGGGGGCACGCACAGCGACGGAGGGGGTCCAGGTCTCATGGCGGAAGCGGTACCGGTGCGCTGCCCGGCGTGCCAGCGCGAGAACGGGTACACCGCGCCGGTCTACCCGTGCGCCTGCGGCAGCCCGATCACCCCGCCGCTGGACCTCGCGGCGCCCCCACTGCCGCTGACCCACCGCACCTGGAGGGACAGCTGGGTGACCGTACGGTGCGGGGCCTGCGGCAGGGAGAGCGAGTGGCCGCACCCGGAGGTGGGGTGCGGCTCGTGCGGAACGGTGGTGCTGGTTGCGGTGCACGCGCCGGATCCGCCGCCGGCGGACGCCGCTGCGCGGGGCGCGGCGGGCGCGGGGTACGACGTACGGCCTGACGGCGGCCGGGCGCACGGTTTCGGCCCGGCCGCCCACCGCCGGCCGGGGCCCGGGCACGACCGGGGGCCGGGCCAGGAGCCGGATCCGGACCACCCGCTGCCGGGGACGCCGGTGTCGCGGCCGCCGTTCCGGCCCGTGACCATCCGCACGGCCCGGGACGCGGTGGCGACGGCCGCGCTCTACCTGCGCTGGCTCGGCTTCCAGGACGTACGGCAGCCCGACGGGCCGCCGATCCCGTCGGCGGCGGTGGACCTGCGGGCTCCCGGCGTGGTCGCCCAGGTGGACCCGAGTACGGCGCCGGCCGGCCTGCGGGCGGTGGAGTGCGTGTGGCTGAACGGGCTGACGGCCTCCGCGACGAGCGTCTACTTCTCCCTCGCCGGGTACACCTCGGACGCCCGCTCGCGCGCCGACGACCTGGGAATACCGCTGTTCGTCATGGACCTCACGGGCATGCCGCAGCCGGTCAACGACCCGGCCGACGCACTCGTCGGTACGGGGCCCTAGTCTCGGGGGGTATTGCTTATCCGCGTCTGCCGAGGAGAACCCGATGGGCCTGTACGACATCCCGCTGACCACGCTGTCCGACGAGCCCACCAGCCTGGCCGCCTACAAGGGCAAGGCGATCCTGCTGGTGAACACCGCCTCCCAGTGCGGCCTCACCCCCCAGTACTCGGGACTGGCCCGGCTGCAGTTCAAGTACGAGGAGAAGGGCTTCACGGTCATCGGCGTGCCGTGCAACCAGTTCGGCGGCCAGGAGCCGGGCTCCGCGGACGACATCCAGACGTTCTGCGCGGCGGGCTTCGGGGTGACCTTCCCGATGCTGGAGAAGTCCGAGGTCAACGGCGAGCACCGGCACCCGCTGTACCAGGAGCTGGTGAAGACCCCGGACGCGGACGGGGAGGCGGGGGACATCCAGTGGAACTTCGAGAAGTTCCTGATCTCCCCCGCCGGTGAGGTCGTGGCGCGCTTCCGCCCGCGCACCGAGCCCGAGGCGCCCGAGGTGATCGCGGCGATCGAGGCACAGCTGTCCGCCTGATCGGAGCCGGGCCGAACTGATCCGGCCCGATCCGATCCGGCCTGATCCGGCCTCAGCGGAGGTCGGCCTCGTCGTACTCCGTGGTCGAGCCCGCCTCGGTGAGCTCCCGGAGCTCCACCCGGCGGATCTTGCCGGACACGGTCTTCGGAAGCTCGCCGAACTCGATGCGGCGGATCCGCTTGTACGGGGACAGCACGGCCCGGGAGTGCTCGAACAGCACCCGGGCCGTCTCCTCTCCGGGCTCCCAGCCGGCGGCGAGGGTCACGTACGCCTTGGGGACGGCGAGCCGCAGCGCGTCCGGGGCCGGGACGACGGCCGCCTCGGCGACGGCCTCGTGCTCCAGCAGGGCGCTCTCCAGCTCGAACGGGCTGATCTTGTAGTCGGAGGCCTTGAAGACGTCGTCGGACCGGCCCACGTAGGTGAGGTAGCCCTCGGCGTCGCGCGAGGCGATGTCCCCGGTGCGGTAGAGGCCGTCCGCCATCGCCTCGGCCGTCCGCTCCGGATCGTCGCGGTAGCCCGTCATCACCCCGGCGGGGCGGGTGCGCAGGTCCACGCAGAGCTCGCCCTCGTCGGGCGACTCCTTGCCGGTGACGGGGTCCAGGAGCACGATCTCGTAGCCGGGCGCCGGGCGGCCCATCGAGCCGGGCTTGACCGGGGCGCCCGGGAAGTTGCCGATCTGCAGGGTGGTCTCGGTCTGCCCGAACCCGTCGCGCACGGTCACGCCCCAGGCTTCGCGGACCTTCTCGATGACCTCGGGGTTGAGCGGCTCACCGGCCGCGACGGCCTCGCGCGGCGGGTTGCGGAGCAGGCCGAGGTCGGACTGGATCAGCATCCGCCAGACGGTCGGCGGGGCGCAGAAGGTGGTGACGCCGCCCCGGTCCATCTCCGCCATCAGCCGCTCGGCGTCGAAGCGGGTGTAGTTGTGCACGAACACGGTCGCGCCCGCGTTCCAGGGCGTGAAGAGGTTGGACCAGGCGTGCTTGGCCCAGCCGGGCGAGGCGATGTTGAGGTGGACGTCGCCGGGGCGCAGCCCCACCCAGTACATGGTGGACAGGTGTCCGATCGGGTACGAGGCGTGCGTGTGCTCGACCAGCTTGGGGCGGGCGGTGGTGCCGGAGGTGAAGTAGAGCATCAGGGGATCGTCGGCCAGGGTCTCGCCGTCAGGGGTGAACCCGCTGTCCGCCTGGTACATGTCCTCCAGGCGGCGCCACCCGGTGGGCACCTGGAGACCGGCGGCGATACGGGTGTAGGCGCCGGGCACCTCGTCGAACTTGCCGGTGTCCTCGGTGCGCGTGATGACGTGGCGCACCTGCCCGCGCTCGACCCGGTCGCGCAGGTCGGCCGCGCCGAGCAGCGGGGTGGCGGGGATGACGACCGCGCGCAGCTTCATCGCCGCGAGCATCACTTCCCACAGCTCGCGCTGGTTGCCGAGCATGACCAGGATCCGGTCGCCGGCGGCGACGCCCTGGGCGCGCAGCCAGTTCGCGGCCGAGTCCGAGCGCACGGCCAGCTCTCCGAAGGAGACCCCCCGGCTCGTACCGTCCTCCTCCACGATCCGCAGGGCGTCGGCACCGTTGCCGGCGGCGATGTGGTCGAACCAGTCCAGGGCCCAGTTGAAGCGTTCGGGGCGGGGCCAGGTGAAGCCGGCCCGGGCGGCTTCGTAGTCCCCGCGGCGTTCGAGCAGGAAGTCGCGGGCGGCCAGGAACTGTGCGGTGGCGCTGTTCTCCGTCATGTGAGGAATCGTGCCGCGTGGGGCTGTGGATCACTAGACGGCGTCAGCCGCGGATTGACCCGAAGCGGACGCGGACGCGGTCCTGGCCGGCGGGGCCGGTCCCCATCTCGGTGAGGAGCAGTTCCCCTTCGGCGACGATCTCGTCCTCGGCCGCCTTCGGCACCGCGGTCAGCAGCTCGACGGTGAGCACCCCCGCCTCCGCCGTCCAGAGCCCGGCGAGGAAGCCGTCCACGAGGAGGGTGCGGAAGGCCTGGTTGCCCGCCCAGCTGCGGCCCTTGAGCTGCGGGGGGACGACGCGGGTGCGGTCGGCGTGCGAGAGCAGGAGGTTGTCGAACTCGGGGAGGAAGCGGGGCGGGGCCGGGGTGTCGGGACCGGGCCGGGGCGCGTCGGGGAGGTCGAACAGCTCGACGCCGTTCTCGTCCCGGAAGGCGAGCAGGCGCGGGCGCAGCCGCTCGAAGGCCTCCCGGAGCCGGGTCAGGCCGGCCCAGGTCTGCATGTCCTTCACCGAGGCGGGTCCGAAGGCGCCGAGGTAGCGCAGCACGACGTCGTCCAGGCGCTGGGGCTCCCCCGCCGGGCGCCCGAGCCAGTGCTCGGCGGTGGTGAGCCGGACCTGGCCGCTTCGGCCCCACACGCCCCGGGGCGTGACCTGCACGAGCGGGAGCCGGCAGCGGGCGGCCACGGACAGCGCCTGCGGGTCGGCTCCCGGCCAGTGGGCGAGGAGCTCTTCCCGGATCTCCCCCATGGTGCGCGGCTCGGCCTCCACGAAGGCGCGCGCGGTCCGCGCCAGCCGGTCCAGGTCGACTCCGGTGAGGCCGGAGCGGAAGTTCCCGATCTCCCGGTCTCGGGCCCCTTGGACGAGCGGCCTGAGGGTGAGCGCGTCGTGTGCGGTGTGGGTGTGCAGGGTGGAGCGCATCGTGACCATGCGCACCACTTCCCGGGACTCCATCAACTGCGCCAGCTCGGCGGGGCGGAAGCCGGCGAGGCGGGCGTGCAGCTGGAAGTAGGGCGGCTGGACGTTCTGCGCCTGGAGCCCGACGAGGTGCGCGACGGCTTCGGCCGCGGACATCGGGGCGCGGTGCAGCAGCAGCTGGCGGGCGAGCGTGGCACGGTTGAGCGCGCGGGTGCCGAGTACCGGATGCGTGGTCGTGGAGGCCATGGCCGCACGCTAACGCGCCTTGCGGACACGTTCGGTCCGCAAGACGAACGGCCCTCCCTTTGCCCATATATCCTGCCCCTTGCCCCTAAACATCCGTTCGACGGGTCCCTGACCCACCGAGCCACCGGGAGCTGACTGCGATGCCGGAGCGCCCAGACCGCCGCCCCTCGCCGCGCACGGGCCGCCCGCGGCCCTCGCCGCCGACTCCGTCGGACCACCGCAGCGTGATCGACTCCGCGGTCTACCGCGACGGCCGCCGCGTGGCCTCCCCCGCCACCCTCGCCGACACCTTCCGGCAGCTGCGCGAACAGCCCGAGGGGATGGCCTGGATCGGCCTGCACCGCCCGACGGAGTCCGAACTCCACTCCCTGGCGTCCGAGTTCAACCTCCACCCGCTGTCCATCGAAGACGCCCTGGAGGCCCACCAGCGCCCCAAGCTGGAGCGCTACGGCGACACGCTGTTCGTCGTCCTGCGCGCGGCGCGCTACCTGGACGCGCCGGAGGAGGTTGACTTCGGCGAACTCCACATCTTCGTCGGCCCGGACTTCCTGATCACGGTCCGCCACGGCGCGGCCCCCGACCTCTCGGCGGTGCGCCGCCGCATGGAGGCGGCCCCGGAACTCCTCTCCCTGGGCCCGGAGGCCGCCCTGTACGCCATCCTCGACGCGGTGGTCGACGGCTACGCCCCGGTAGTGGAGGGCGTCCAGAACGACATGGACGAGATCGAGACCGAGGTCTTCCGCGGCGACCCCGAGGTCTCGCGCCGCATCTACGAACTCTCCCGCGAAATGGTCGAGTTCCAGCGCGCGACCCGCCCCCTGGTCGGCATGCTGCACGGCCTGATGGCCGGCTTCGCCAAGTACGGCACGGACGAGGAACTCCAGCGCTACCTCCGCGACGTCGCCGACCACGTCACCCACACCAGCGAACGCGTGGACGGCTTCCGCCAGGCGCTGACCGAAATCCTGACGGTCAACGCCACCCTGGTCTCCCAACAACAGAACGCCGAAATGCGCGCCTTGGCGGAGGCCGGCTTCGAACAGAACGAGGAGATCAAGAAGATCTCCTCGTGGGCCGCCATCCTGTTTGCACCCACACTGGTGGGAACCATCTACGGCATGAACTTCGAGACCATGCCGGAACTGCACTGGGCCGTCGGCTATCCCTTCGCAATCCTGCTGATGGCAGTGGTCTGCGTCAGCCTCTACGTCATCTTCAAGAAGCGCGACTGGCTGTAGACCGCACAGCAGAACCATTGATCAACTTAGCTCTTGCGAACGCTTAGAAGTGGCCCACAGGACCCCCTGGGGAGAATCTGGGGAGAATCCGCAGCCCGCCCGTGTCGGGTACTCCCCCGCACCTTGGGACTACCCCTCCCGCTCCGCCGACCACCTTCGACTGCACGCAACTACGGAGGGTAACGAAAGTGGGTGGCACAGCAGATGCTGTGCCACCCGTTGTCGCGACCAGGTCTGTCCCTGTCTCCCCCGACGACTACAAACCGGCAGTCGTCCAACAACCCAGCCCGTAGAGCGTCGATGTCCGACCCCCTGTCTAGCCTGTCTCCGTGAAGCCCACCGATGACCGCCAGTTCCCCGCCGCGCTCGCCACTGCGATGGCCGTTCGATTCGACTACGCCGACGGGAAGACCGGTGTCGACTTCGAACCCTTCCCGGCCTTCCTGTCCGCTGCCGAGACCACCGACTGGCTCCAGGCATGGACCGGAAACAGCGAACTGGACGGCAACGACTTCCGCGTGTTCGGACAGGACGGCACGGGCGGGTACGCCGCGATCTGGCTCATCCGCCCGAGCCGGCCACTGGCCGAGCAGCCCGTGGTCTTCCTCGGCTCCGAGGGCGAGACCGGTGTCGTCGCCCTCGACCTGGGCGACTTCCTGTGGCTACTGGCCGACGGCTTCGGCCCCTGGGAAGCCGCCACCTCGTACGAGCCCGGCTGGAAGGCTCGACCCAATCCGGAGTTGGCAGCCATCGCCGAAGGATTCGCACCGAACCAGCGCCGGTCGGCGGCAGCCGTGATCCAGCTAGCGGCCCAGGAGTTCCCCGACTTCGACGACACCATCATGCAGCTCTGCCGCTGAACCCAGCGTCGTCACCTGCACGACCGGCCGGAACCCTCGATCGGACGCGAGTGATCACCGCCGAACTCGCTGATTCGGCACGATCCCCACCACGGGGGAATGGGGGACGCTCACTCAAGTCACCACGCTCCTCTATCGCGTTCGAGCGTCGCTGTAGCCTCTGGCCATGAATCATGGGGAAGGCGAGGACGCGCTGGTTCTGGGGGCTCGCGAGATGCTGGCCACCGGACGCGGCGAGGAGGAGGTCTTCGCCGAACTGGCCGCGCGCACCGGTGAGTGGGACGCCTGCGCGTTGTCCCTATGTCTGGCCCTGGGAGTCCCCCGGACAGACGCCGAAGTCCGGATCCGCGAGGTTCGGCCCCTCTTCGAGGAGTTCGAGGTGGGAGAGGAAGACCTCGTCGCCATGCTTCTCGCCTGTGGGCACGTGTTCGTTGTGGACCGAGTACTGGACGGTCGCGGTGAGCGGATCCGCGACCTGTTGTGGACCGCAGCCTGTGCCCGCGGAGGCTTTCCTGGTGGCTTGATCCCCTGGTTTCGTACTGGGGAGCTCACGAAGATCTTCCTGCTCTTCGCGCAGACCCGGTTCAGGAACGGGCGGGGCTCACCTCCCGAGTTCTGGACGGCCATGGTTACGGCCGGGGAACTCCTGGCGACCGAGGACGGCCCGGACCGGGCGGAGGTGACGGCTGGACTGGAACATTGCCGGGCGCAGGCGACCGCTGTCGGTACGGGCTCTCAGAGGCTGCCGTGAGAGGAAACGAGGTCCTCAGGTACGTACTCGGGCACCGTACCGAGCAGCGCATCGATGGCCGCGCGGCCCTTGCCGCCGGCCTCCGGCATGAAGTGGGCGTAGTGGTCAAGGGTGATGGTCGGGCTTGAGTGACCGAGCCACCGGGCGAGCGTGACGATGGACTCGCCCGCTTCGAGGAGGACCGAGGCGTAAGTGTGCCGGAGCACGTGGAAGCCGTCCTTGCGTGAAGCCTTCCACCGCGCACCCTTCTCCCGTACGGGAATGACTCCGGCCGCGGCGAGGGCCGGCTTCCAAGCCTCGTCGTTGAAGATGTTGGCGCGGATGGCATTGCCGTACGTCGTCGTGAGGACGAGCGGGAAGCTCTGCTTCTCCCGGTCGGGCTCCGGTCCGCCCCAGGGGAGCTCGACGTCGACCGCCGGATGGTCGAGGAAGTACGCGGCCAGTTCCGTGGCCACAGACCGGGGCATGTCGACGATGCGCGTCTTGCCACCCTTGGGCAGGGCGAAGTAGAGCCGCCCGGAGAGAAGTTGCACCTGCCTGCGCACCCGGATGACACCGCGTTCGAAGTCGAAGTCCCTCGGCGACAGCCCGAACACCTCTCCCTGGCGCAGCCCACACCCCAGCGCGACGACGACCGCGATCCGGTAGCGAGGATTGATCACGTCCCGCACCCTCTGTGCCGTTGCCAGCGGCCACGCGTCACGGTCCTCGTCGGGGGCCTTCGGCCAACGCACCGTCTTGGCCCGCATCGGGTTGCGGACGAGGCGCTTGTCGTCGATCGCGGTCTCGAAGATGTTCGACAGCGAGGTGAGGATCTGCCGGGCGTACCGCGGAGAGCACTCGCCTTCGAGCGTGGCTATGTAGCCGCGCAGGACAGTCGCCGACACGTCGCGCAGCGCCACCGCACCGAGGTGCGGAAGGATGTGGAGTCGTACACGCTCGTCAACTCGTTTGACCGTGCCGGGCGCGCCGCGAACGCCGGCGCGCCAGTGGCGCGTGACGAAGTCCGTCAAGGTGATGGAACCGTCGCGCGGGTCGACGAACTCGCCTCGTTCGCTGTCGGTGCCAGACCTCCGCAGCCACCCCTTGGCGTCCTCCAGCACGTCGAACGACATGTCCCGGACGCCCGGGATTCCAGCGACACGATATCGGGACCCCTTGCCGTAGCGGGTCGTACGCTCACGCTTCCCGGTGACGGGATCCTTTTTCTTTTTGATCCAACGGTCTTCGATATAGCCGGCCAAAGAATTCCTCAGGGTAAGGGTTGGACGTAGGGCGAGCGGTAAGGCCGGGCAGATCGGTCAGGCCGTGGCCGGGTACCCGACGCGGCGCTGCGGGGCAGCGTTCACCGGACTTAGGGAAGCATTACTGCGGGAGTCCGCATGCTCCTGTTCCCGGATCCACTCGTCAAGCGTTTCGATCCGGTACATCACACGTCCGCTCGGCCCCATCCGAAAACTCGGCGGACCTTGGCGACGGTGCCGCCACACGTAAAGGGTGCAGGGCGACAACCCCAGGTATTCGGCAGCTTCACGCACGTTCAGAAAACCCCTCCGCAGCGGCGACACACGGGGAGACATAGGGGCATTCGCCAGCAATTCACTGTCACAAGCAACACTTCGCACGTATCGAACCTTCGGGGTCATCCGTCGACAACCTACGGCGACGGACATCGGGCATGACGAGCCCGCCCCCGCTTGCTGTCAGGCAGGTGGAGCGGACTACTTCTATGGTCTGGAGAATCCCCGGTTTGGCTGACCGGGGATCGTCGGGTATAAGCCGGGGCGGCGTCACCGCGCACCCACCCCAGACCCCTACGTCGCGGACTGGAGCAAGGCGAGTGGGGAGACACCGAGAGCGGCCGCAATGGCGACGAGGTCATCCACGTCGCAGCGCCGGCGGGTGCGTTCGATGCGGGACAGCATGGTGTTGGTCATGGGGTGGCCGAGCTCGGTGACACGGGCAGCGAGCTCGCGCTGGGCGAACCCGCGCGAGGTGCGCAGGCGCTCGATAGCACCGGCGGTCCGTTCTCCGGCGGGACCGATTTCCGTAGCTCTTCGGGGCATGCGTCTGTTGTAGCTCGGGTTCCCGGATTCACGTAATCGCGGAAGCCCAGACATGGACTTTGGGGCCTGTTTCGCGGAGAACGAACTGGCGATTCCCGCATAGGCAGCCATTGCGGAACTAGGACCCATCTCGGACCACAGAGATACGCACACCATCAGTGGCTCCGAGCGGGCGGAAACATAGATCGCCTCGCCTGCCTCGGTCAATGGCTTTCGGGGTGCGATCTTCGCCGCTCTCCCTACGCCGTCGACCTTTTGGTCAACCGGGGATTCGCCCTTACTGTGAAGACGTTCGCGATCAGCGATGCGCTCTGACGCTTTTTGAGTGCGGATTCGCTGGACTTGCGCGGGCTGGGTGTGGCTGTCTTGGCCAAGCACCCCTGACAAAGGAATCGGCTCCCGGCGTTGCAGCGCCGAGAGCCGATGGGAGTCCCTTGTCCAAACCGCCCACTCCTGAACGGATCTGAGGAACGTCTATGCCCAACCGTACGGCCGAAGCAGCCGTCCGCACACCCGCGCCCACCCCGGCGTCGCCGTCCCGGCAGCAGGCGAAGGCGGGGCGATAGGAATGGCACGCATCCGCACCATCAAGCCAGAAGCCTTCAGCTCCGAATCGCTGGCCGCCGTCAGCATCACCGCGGAGCGGACGTTCTTCGGTCTGCTCACCCAGGCCGACGACCACGGCCGGTTCCGTGACCAGTCCGCCGTCATCGCGGGCCTCTTGTGGTCCCTGCGCCCCGAACACGGCCCGATCGAGGTCGAGGACGACCTCACCCAGCTCGCCGGCAATGAACTCATCTGCCGTTATGAGGGCGAGGAGGACGGCAAGCGGTACCTGCACATCGTGACCTTCTCCAAGCATCAGAAGGTCAACCGCCCCAGCGGTGTCCGGCACCCGAACTGCCCCTACCACGACGGCGGCCGGGTACCCCTGACTTCACCGCTGGCGCAGGGAGGGCTCCGTGAGCCGTCCGTGCACCATCAGGCACCCGCCCCAGAGCCCGCACTCTCACCTCCTGCCGCTTCACTGATCCCCGTATCCGCAGGTCAGGGCGGGTTCAGTGAGCCCTCCGTGCAGCATCAGGGGGAGATGCGGGAGCCCGCGCCGAGCCCTCACGGTCCGGATCTAGGACCTAGGATCATGGATCTAGGATCTCCGTTGGGAGGCGCGAGCGCCCCCGCCACACCCCAGACCGCAACGGCCCAGCAACTGGTCGCCGAGTACGCCGCCGCGTGCGGGAAGCGCCCTCCGGAGAGGGTCCTGGGCCATGTCGGCCGGGAGATCAGCAAGTTGCTGCACGAAGGCATCGACCCGGACCACATCCGAGCCGGGGTCGACCGCATGCGCCTCAAGAGCCTCTACCCGAGCCTGCTGCCCAGCCTGGTCAACGAGGCCATGAACCCGCCCCAGGCCGCCGCTGGCGCCCGCCGGGTCCCTCAGCCGTACACCAACCCCGTTGACGCCGAAGCCGCTTACGGAGGCCAGCTGTGACCACCGCGACCCGCGAACCCCAGCGTGCTGGCGCCCTGGCAGCCCGTCTCCAGGCCATCCTCGCTGCCAAAGGCATCGACCCCGACGCCGCACCAGCCGGGCCCACAGTGGAGCCGGTGACCGCCCTGGAACTCGCCGACCGCCGCATCCCGCCCCGCTACCGCGAGGCACTCGCCACCCAACCCGAAGTCCTGGGCTGGGTGGAGGCGGTCACCCGCGCCGGGCGGAACGGGCCAGCCGGTACCCGGGGCATTGCCTACGGCCCCTCGCTGCTGATCGCCGGGCCCACCGGCATCGGCAAGACCCACCAGGCGTACGGAGCCGTCCGTTCGCTGCTGGCCGCCGGAGTCCGCCTGCGCTGGCAGGCGGTCACCTCCGCCGACCTCTACGCCCAGCTCCGGCCCCGGCCCAACCACGACCCCGAGCGGGAGATCCAGGAGCTCGGCCGATGCCCGCTCCTGATCCTGGACGACCTCGGCGCGGCCAAGCAGTCCGAGTGGACCGAGGAGCTGACGTACCGGCTGATCAACCGCCGCTACACCGAGATGCTCCCGACCCTGATCACCACCAACCTGCCGATCGCGGAACTCCGCAACGCAGTCGGGGACCGCGTCGCCTCCCGCCTGGCAGAGATGACCACGCGCGTCATCCTCACCGGCCCGGACCGCCGACGCACCCAGCCGTCAGGCTCCTGACCACCACGGTCCCCACCCAGGTCGGTCCCCGTCATCGTGGGGACCGAACCACTGACCCGAGCCGTTCGGGGGCCGTCCCATCCCGGTCCCCGTCCCCGTCCCTGTCACGGTCCCCACCCTGGCCCCGGTCCCCGCCTGACAGCGGCCTCCCCCAGGAGGGGACCGACAGCAGTCGATCGGGGACCGTCCCCTGATTGCGCTGCGCGCGCCGGGCGCCACGGGGACCGGTCCCCGACTCTATTTCCGCAGGTCACCCCGGCCTGACGGCCCCCGGCTCAGGTGGGACCGTCCCTACGGTCCCCACCATCCGGGACCGCCCTGCGGCGGTTCGGGGACCGCCAGGTCACCACATCGGGGACCGTCCCCACCCACCACTACGGGGACCGAGGCGGGACCGGTCCCCCACACCCCTGCCGCTCGGGACCGAGCGCCTCCCCGATACGGGGACCGCCCCCGCCCGGTCCCCGGACAGCACCGGCAGCGTCTCGCGTTACGAGCGAGCGGTCCCCAACCGGTCGACCCCGCCCAACAGCCCCTTCACACGACCAGCCTCTACCGCTTCAAGGACACGCATGCACAACCCACCGCACGACCGTCCCAGCCATGACGAGCACATGCCCTCGCTTCCAGCCTCAGAAGGAGCAAGTTGTACCCAGAGCATTGCTCCCGTCGGGAGCAATGCTCTGGGCTCCCCCGCCCCAGGGGTGGCGGGAGCGGACCGGCACCAGGGGGCGCCGGTCCTTCGGGATGCTGCCGAGGCCGGACAGCACCACGAGACGGAGGGACAGCACACCTGCCACACCCCTCGCTGCACGCACACCGCCCCGACGACATCGCACGTGCGCCAGCGTGAACGCCTGCTCGCCGAGAAGAAGCGCATGCACCAGCCCAGCTGCCGCATGAACGACGACGAATTCCAGCTCCTCACCCACGCTGCGGCTGCCTGCCGCATGAGCACCGCCGGCTTCCTCGCCCACTCTGCTCTGAAGGCCGCACGCGACCTCGAACACACCGAAGCCGAGATCGCCACCCATCGGGAGATGGCCAGAGAGCTGTTCGCGCTGCGCAGGGCCCTCGGCCAGATCGGCAACAACCTCAACCAGGTCGCCACCATCCTGAACTCCGGCGCCGACGCTCCGCACGCCAAGGCGGTCCTCGACGCCGTCCAGCGGACCGCCGAGCGCGTGGAGGACTTCACTCAGCGCTACTTGGAGACGGAGACTCCCGCCGGATGATCCCCCGCGTCCACAAGATGGGCACCCGCACCATCGGCCTGATCCGCTACCTCTACGGCCCCGGCACCCACGAGGAACACACCGACCCGCACCTCGTGGCGGCCTGGGACAGCCTCGTCCCCGACCCCGGACGCAACCCGAAAGCCACTTACGCAGACCTGCAAAGGCTCCTCGACCAGCCCGTCGAAGCCCTGCCCAAGTCGCGGCGCCCCACCGAGCACGTGTGGCACCTGTCCGTACGTGCCGCACCCAAGGACCCGATCCTCAGCGACGAGCAGTGGGGCGACATCGCCCGCCGCATGGTCGCCGCCACCGGCATAGCCCCCGACGGCGACACCGCCGCCTGCCGCTGGGCAGCCGTCCGCCACGCCGACGACCACATCCACATCATCGCCACCACCGTCCGCGAGGACGGCCGCCGGCCCCGCCGCCACAACGAAGCCAAACGCTCCCAGGCCGAAGCCCGTCTCATCGAGGCCGACTACGGCCTGCGTCGCCTCAACACCGGTGACGGAACCGCAGCCCAGCGCCCCACCAGCGCCGAGCGCCACAAAGCCGACCGCCACCAGCGGGAACGCACCCCGAGGGAGGAACTGCGCGAGAGCGTCCGACGCGCGGCGGCCGGTGTCCGGAGCGAGGAGGAGCTCTTCGACCGTCTCACCCATGCCGGTCTCCTCGTAAAGCAGCGCGTGGCACCGTCCGGGGACCTCCTCGGCTACACCGTGGCCCTTCCCGACGACCGCAACAAGCACGGCGAACCCGTCTTCTACTCGGGATCCAAGCTCGCCCCCGACCTCTCCCTGCCCCGCATCCGCGAACGCTGGACCCAACCGGCAGAGCTCTCCTCGGACGAGGGCGTCTCACCGGAGCAGCCCGTTCTCCCGCCGGTCACCGGCCCGGCGTACGCCCGCCGCCGCGCCACCACGGCGACCTGGCAGGCACTGCTGCTCATCGATCACGGCGACGACGGCACGGCAGCAGCCCAGATCGCCGCTGCCGGCGAGGTCCTAGACGCGCTCGCCGAGACCTCCGCCGCCCACACCCAACGAGAACTGCGGGATGCGGCCTTCGCGTTCGAGCGGGCCTCGCGCTCCCACGTCCGCGCCGTACGCGGGCACGACCACACCCTGCGCCAGGCCGCGCACGACCTCGTCCACAGCGGGCCCGCCCTCGGCCGCGGGGAAGACGGCGCCACCACCGCCATGCTCATCGACACCGCGTTCTTCCTCGTCACCGCGGCGGCGAACTGGCACGCCAAGAAGCACCACGCCCAGCAAGCCGAAACCGCCCGCCAGGCCGCCGAACACCTCCGTGCCGCCTACGAGATCGCGGCCGCCCAGCCGATGGCCGTGCTCCACCAGCGAGGCCGCTCCCTGCCACTGCAGCGACGACAGGCAGCCGTCCTACGCCAGGCGCTGCCCGAGATTGCCGAACAAGTTCTGCCGAGCCGGGCTGGCCCGCCCTGGCGGCCACACTCGCCGATACCCAGGCCGCAGGCCACAACCCGGCCCACCTCCTCGCAGAAGCCACGCAGCACCGGGAGCTGGACAGCGCCACCTCCGTCAGCGACGTCCTCGTCTGGCGTCTCCGCCGTCTCGCGCACCTGCCTGCCGATCCCACAGCATCACTCCCCCGGCACGCGGCGACCAGACAACCGGCTCCGAAGCCCGCGAACAACGCCTCCCGCCGGCGCTGACGCCAGGACATGTCCGTCCCTACATAGCCGACGATCCCCGGTCAGCCAAACCGGGGATTTTCCGGAGCATTGAAACATCACCACCGACCCCACCCACGTAAGGAACACCCGCATGCCCGAAACCGAACTGCGCATCGAAGTCATTGCCCTGCTGTTGGACGCGGACTTCAAGCTCCGACCCGACACCAACACCTAGTCCCACAGTGACGGGCGCCCCTTCACCCAGGCCGAACAGGCCACCGCCTTCCAGGCCACGCACGCCGAGCTCGAAGCCGTGGCAGCACTGAGCGCGCGCAACGCCGCGGCCGCCCTCGAACAGGACAAGGCCGTGCAGGCCCTCACCAAGCTCGTGCTCTCTTACTTCGCCCGGCACCCCGAAGCCCTCATGGTCATGGACGTACTCCCGCACATGACCGAGGAAGACCGCGCCGAGTACGAACGCCTGTGCGCCATAGCCGCTCCGGACGGCGGCATACACCTCCCCTACGAGGACTGACAGGCCCCAGCTCAGCACCCTGCGCCCGGTGGCGGGTACCTTCCGGCCACCGAGCAGCGGCATTCCTCATGTGGAAATCCGCCAGGCCCTACCCACTGGCAGTCGCAGATCAGTGGCGTGCGTCACCTGCCGCCAGCAACGGAGCCAGGAGGCCAACGGCTTCCTCCCAGCGGAAGCGATCGGCGCCACCGCCGGACTTCGGACGGTGTGGCTCGTAGCTCCCGACCAGGACGCCCATCTCACGCAGCTCGGCGAGGCTGCGTTGGTACGCGCGGTGGGCTGCGAGGGCGGTGTTCACGTAGGGCAGGACAGCGGTGGGGATGCCCATGCCCGGCGCCTCGCAGAGGATGCCGAGGGCGAGGTTGTCCGCGAAGCCGGCCGCCCACTTGTTGACCGTGTTGAAGGTGGCCGGGGCCACGGCGATCGCATCGGCGGGCGGGAAGGACCGTGCGTCCCCGGGCGCGCGCCAGGCGGAGCGGACGGGGTAACCGGTCCGCTCCTCGATCGCGGCGACATCGAGGAAGGGAAGCCCCTGCGGGGTGGCGACGACGCCGACGTCCCAGCTCCGCTCGTGCGCGGCGTCGATCAGCTTGCCGACGTCGCCCGCGATCCCGGCCGCGCAGACGACGACGTACAGGAAGGGCTTGCGCTGCGGCTCGGTCACGCGGGTACTCCCAGTCGGCGGCTGAAGTGGTGGAGCTGTGGCAGCGTACGCCGACGGTCGCGCGCTGCCATGTCGGCGACCAGGTCCCGGACGGCTGGTCGCCGTACGTCCTGGGCTGCGCAGGTCTCCGCGATCCGCAGGGCCTGGTAGCCGTCGGCGAGGCGGCCCTGCTGCGCGTAGGCCTGGGCGGCTTCCACCCATAGGGCGGCCCGGCGCTCGGGAACCGGGATGTGGCGGCGCATGAGCGGACGGGCGATGTCGATGGCGACGCCCGCGTCGCCGAAGGACACGGCCGCGCTGACCTCGTGGAGGGCCACGTTGGTGGGGCTGAAGTTGGCCCAGGCGTCGGGGTGGTCCAGGGCGACGTACTTCGCCACCTCCTTGGCCGCGGCCAGGAACTCTGCGGTGGCAGCACGGTCCCCGGCCCTGCTGGCAGCCGTGACTCCCCGCAGTAGCAGCAACCCGAGCACGGAGAGGTGGTGCCGGGGCTGCCGGTCGTACGCACCCGTGAGTTGTGAGGCCGTGTGCTTGATCAGTGTGACGGCCTGGCCGGCGTGCTGTTCGCGGACCAGGACGTGCGCGTGGAGGCGGACGCTGGCGGCGAGGACGAGTGGATCACCCGAGCGTTCGGCCTCGGCCATCGCGCGCCCGACGGCGAGCCACGCCGTGCCGGGGTCTCCCTGCTTCAGCAGGAGGCTGGCCGAGGTCTGGTAGGCCGTGGCCAGGAAGCGGGGAAGCTCCTTGGCCTGCGGGGAGTCGGCGATGCAGTGGCGGAGATCGGTGATCAGGCCGGGAAGGGTCCGCTCCAGCTCCGCGTAGTCGCACGTGCTCCAAAGGCGCCGGATGGCCGTTGCCCGGTTTCGTAGTTCCCCGGACTCCGGCGCTTCCGTCGTCGGAGTCGTCGGCATCCCGGGCAGGAGCGCCTGGACGAGCGCGGGGTGCGCAACCGTCGGCGCGACCGAGGCTGTGAGTGCGGTGACGCTGGCGGCAAGGAAGGTACGGCGGCGCAGCATTTCCTCTGTCTCCGGATCGTGGGGATCGGCTTCCGGGGCGGCCTCCGCCAGACCGAGTCGGGCCGGGGGAATGCGCAGGATGCGGGCGACGTCGCGCAGAACCCGGATGTCGTCCGTTCCGCGTCCGCCCTCCAGTCGGCTGATCTTCGACTGGTGGTATCCCAGCTCGCCGGCCACGTCGGCTTGTGAGCGGCCCTGTAAGACCCGAGCCCGGCGGATCACTTCACCGATCCGGTGCACCTCGCCCTGCGTGTCGACCATCTCCGCCACGGCCCCTTCTGCCGAGACCGATCCTGCCTGCTCAACCGAGCCTAACTGCAAGGAACTTGCCCGCCATGCACAACGTGCATGAACGATGCAGGGGCTGCGTGGCACATCGCGCAACCGCCTCCTGACCCGCTTGTCTGGTGGAACCGCACCCCTCCAGGAGGCTGCTCATGGAAGTGCACGAGGTCACGCTGACCGTCACGAGTACGCCCGAGGGCGCCGCTCGTGCCCGGCACCAGGTGATGAACGAGATCAGAGGCTGGCGCTCGGCCATCGGCACCGACGGCATGTGCGTGGCAGAGGTCGTGGCCGGCGAACTGCTGGCGAACGCCGTTCAGCACACGGGAAACGAAGCTGCTTCCGTAACCGCTCGCCTGCGCGAGAGCCGCCTGGGCTTCGAGGTCCGCGACCGGAGTTCCGTCCTCCCCCACGCACGCCCACACCGTACGGACGCCGAGGACGGCCGCGGGCTGCTGATCATCGACACCCTCGCCGACCGGCACGGCGTCGACCACAGCGCCGGCGGCAAGTCCTGCTGGGCCGAGCTCGATCTGTCCGTACCCACCTCGGTCACGCCGTCCATCACGCAACCTCCCCTGCAAAGGAGTTGAACGCATGGCACCCCATCGAGCTCTTGCGACGAGCGCGGAGGTCATCGCCGTACGTCCGGGGAGCCCCCTCTCCGGTTCGGTCACCGTCGACGGCTCCAAGAACGCCGCCCTGCCTCTGCTGGCCGCCGCAGCAGCCGTGCGCCGGACCGTCCAGCTGGAGAACGTCCCCGCCAGCGCCGACGTCCACTGGATGCTCACCTTGATCCAACGGGCGGGCTGGCACGTCGCCCGGGCCGTGGGACGGCCGGACAGCGTGGTGATCATGCCCCCTGACGTCGTACCCGCGGAACTCGGCCTGGCCCCGGCCGCCCGGATCCGCGCGTCGTACTACCTGGTGCCCGCACTCCTTGCCCTCCAGGGGAACGCCCGGCTGCCCTGGCCCGGGGGATGCCGGATCGGGGAGCGCGGCATGGACCTGCACTTCAAGGTGTACGAGGCGTTCGGCGACTGTGTCGCCGTCCATGACGAGGGCTATGCCGTCGAGGCCGATCGACCCGCCACCGGAACGGTCTCCCACACGTTGCCGTTCCGGTCGCGCGGTGTGACGGTCGTCGCCGTCCTGCGTACGGTCGTCGCGGGCCATGCGCTGCGCCTCGGTCGGCCGAACCTGTCGCCGGAAGTCCTCACCGTGCTGGACGCCCTGCGCTCGGCGGGATGGGAGGCCCGAGCCGGTGAACAGGTCCTGGACCTGAGCCCGGCAGCGGCTTCACCGGCCCAGATGCCGGCCTGGCGCTTCCGGGCGACAAGATCGAGGCAGGCACCCTGGCCTGCGCCGTCGCCGCCAGCGGTGGGACCGCGCGCATCGAGGGCGTCCAAGGTCGGGATGTCGTGCCGTTGCAGGCAGCCCTACAGCGGCTGGGCATCCCCACCGCGGTACGGGAGGACGCCCTCCTGGTCGACGGGAGCGCCGCCCGGCCGACGGGCCGTCCCCTTCGCGCCATCGCCACACTCGCCACCGGCGGCCTGGACGCCGACTTCGAACCTCCCCTGCTGGCACTGGCTCTCGGCCAGCCCGGCACACACCTGTTCGCCGACTCAATCAACCCCGGCCGCCACGGGAACCTGCTGCCCCAGCTGGCCCGGCTCGGCGCGGAGATCGAGGAGATCTCCCCCACCGAATGCCGGCTGACCGGGCCGCAACGCCTCACCGGAGCCGGGGTAGAGGCCACCGACATCCGCACCGGCTCCGCGCTCATGGTCGCCGCCCTGACCGCCCGCGGCATCACCACCCTCGGCGGAGTCGACCAGCTCCGCCGCGGCCACGCCGACCTGCCCGGCAAGCTCCTCCACCTCGGCGCCGACATCTGCGAGGTCGCGCCATGACCGCGGCCCGTTCCCTACGGCAGATCATGGCCACCACCGACGTCCACTCCGCCCTCGCTACCGGCGGCCCGCTGCTCGGGCACCTCCACCAGGCGCGCACGCACAGCTTGCTGGTGGACTGCGGCGACTTCTTCGAGGGCACCGGGTACTACCGCCTCGGCCGGGGCGCACTCGAACGGGACATCCTGCTCGCCCTGTACGACGTCGTCGCTCCCGGGAACCACGGCTGGCTGCACTACTTCGAGCCGGGCCTCCACCAGCGGACCGTATGCGCCAACGTCATCGAGGACTCCAGCGGAAACGCGCTCTTCCGCCGTCTGCGCATCGTGGACATCGCAGGCCGACGGACGGCCGTCACGGCCGTGATCGGCCAGCAGGCATTCAAGTCGATCCCGGTCGGGCAGCGGTCCGGCCACCGCGTCACCGATCCCGTCCACGCTCTGCGCGAGCTGATGCTCGCGCACCACCACGAGGTCGACTCCTGGGTCCTCCTCAGCCACTCCGGCTTCGAGCAGGACCTCCAGCTCGCCGAGGCGTGCCCCTTCCTCGACATGGTCTTCGCCGACCACTGCCACAGCGAACACACCGGACCCGAACGGGTTGGCAGCACCATCGTGCTCAAGGGCCAGGAACTCGCCGTCGGCTACGCAGTCGCCGAGCGCTCCTCCGAAGGCTGGGTCGGACGGACCGCCCGATTCCCCGACACCTTGGAGTCCGTCCTGCCGGCCGAGCTCGACTCCGTCCGTGAACAGATCGCCTCCATCGACGCACAGCTGGCCGAGCCGCTGGGAGGTCTCGTCGCGCCCTATCGGAACAGGCCGCTCGACCGCCACGCTCTGCTCCGCGAACTGGCTGACCGGCTGCGCAGCGGACTGGGCAGAGAGGCGGTCGTACTCAACGAAACCGCCGTACGCACGACGCTGCTGGGCGAAATCCTCACCACCGGAGATCTGCTGGCCATCGAGCCGTTCGACAACAGCCTGGTTGAGGCTCAGGTCGCGCCGACCTTCCGTCACGACCCCACTGTCCTGCTCACTCACCTCACCGAGCGGGCAGGACCCCTGATCACCTCCCCCAATCCGCTCCCTGCCGGGCTGACGAGCGTGCTGACCACCGACTACCTCGCCGACACCTGTCTCGGCAGCCGAGCCCACCCCGTCGGCCTCAGCCTCGGCTCGGCGATCAGGAGCATCCTGACCAACGGAGACGACCAGTGATCCTCACCGGACCCGAGATCACCTCCGCCGCGCTGGACGGACGGCTGCGCATCTCCCCCTTCATTCCGACCCAGGTCAACCCGAACAGCTACAACGTCCGCCTGGGCGGGACCCTGCTCACCTACACCGACCAGGTACTCGACACCCACCGCCCGAACCCCACCCGCCGCACAGAGATCGGCGACGACGGCCACGTCCTGCAGCCCGGCGAGCTGTACCTCGGCCACACCCTGGAGGAGGTGGGATCCGACCTCTTCGTCCCCCTGCTCTTCGGCCGGTCCTCCGTCGGCCGACTGGGGCTCTTCGTCGAGATCACCGCACCGATCGGTGACATCGGCTTCCACGGCCAGTGGACGCTGATGCTCACCCCGACCCGCCCTGTGCGCGTCTACGCAGGGATGAAGATCGGGCAGATCATGTTCTTCGTCTCCGAGGGCGCCATCGACCTGTACGAGGGCAAGTACCAGGCGGCCTCCGGGCCCCAGCCCTCCTCGTACTGGCGCGACCTCGACGCCACGGCGGTGACCTCGTGATCCTCACCAGACCGGCCATCGCCGCCGCCCGCGAGGCGGGCCGCATCACCATCGACCCGTACGACCCGGACCGCCTGTCCCCCAACGCGTACGACTGGCACCTGGGCAGCACGCTCCGCGTCTGCGAGGGCGACCTCGACGCCGCCAGTCCCACCGCCTTCTCCGAACTCACCCTCCCCGACGATGGCTACGTCCTGGAGCCGGGCCACCTCTACCTCGGACACACCCTGGAGCGGACCGGCTCCGAGACGTACGCCCAGCTCCTCAACGGAGACCGCACCACCGGCTCGCTCGGCATCTGGGTCCACGTCTCCGCCCCGCTCGGACACCAGGGCCACGCGATCCGCTGGACCCTGGAGATCCGCGCCACCCGGCCCGTACGCGTCCGGCCCGGCATGACCTTCGGCAAGCTCGTCTTCCTCCGCACGCACGGCTCCCCGGCCAGCTACCAACAGCACGGCCTCAAGTACCGCACCAGCGAGGGCATCGAGACGTCCCGCCTCTACGAGGAGAACCCCGGAGGCCGCCGGTGAACCGTGTCGTCGCCACCGCTCTCGACCTGCCGTTCCCCAGCCCCGGCGGCAGCGTCGAACTCTTCCTCGACCTCTACGCCGGCACCCAGCCCGCGATCCCCGCCCGCGCCTTCATGCTCGCCCCCGACGGCGCCCGGCCCCGCACCCCGGCTGGCATCGACCTACTGCACGCGTCCGGCAAATGCCTCGACGGCCACGCCTTCAGCCGGTACGTCACGAACCTGCGCCTCGCCATGACGGCCGCCATCGACCCGCGCCAGATCAGCGTGCTGCACCTGCACCACATGGCCTTCGGCGCCACCCCCGCCCTCCTGCGGGCCCTACCCACCCACCCCCGGATCGCCTTCGTCCACGGCACCGACCTCCTGCACGCCGAGAACCACAGCACGCAGCTACGAGTTCTCCGCGAGACCGCCTCCGCTGCCGACGCGATCGTCGTCCCCACCGGCGCCATGGCCGACCGCCTGCTCAAGCTCGCCCCCAAGACGGACAGGCGCAAGATCGAGAAGATCCCCTGGGGCATCCCCGACCGCCTCCTCACGGACCCACCGCCCCGGCCCGCCCGACGTCCCGCCAGCCACCTGCGGATCCTCTTCGCAGGCCGCCTCAGCTCCGAGAAGGGCCTCGAACCCCTCCTCCAAGCCGTCGCGGCCACCCGCTCGGTCGAGCTGAGCATCGCCGCCCCGCGCACCCAGTTTCTCGACCTCGCCCCGATCGTCCGCCAGCTCGGCGTCCACGTCCGCTACCTCGGCTGGTTCCGCCGCGCCCAACTGTGGAAGGCCTTCGCCGACCACGACGTACTCGCCGTGCCCTCCACCACCTTGGAGGCCATGGGCCTCGTCGCCCTCGAAGCCCAGGCCTGCGGACTCCCCGTCCTTTACCAACCCGTCCCCGGCCTCAGCGAAGCCCTCTCCGGCACCGGCCTGGCCACCGACTTCACCAACCCCACCACCGCAGCCCACGACCTCCACCGTCTGCGCACCACCCCCGGCCTCCTGGAGATGCTCCGGGCATCCGGCCGCACCAATGCCGCCCGTTTCCCCCTCAGCACCACCGCCACGGCCATCGCCGACCTCGGCCGGCGACTCGCCTGACACCACCCGTGGCGCAGCCGGCACCGCCCCGGCCGCGTCACTAACCTGGCCAGCGGACCACCCGCGGCCCACGACGATCGGGAGACCATGACCCACACCACCGACCGGATCGAAGACCTCCTCCAGACCGGCGTACGCGACGAGGTCTACCCCGGCGCGGTGTGGGCCGTCGGGAACGCCGACGGCATCCAGGCCAGCGGAGCCGTCGGCCTCCTCGACCCCGACCACCCGGACGAGCCGATGCGGCTGGACACCGTCTTCGACGTGGCCAGCCTCACCAAGATCCTCGCCGTCTGGTCCACGATCGGCACCCTCGTCGAAGAGGGAAAACTCCAGCTCTACACCCCGCTGGGCACCTTCTGGGACGAGGTCGCAGGCCACCCCCTCGCCCGGGCCACGGCCCACCACCTCCTCACCCACACCGCCGGCCTGCCCCTGCGCGCCAACCTGAAGAACCTCTACGGCACCGACCCCCAGGACATCCGCGACGGCGTCCTCCACGAGGCCCTCCACCGCCCGCCCGGCGAAGCCGTCGAATACACCGACCGAGCCGCCCTCGTTCTCGGCTACCTCGCCGAACACCTCTCGGGCCAGCCCCTGGACCAACTCGCCACCGACCGCATCTGGCACCCCCTGGGCATGACGCAGACCCGCTTCGGCCCCCTCCTCGACGCCGAGGCAGCGCGCTGCGCCCCCACCGAGTACGACGAGATCACCGGAACCCACCTCAAGGGCACCACCCACGACTTCTCCGCCCGCCTCCTCGACGGCGTCTGCGGCATCGCCGGCACCTTCTCCGTCCTCGACGACCTCGCCCTCTTCCTCCGCCACATGCTCAAGCCCACCCCGGCCACCTTCAGCCCCAGCTGGATCAAGGAGTCCCTCCGCATCCAAACAGGCGCCCTCACCCCCGCCCGCGGCCTCTTCTGGCACCCCGCCCCCGGCACCGAACCCAACCAGGACATCTGGGTCCACTACGGCTTCACGGGCACTGGCATGTGGATCAGCCCGCAGCAGGGCAGATGGGCCGTCCTCCTCACCAACAAGCTCCGTTTCAACCGCGACCGCGAGCCACTCACAAGCGTCCGCAACGCCTTCCGGGCATGCGCCTTCGCGTCAGATCAGCCCAACACAGCCAACGATTAGGACACAGACAGCGCTTGGCCAGCTACCAACGCCTGGCCCTTCCTCGGCGCCCAACACGAGCCGAAGAGAGGCCTTCCTCGCCTGAGAGAGCGCACGAACACGATGGCGTCTCCATGGAGGATTTCACTTAGGACTGCCGAATAGTACGGTTACCGTCATGGCGAACGAAGCACATTCCATCATTGAGGCGCTACAGGAAGAGCAGCGCAACGCCTTGCGGGCTCATGGCAGTAAGGTGCAGTTCCCCGCGGAGCAGACCATCTTCAGGGAGGGGCAGCCCTCCCGCTCCGTCCTTGTCATCGAGCAGGGGCACGTCAAGGTGACCCAGCGCGCGACCGACGGCACGGAGGTGATCCTCGCCATCCGCGGGCCGGGTGAAGTCATGGGCGACGAAGGTGTCCTCATGGGGGAAGATCGATCCGCCACAGTCACCACCATCACCGATGTGACCGGAATAGATATCGCCGCCAACACACTGCTGTCCTTCATCGAGGAAGAACACCTCTGGCCAGTGATGTACAAGGCGGCTGTCTGGCGGCGGCGCCAGTCAGACCAGCAGGCCATTCTGGCCCGACTGGGCGTCAAAAGCCGCCTCGCGCGATGGCTGCTCGAACTTGCCGCCGAGTTCGGTGAGCCGGAGGGCAACGACTGCATCCTGTCGGTGCCGATCAGCCAGCACGACCTAGCCAACCGGATCGGAGCATCGCGCGATGCCGTGGCAATCGCTCTGCGACAGCTGCGCGAAGAAGGCCTAGTCAGCACGGGGCGGCGCCGGCTCACGCTCCACAGCCTGGACGGTCTACGGAGATTGACACTGTGAACCACGTAGACATCCATCCAGGAACATGCAAAATTACACAGAGAAGCATCGGTGCTTGAGGGGGAGGACTCTGTGACTCTGCACATCGTGGGTGCGCTCTGTGTCGCCATCGCGATCGTGGGTGGTGGCCTAAAGATCAACGAAGTGGAGGTCCCACGCCTGTCGCGCCGCCGGATGATCGCGCTCGTCTTCGCCGGACTGTTCTTCATCGGAGTGGGAGTCATGGTCGACCAGACAACCTCCCCGACCGCAGCGACGGCGGCGCCCGGATCTCCCACCCACACCCCGTAAAGGACCCAACCCGTAACGGCAACTAGGAGAGTGCGCCGGTGGAGAACGAACTCGGCCCGTTCCAAAAAATGTGGGACGCCTGGGAGGAAGCGGGTGACGAGCTCGCACGCAAGCCGCTGTCACACTTCCGCCGTGCCACGGATATCCAGTTCGACGAGCTTGAAGGTCACCTCGCGCGCGGCGATCGGGAAGCCGCCGCACGTGAGGTCGCCGACATCATCAGTATCGCCCTCAACACAATGCGTTGGCTTGGGCGCACACCCGCCGAGATCAGCGAAATCGCCCGATCCCGCGCCGGAGATCGAATGAACGGACAAGCGCACGCGATCCTTGCCAAATACCAGGATCAATACGGCATCTAGGTCGGGGGCCCAGCACGTGCTAAGCCCCCCGTTCACTCACGCCAAGGTGAAGGCTCTCCGGGAAGCACTCGGGGACCACGCCGAGCAACGCGTCGAGTGCCGCGCGCCCCTCGCGATCCTGCTGATGGCAGTCGTCTGCGTCAGCCTGTACGTCATCTTCAAGAAACGCGAATGGTTGTAGAGAGAATGCGAGGCGGCAAGCCGTCTCGGCAGCGCCACATCGTCGACCACTGCTCTGGAAGCCAGAGCGCAACGAGACCCGGGCCCAAGAGGCCCGGGTCCCTGCGAGGCAGGTTTATTCGGGGGTGCCCTGCAACAGATCTCGGGCCTTGCCCGCCCACTCTCCCATGCACGTGATGGCAGACGTCATCTGCTTCACCGCGGTGGAGATGTCCTTCACCGGCTTGCGGAGGTGTCGGCTCACACGGATCAGGCCGCCAGCAGAGGTGCCCAGGAAGCCGATCTGCGCCAGTCCCTCCTGAGCCGACTCGTCCAACGCAATGAGCTGTTCCAGGAACTCGTCCGTTCCCTCGCCACGCTCGTCGAGCGGCGTCGTCTCGATGAGGCTCAACGCGGCCCTGACACCGCTGTCCAGAGTTGTCATCTGCTCCGCGAAGGCCGCAGAGGCGGCGTTCATTTCCCCGGCCGGCGCACTGAGCGACCCCGCATACCGGGCCACAGCCGCGAGCCGTGCGCTCGCCGGGGCGTTGGCCTGGGTGAGGTCGAGGATCTCGATGTTGCCCTGTTCGGTCAGAGTTCCAATCGTCTCGATCGCCTTTGTGATCGCCTCCAAGTGAGCGGTCATCTCGTCCAGCCCGTCTTCGATCGCGGCGAAGTCGTCGAGCAGGCCGGGCGGGTCCTCTTCGGTCGTGTCCCCCGCGTTTCCGCTCGGTTCAGGGGGCGACTGCCCGTCGACGGTCTGGAGCGCCCGCACCACCCGTGCAGGAGTGAGGAGCTCGAAGCCGTCCCTGATCCCGACCTCCAGTGCGCTCTCGATCTCGCGCCGCGCACCGGCCAGATGACTGCGCGCCCGTTGGTACCGGATCGTCCTGATCGAGGCGATGTCGAAGGGCAACTGCCCAGCCTCCCCGATGTGAATCGTCGGTTTGCCGGTGATGTGGCGCAGCCCCAGCTCGTACATCACGTTGGGGTTGCCACCGCTGACGTCCGCGATGACGAGGTCGGACTCGATGACATGCCGGCAGATCTGCTCGTTGATGTCACCGGCGTGCGCGATGCCGTCCGCGCGCACAGCGGCGATCTCGTACTTCTCGCAGGCAGGCGCAATCACCTGTTCGAAGATCCCCAGGTGGTACTCGTAGGCCTCCCGCTCGGGGCTGCCGTGCGCGGCGTATTGGTCGCCGATGGGGCCGACGACGAAACACATCCGAGGCTGGTCAGGTTCCGACCGAAGTGCCTGCAACGCATTCATACGAGGTCCTCCTTCTCGCGAGGGTGGGTTTCGTCGAGCCGGGCCGCGTGCGCGGCGCCGGCTTCCAGGTCGACGGCATACACCGGCCGTTCCTCGATACCGAGGGCGCGCAACAGGTACGCGGTCGGGATGCGGTACTGCCCGCCGACGCGCAGAACCGGGCAAGGGAACGTCCCGCGGCGGATCAGTTTGTACGCCGTGCCGGGACAGACTCCGAAGGCTCGGGCAGCGGTCCGGAGGTCGACGCTCAGGGGGAGGTCGAAGGCCTCCGCGAAGCCCAGGGGCGGGCCGGACCGGGCGCTCACCGCCGAGCCCCCAGAGGGCTCAGCGCCAAGGTGCCGATGAGTTCCGAGTCCTCGTGGCGACGGGCCCGGAATACCAGGTCGGGCAAGCCTGCACAGTGTGCCAGTGCCCCGATCCGCTCCCCTTCTCGTCGGGTGCGCGAATCCGTGAAACGGAGTGTCGCGGCCAGCCCGTCAGGGCGTGGCGGGGGCGTGAGGTGCAGTTCCCACTCATCGGTCAGCTGCTTTGGCTCCCCTCGCAGTGTCGTGGCGCAGCGGGCCTCGGCGAAGCGGGCTACGTCGACAACGGGAACCTCCCTCCTGACGCGGTCGGCATAGGACCACATCCGGTTCACCGCCTCCTTGATCATGTGACCGCCCAGGTCCGGGCTGTCTGGATGCGCGGTGTCGAGGGCGCCGAGTACGGCCAGCACGGCCTCCGCCTCGAGATCGGCGCGCTCGACCCGCAACTGGCGCAGGATCCGACGCAGGTTGCGGTACAGGCCGGGAATCGCCAGCCAGACGACAAGTAAGCGCCCCGTGCCGGCCCCACCCGCTGGTTCTTGCCTGGCCTCCGCGACCGCCTGTCGCCAAATCGTCGCCCGCAGTCCCTCGTCGCGTCGCGGTCCGTACAGAGCATTCCTGCATTCCTCCGGGGACAGCCGTACCGAGCGGTGGCCGACACTCACCAGGAGCCACGGTGCACCTGCGGGTTCCTTTCGGAGGGCTACCTCGATCAGGGAGAACGCTCCGGCCGGGTCAGTCCTGATCATGGCTTCTCCTTCTCCGACCCCATCAGGCCGGCATACGACAGCGCCGCGGCAGCCAGCTCGCAGGCACTCCCCAGGGCAGTCAGCGCCGACCGCGCAGCGGCATGGCGCTTCTCCGAGATCGGGCTCGCTCCTTGGGTCCGGCACCAGGGCGTTCGCACGGCGGTGGACGGCAGGTAGACATTGATGACGCCATGCACGTCGTGGCCGACGTTCACCCCGTAGTCCGCCCACTGGGTGCTGTCCCCAGCAAGGTGGAGCGCGGCCTTGCCCGAATCGGTCACCACACGCGCCAGGGGCCGGCCGACGGGGGCATCATGGGCACGCCGACGTTCACACCGCCGCTCACGTCCCCGCCGACGGCAACACCTTGGTGAACGTGCTGGGAGAGGTTCGGCCGACTCTGGACGGTGGCTTGCGGGAACGGCAGCGGCTCGATCACTTCTTCCACGACCGGCCTGATGCCGTCGGGCCCGTGCCCCGGCACACGGATCCAGCCGTAGCCTCCGAACTCCTTGACCTGCACGTGGGCACGGACGTACTGCGCCGGGTCGAGGCCGGGGTGCCCGAACCGTACAACGTCCTGGTACAGCCGATCCGACACAATGACGGCGAGATCGGCCGAGGTGAGGGCGGCCAGCACGGCCTTCAACTGGGGGGCGTTCACGTAGCGTGCCACGGCGACCGGCGCAGGTCCGGCGTGACCGAGAGTGGCGTCCGTGGCGACACCAGCGTCGATGGCCAGCCGCAGCCTGATCCGCGGGGTCTCCGGACGGGCGTTGAGCGTGCTCAGGCAGGCCGACAGGTGGTGCACGAAGGGCCCCAGCGCGGTGGCTTCCGGGTGTCCGCGGGGAGTACGGCGAACTCCATGTCGCCTTGCGGTTGGCGAGCCCAAGCCGCGCGGTCCAGTCCGGTCAACGTCGCCGCCTCGTCCAGCAACCGGACCAGGTCGGCCTGAGTGGCCGACTGGGTCCGGGTGTCGAGACGGCTGTACTTCTCCACGTCCGCCGCCAGGCACAGCCGACGGTGCGGGATGACGTCCGGGAGCGGAGGGGAGGAGGGTTCGTTCATGACAACTCGCCACCTTCCAATGCTTGTTGGGTGCGGTGCAGCCAACTGTGCGAGGAAGGAGGCGGAGCAGTCCACAAACCCGCATTAATACGGGTTTGTGGCTGTGGCGCTACGTGACTGGCATGCTGAGCAGCGCTACTTCCTGCAGTCGGGCCAGGTCCCGCACCTGAGTCCGCCGCTCGCCGGTGGTGATGAGCCCGTCCTCACGAAGCTGGCGAAGCGTCTTCTGCACGGTATTCGTTTTGGCGCCGGCGAGCGCGGCGAATTCGGACTGGGACAAATTCACCTCGATCCGCACCGAATTTCGGCCCGGCTTCCCCTGTATGAAGGCCAGTTCGACCAGTACCCGGGCCAGCCGGACCAGAACCGGGTGCCTACCGAAATCCAGGCGCCAGCGGTCGGAGCGGCGCAATCGGCTGCCGATCACCCGCTTGAGGGCCAATTCCGCCTCGGGGTTGGCCCGGAGGAAAGGCAGCAGTTCGCACCTGGGGACCACGGTGGCGACCACGTCGCCACAGGCGGTGACCGTCGCCGACCTCGGCCCGAAATCCATGGCTGCTACCTCACCCACCACCTCCCCTTCGATCCTGATGTCCATGAGGGCCGCCCCGTCACCGTCCAGACGGCCAGTCACCTTGACCACCCCCTGGTGGAGCAGCATCAACTCCTGCGCGTGGTCGCCCTCACTGATCAGCACGTCCCCCACGGCGAAGGTGCTCCGGGTCCCAAGCAGTGCGAAGGCCGTGCGCGCCCCATCCGTCAGGGTGTCGAGAAACGGCGCGCGACCATACATGTTCGAGCCGTGCATCATGTGCACAGCAGAGCACGCCGTCGGCGCGGCGGTCCGCATTTCCGCTCGGGCCAGCGGTACACCGAACGCACTCCGGGGCGCACGGCGGCGCACGGCCGGAGCACGCACCGTTCTCCTCGTGAAGGAGCTCAGCCCCGGTCGGCGCTGCCGATCGCCTGGGCCACGCCATAGGATCCCCGGAGCAGCAACTGGTCCAGCAGGTCCAGGATCTCGGACCGCCGCGCAGCTGAGCCCGCCTGGGTGTGGGCGCGCACCAGTAGCTCCCCGATGTGGTGGGCGTCAGCCGCGGCACCGGTCCTCATGTCGGCCGATGCCGCACCGAACACGTCGAGGAATCGCCGCACACATGCCAGTACCAGCTCATCGACCCTGTCAGGGGCCTGCTCAAGTGTGATCAGCAACTGGGGCAGGGCCGGCTCGAAGGTTCCAGAATCAATGAGCGCGGTCACCGTCCGGCGGACGGGCCCCAGGCGGCGGCCCCGCAATGCGATTGCCACAGCCGCGGCGGCTCCCCGCACGTCCTCGTCCGGATCGTGGAAGAACCGGACGAGTGCGTGATGCGCCAGGGCCGCGTCCCCGGTGTTCACGAGGCGCTGAGCACACACGTCCGCGGCACCCTGTCGCTGCGCGCCGTCGTTTCCGGCCAGCACCCTGGCCAGCAGATCCGGCGTCTCCCACTCCATCGCTGCCAGCGCGGCGACCTGTCCACCGATCCGACGCACCGCTGCCACCGAGGAGTCCAACATCCGTTCCATCACAGGCCTGGCCGCTGCTGGGTCCCCATGGCACAACGCCACGAAGAGACGAAACACGTGTGGTGAAGCCAGAATCTGATCCGGGGCTCGGATGAGCTCGGTGAAGGCCTCGGCCACCGCGGTGCGGTCGTACCTCATTGCCGCGTGCAGCACGTGAGCCACGCATGCTCGGACAGCAAGCGAAGGGTCTGCGGCCAGCCTGCCCAGACGGGGTACCGCCAAGGCTGCCCGGGAGCCGTCCGCATCGTGGACCAGCAGGTCGCCCAGGCTTTCGGCAGCGCTGCCGCGCACGGTGTTGATCCCAGCGGTCAGCAGGTCCCGCTCCGCCTCGTCTTCGTCCTCGCCGACCGTGTCACCGGCGTCCACGGAACCGAGCGCGCGATCCAGCAGTGCCTCGAAGAGATCGGGGGGCAGACCGGCTAGGTACTGCCGTACGGCCCATCCGAGCCAACGGTCGTGTGCCGGCCGGCCTTGGCGTGCGAGATGACGGATCGCCGCGAAGACGGTGTCCGTATCGGCATGGGGCTCCGCGTCACCGAGACCAAGCAGTAACGCGGCTCCGTACGCAGGGTGCAGCCCGGCATCCATCCGCAAAGCGAGGCGCGCGAAACGGCCGGGGTCCGCCGCCGTCATACTCTGCAGCAGGTGTGACAGCTCCCGGGCCCCGCCTGTGAAGGTCGTCCAGTCCGTGCGGTCCTGACTGTGCTTCCTCATGGCGCCCAGCCACTGGTCGTCGGTCATGCGCTGGGCCGCCTCCGACGGGATCGGCGGCCCGATGAACCCTGCCGTCGCCCCACGCGGTGCATCAGGCTCCCACTTATCATCGTGGAGCCTTCGGAGTTCTCCGAGCCGACGGGCCGCCCGATCGGAAAGCCGGCCCTCGGGAAGCGCCGTCAGCAGAGTGAACTCATGCCAGGGCGCGAGCTCCTCGTCTGGAGGAAGACGCAGATGGAGGAGCGCACGCTCCAGCTGCGCGAGAGTGGCGTCGGACAGGGCGTCGCCAATGGCGCACAGGACTTCTCGGGCACCCCACGCAACATTGGACAGATGGCCGGACAGGAATCGATGTCTGCCCTGCAGCAGGATCTCCGCAGCCCACTCAGCCAGGGCGGGGCCTGCCCCGATCAGGGCATGATAGAGGAGCCACTGTGCCGCATCGAACGGCAGGCCCGCGAGCCCCGCTACAAGCTCCCGAACGCGAGCAGGGTCTTGGTCCCCCAGGATTCTCAGAGCCCTTTCCGTGCTCTGGAACAGGGCCTCGCCCAACTCACTGGGGTCGCCATCCGGGTTACGGAAGCCGAAGTGCTTGTCATAGACCGGACAACCCGCGCGCGGCGGAAGGGCCGTTGCAGCCATGACGTCCAGGAGCAACGGAAGGAAACGGACACAGAAATCCTCAGGAGCCCCCAGTGCGGCGGCCTTGACCACACGGGTCGCCGAGTGGTCCCGGTCGCGTAGGACGGCGACTCTGCCGTCGTGATCGAGTTGGAGGGCGTCCGGGCGATCCGACACCAGCGCACCGATCAGCTCGACTGCCCAGGCAGGTTGCTCTTCGACCAGATCACTCGCTGAGATCCAGATGAGGTGCTCATGTCCGGAGAGAAGCCCGGTTCGTACGCCGACCAGGAGGAGATCGAAAAGCCTCCTGCTGTCAGCGAAGCGACCGAATCGCACGATCCACGCCAGCCGGTCTGGGAACTGAGGATGCGACGTGTGCGGTTCCAGCAGGCGGGCCACTCGGTCGGGAGAAGCCTCAGCGCCCGCGGCCATCATCCGCACGGCCCAGTCGCGCTCCCTTGCATCGGCACTGATCAACCAGTCATCGAACACGGACTCGTTATCCGCGCGGCGGAACCATGCTGCCTTGCTGACCGCGTTCACAAGCTGCAAATGGAAAGGAGGGCGAGAGTCCAGGACACGTGAGACAGCCCCCCACTCACTGGCGGTGGGGTCCTCCAGACCGTGAAGCACTGCCAAAGTCAGGTCTTTGAGGTGATAACGGATCTCCGGACTGGTCAGCAACGCCTCCACCTCCTCGGCGAACCGCTCCGGGTCCAGGTCCCGCAGATGGTCGAGAACCTGCCTCACCTGTCCCCGGCGGAAGAGCTCCTGCTCCCCATCGACGAGAAATGCGACCAGGCTCTCATCGCGCCGGAGCCAGTCGCGGGCAAAGACGTAATCGAAGAAGCTCTCATGGAAGAAAGCCAGTTGTCTGCCGTCTCGCACACACACGTGCTCCGACACCAACACGTCCCCGCTCACGGCAAGGTCGTCCGCATCAAGCACACTGTCCGGTACGAAGAGCCGCTGCCTCGTGCTCATGGCCGTCATTACGGCCGACACTGCCTCGTGGAACCGCACGGACGGCTGACGACGCGTGCACTCCTTCCGTTTGCTGTTCCAGAAGGCGTCGAACAGCTGCCGGGTAGTGCGGAAGGAAAGGGCTTCCTCCTGGCCGGCGATCTGAGCCAGAAGGACCAGATGCAGCGGAGACCGCAGCAAGCCGCGCTGAGAAGGCGTCAAAGGAGAAGCACCGAGGCCCATGCTCGCGATCGCGGCATCGACCTGTGCATCGGAGAGCCGATCGACTGAAATGCATGTGGAACGGTCCGATGCCGTGAGTTGACGGATCCTATGATCGGCGTGGGCATCGAATGTCCGGCACACGAGGACGACGCGCATGGCAGGGTGCGCCATCGCCTCACCGATCAGGTCGGCCACCACGTCGAACGTGTCCGGAATGCGCCCCGAGGCCAGGCTGACCGCGTCGAGCTGGTCCACGATCAGCACACACGGGCGCCCGTTCGCCGCGGCTCCGAGCGCCTTGACCGGTGATGTGACCAGCCCGATGCCTCGGCCCAGCTCATGGGTCGTAGTAAAGGGAGCCAGGCGGTCGAGACGAAACCCGAGCACGGGGGTACCCAGCTTGGTCAGGGCAGTGAAAGCCTGGTGCAGCACTGCACTCTTTCCGCTGCCTGCGGCACCCGTGAGAACTACGGTCTGCCGTACGTCACTCGCAAGGACCTCCACGAGCTGATCAGCCGCTTCGCGGGGGATCTCGGGGCGGAGCAGCTCACGTTCGACGCTCGCTGCCCACCGACGCGTTGCCTCGCCAGCCTCGTCCCCCGCCTTGTCCCCGCCCGTCCCTCTGACCTGCCTCAGCCCGTACTCCCCCAGTCGGGCGATGATGCCCGGGGCATCGAGAGTGGTCCCCAGATTGTTCAGCAAGAGGTCGCCGAGTCCGACGGCGGCAAGGCGCCCTGGAGCCCCAGCAAGGACCTGTTCGGCCAGGACCGCATTGATGTTCACGATGTCCCGCTCGTTGTGCCATTCCACCCAGAGGCTTCTCAGCATGCGCCAGGCCGTCTCGGCCGAGCCATAGACATCGGGCGCGGCCAATGCCTGAAAGGGCCCTCTGAGCCCATCCGTCAGCCACTCGACTTCGAAGGACGGAAAGCCGTCGGAGCGTCGGGCGCGGTCGGCCAGCTCGTCGAGCTCACGGGCAGGAAGCAGAGAAACGAAGTGAAATGCGCGGCCCGCGTCGGCGTGGGATCGCAGACTGTTCCAGACCTGTTTGCCTCGGAGGGAAGCAACATTCCAACTGTTGGCGTTCCGGTTCTGGCGCTTGACCTGGTGGACCTGCGTCCCCCCGTCATACCGGTACGCGAACTCGATTCCGTCGCCCGAGGGGGAACCCGGTTCCAGAGTGATCGATGTGCCTCTGCCCAGCAGCACGTACAGGGCATGTCTGACGGTCCAGGCACCCTCGTAGCGGTTGCCGAACTTGTCCGTCTCGCCCCCCGGCCGCGGTGCCACCGTTACTCCCCTCCACACCCCAGAAGGCTGCGTCAGACGCGCGCCTGCGCCGGACGGTACCGCAGATACCGAGCATTGCAGGGGGTATTGGGCGCACTCGACCTCCCCCTCTCGTGCCAGCCCCGAACCTCTCGCTCGATCCTGGTCAGCGTCCGAGCGCAACGGCCAGGAAGGCCGCGGTGATCGCCGGTAGCAACATGACAATGGCGTACCGCACGCAGCGGTTCTTGGCTCGGGCGATCCTGCTCGTCTCCCTCAGCGCACGGAGTAGCCGGGGCTGGGGATCTGAGCCGTCCCGCCTGAGCCCAGCCGACAAGTCGGCGCGCGTCTCTGCACGCACCACGTCTTCGTAGTACGCGAGGAGGCCGCGCCTCTCGCTGGCTCGTGCCCCACGGCGCGGGACGAGAGCCAGGAGCAGGAAGACCAACGCCCCGGTCGTGGTGGCCGCTGCCATCCACCACAACGGGACGGCCCACAAGACATCAAGGGGACGCCGTACGAGAAGGAGCCCAAAGAGTGTTCCCCCAGTAGCCAGAAGGATGGCTGCCTTGCCGTCAGCCCGACCGATCTCCAAATAGTTCTGTGCGATGAGTTCTCGCGACAGAACCACCACGTGGTCCGCGTCCGAGACATGGTGTTCGGGCCGGGTTCTCAAATGGGCGAGGCGAGAAGGTAGAGCCCACATCACGGAGCCCCTCCGTGGAAGCCGTTCATGCTGCTGTGCGGCACACCTGCGTCACCTATCCTGCGCAAGACCTCATCGCCCTGAGGTACGCCGACTTCGCTGAGGAGGCGCGCCAGGTTCACCCCGACGAAGCCCCGGTCCTCCTTCGTCAGTCCCTGAAGCGTTGCCGCCAGCGTCCGCTCCCATCCGTCCCGCTCGGTGAGCAGGTCACCGTGTGCGACCGTCCAGTCGAGCACCTCCCTGGCCTGGTCGGGATGGTGGAGCAGCCAGAGCGCCGCCAGACCGACCGGCCCGCCGGCCACCACCTCGCGGTAGAACCGGTACGCCTCACGGTGGGCCTCGCCGAAGCCCGGCGGAAGGAGGAGCTCGGCAGGATGGCTTGAAGCCGGGAGGAGGCCGGCTGGAGGGTCCAGGAACCAGTAGGTCAGGCCCGCCCTGTCGATGTTCCGCGGCTGACCGGGGGGCTCGACCTGAGCGGTCCCGTACAGGGTCGGCGGCTGTCGAAGGGGATCAGAAGCACCCGGCAGTCCGGCACTTCCACGGATGGCCTGGTCGATCAGCCGGCGCGCGGCGTCCTCTGTCAGGCCGCTGCGTGCCGCGACCACCGGATTGCTGACGTTCCAGGCGACTTCGTAGCGTGCTCGCGAAGGCGTTGATGTCGCAGGACCCCGGCGTGGCATCTCCACCACAATCCGGCGTTCTGCCAGCGAGACCCACCCGATCGAGTCGAACTCCCGTCGGAAGGCCGCCCCGATCGACGGTCGGGGGTATCCCCAGATGTCTCCGCCCCGGGGCGGCTCGAGGCGGTCCGCTTCCTGATCCGAGAGGAAGACGAGCGCGCGATCCGAAGACGATCCGAACCGTTGCCGCAGCAGCTGCCGAACCGGTGAAGAACTGACCGACGTAAACAGTGGCCTGCTCATGACGCACTCCTCCTTCGCGATGTGTTCGTGTGATCTCGGTGGCGCCCCAGTAGGAAGCGGATGACTCCCCGACGATGGCGAGCGGTACGGGAGAGCTCGCTCACCACGAGGTCGAAGGCCGTCCTCTGGAACATGTCGGGGTCGGCTTCGACCCGCCCAAGCCCTTGGGCCATCGCTTCGTACGTGGCCGGGTCGTCAAGACCCAGCACGACGAGGGCGAAACCCTGCGCGGGGTGGCGCTCCAGCGTCCGGGCCAGGCTCATCCGGACCGCACCCGGTGCGCCCGGCTGGGGGAACGTCGAGAGGGACATGGAGTGGATCACGTGCACCGCCAGCGTGTGACGGGGCGTTCCCCGGCCGGCTTCCAGCCACCTCGTCACCGTCTCCAGGACCTCGATGTGGTTCGCCTCCTCGGTGAGGAGGGCGCCCAGCGCGAAGGAGACGGTGGAACGCAGTTTCGCGTCCAAGTCCGGAGAGGAGCCGTCGAGGACGGTGTCCAGAAGTTTGAGGGCCGCGGCCGGCCGGGCGAGACCGTAGCTACCCGCACAGGTCTCGGCGACCGTGCAGCGGAGAACGGCAGATGACCGGCTCCACCGGCGCATCTGCTCCTTGACCGCACCTGACACCAGGGGGTGCTGGACGATCTCTCCCAGCGCGACTGCCACCAGCCGTCGGCGCCAGCGGTCGCCCGAAGAGGCGAAGCGGTGCAGCTGAGTCAGCGCACCGGGGCCGGTGGCATGTGCGAGCACCCGGCCGATCGCCTCTCCGGCGGCCACATCCAAGCCCGGCTGATAGCGCAACTGCTCCAGCGCTCCCCACAGCGCGTCTGGCATGCCCTCGAAGTCCAGCCACAGGTGCCGCAGGAGTGTCGCGGAGCGGTGCCTGCCGGAGAAGACGATCGGCTGCACCGGATAGCGGTACCGGTCGGCGGAAGAACTACGAGGTGCCAGCGGGCGCGCGCCGATGGCTTCGAGCCGGTCCTCGAACGAGGGGCCGAGGACATCCGACGGCTGTTCCTCCGGCGTCTCGTTCTGTCGTGTCTTGGCAGCACGCGCACCGAGCAAAGGCCGCATTGCTGTGGCGAACTGCTCGATCACCGTGCGGTCCTGTCCCCGGAGCAGAGCGACGGCCGCCATCAAAGAGACCTCGTCGGCACTGTGCCGGGCCTTGGCGAGCGCGGACCGGGCGGCGGCCTCGGTACCGGTCAGGAGGTCCTCGATCACGGACCCTGTCGGTGCCGACGTCTCCGCACACTGCCGCAACCCGTCCGATAGGTCGACTGCGTCGCCCGGCAGCGGATGCGTCGAGAGGTAGTCGGTGAACTCAGGGGAGGCCAGGTGCCCCAGTGCGGCGTCCAGTTGTGAGCTGTCGAGCCTCCCTTCAGCGGCCACGAGCCGCAGTCGCCTCTCTACGACCTCGTGCGGTCCGGGCGCGGCATGCGCCTCTTCCCACCGGCTGGTGTCTGACGGCAACCGGGCATCCTGTGCCATGGTGACGACCAGGTGCGCCCCGGCGCCGTGCAAGGCCTCCACCAGGCCCGCCAGCCGCACGCTGTCGAGAGACCGGGCGGATGCCGCCGGCAAACCCTGTAGGAGGTACCCGCGGCCAGCCTTCGGTCGCCACACCGACAGATCCGCCATCGCGTCCAGGCCCGTGACACCGCCCTCGCCGTGCCTATCGGCGAGAAGGGCGAACGCCGCCGTACGGGCGCCCGTTCCGGCCCTCGCCCTGAGCAGCACGATCCGGCTGTCCAGCGCCTTCCGGCAGCGTGCGTACGACGGCGGTTCAACGAATCCGTACAAACGGCCGCGCACCTCTTCCGCCGGATAAGGTCCCTCGCGCAGGCGCGGCTTGAGGATTCGCTCGGTGGCTTCATCGGTCCACGCACTGATGTTCAAGTACGTGAAGTCGCCGCCGACGTTCCCCATCAACGCGACCCCACTGTCCACCCGTTGGTTGCCCTCACGGAGAGAACTGTGCTGACTGGCCCCCGGGCCAACCGACGGAGCAGGCTGGTCGGCGTTCGGCTGGACGTCCGGCTCGGCGGCCGGGCCGGGTCCGGCGTTCACCGGTGGTCCCCGTCGCCGGTCCGCTTGTCACCCGCAACGTTGTCTCCGCTGCCCCAGTGCTGGTTGGTACCGCGGTACGTGGTTGCGGGCGCGGCATAGGTGAAGTCACGACCGACGTTGCCCATCACCGCGGCTCCTTCCCCGACGTGCTGGGAATTTCCGCTGTACTCCGTACCGGAACCCTTGTCCGGTGCCACGGCGGGCGCCGTCGGCACCGCAGCTACGGGTTCCTCACGCGGCCGGATGCCCGCCCGCACGAGGTTCCCGGAGGGCGAAGGAACGTACAGCCAGGCCCGCTGCGAGAAGTTCTTGCCTTCGACGGTGGCCGGCACTTCGACACACCGGTCGGGGTGGAGCCCCGTGTAGGCGCCCAACACGACGTCTTCGTAGACCCGCTCCGAGACGATTGCGGCGAGGTGGGTCACCTCCTCGCTCGCCGCGGCGAGGATGGCCTTGACCGGACGCGAATCCAGGAGCCGGTGCATGTCGTTGCGGGCCGTGCCGTTGCCGTCCCCGGGGTCGCCCCCGTCGGGCAGCGGGCCGACGTGGACGCTGGCCCGGAGCCTGATCCGCGGACCGACGGCCTGCCGGTTGTACGAACCGAGCACGTCGTCCAGGACGCCCAGGAACGGCCAGAGCACGAATGGCAGGTGCACCGGATCGAACCCGAAGACGACGCCGTCCCCCATATTGGCGGGAAAACGCTGGGCATCGCGCAACTGGTGCAGACCGGCCCGCTCCAGGGCCTGGTCCACCAGCTGGGGGATGAGCTGGCTGACCGGGCCGTGTTGAGCGGCCGGCAGGCCGGTGAAGTCCTTCGCGTCAACGGCGAACAGGGCGCGGTAGGGCGGGAGCGGTCGGCTTTCGGCGTACGGAACAGGCATGGGTACAGACATGCGGGATCTCCTCACGGATGGTCCGGTAAGCAGCCGTAGTCGGGCTGCTTCGAGGTTCCATCCGCGCCGCACCGCCGAGTGCACAGCGCTGGGCGCACAGGATGTGTCCCGGGTCACAGACCGCCGTCCTCAGTCGGCCGCCGCCCAGCGCTGCAGGGCCACCACGTCCCTGATGACGATCACCCGCCGCGCCGTTTCGACCAGCCCGACGGCCCGTAGCTGCCCCAACCCGCTGATGACCGCATTGCGTGTGACGCCGATCGCCTGCGCGACCTCTTCCTGGTTCAGCCCCGTCAGCCGGACGGCGTTGCTCTCCGCCATCTGATCGGTGAGCACGGCCAACCTCAGCAGTGTGCGCGCCAGCCGCACGACCAATGGCAAGGTCTGCAGTTCGGCTCGGTGGATGTCGGACTCGCGCATCCTGGCGAGTGCCTGGCGCATCAGATGCATGACCAGTCCACGCTCCTCGACGAACTGGACGAAGCGCTGTGCGTCCAGAACGACTGCAGCGCAGGGCGTCAGGGCAACGACGTCCGCCGTCCGCGAGGTCCCGTTGAAGACCGAGACTTCTCCGAGGAGGTCCCCCGGCCCTCGAAACGCGAGCCACGTCCTGGCGCCATTCGGTTCTCGGCAAACCACCTTGGCCAACCCGGAGGTGAGGGCGAGGAGGTGCGTCCCCGGGGATCCCTGCCGCAGCATCACGCTGCGCTCGGAGTACATCCTGGTCACGCCTTGGCTGCGCAGGTCACGCCAGACTTCATCGGACAGCACGCGTCACCTTCCCATCACGCCCACACCGGTGCACATCGAACCCCCGAGTTGTACGCCGATGTTGTGGGCGGTATCGACGATCAGGTGACGTCGGCCGAAAGTCATCGCGGCGGCCCGGCTCAGCTCGCTGCTCGGCCGCGAGCGCCGGCGCCTGCTCTTGACAAAGCCGGAAGTGGCTCGTCGGCGACCGTCATGTTTCTCGAAGGGGCTTCGAGGGTGCGGCAAATCTGCCCGAGAGCAAGCCACACAACACACGGCCGTAGAGAGCGGCCAGAACAGTCTGTCCATGACGGACCACCGTGGTGCCCCACTACGGCTGGTGACCGAATCGATCACTCAACAGTCCTCTGGAGGTGGGGATTCAAGAGAGTCCCACTGGCTTGCCGACACCTACAAATTAACGGCGGCCCTTGCCGCCCGTGACCATCCTCTGGCCCTGCGGCTGCAGATCCAGAAAAACACGAAGTACCCACCCTTCTGAACTACCCCGCACCAGGAAGGGTGGCAATCGCCCAGCGGATGTCTCCGGCACCTCTCCTATTGGACTGGTCATCGCGTCCGCATCTGGGAACCTGGGAGTGTTGAGGATGCCACCGGCACGGTGACGACGGTACTGACTGGCTGGCCGCGGCCCATCCCTGCGCAATCCGTATCGGCACGAGACAGAAATGATCGGGCCGGGCGGCGGCCAAAGGCTCACGCATCGCCATCTCCAGGCGCTCCGAGGAACCAGGGGCCCCTGGGCGGATCGATCGAACGGCCCGGATTCACTTGCGGGCAGTGAGGTCGGCGAGGAGGGCCACAACCGTGGCGGCTCCCACTCACCACAAGAGCGGAGTGCCGGCGATGTGATCGGCGACTCCGTCATCGACCGGCCCATCGCCCCCGGCCGGGGCTGGCTGCATCTCGGCGACAGCAAGCTAGTGGCTGTGGCCGTGCCGGGGTGATGCCGCGACTCCGCCTGCTCGGATCCGCCTCGGTTCGACCACAGCTACTGGAGGTCCGGCCCCGTCCGGACGGGGCCCCGAGGTCAGCCACGCTGTTCCTCAGCACGTCCGCGGAGGACACGCAGGAGGCGCACCTTGCGAATTCAGGGTTGCTCCTATCGGCGATGATTCCGCTGGTCACCACGGCCGAGCCCTCCAGCCGGAGTGCACCTCCGGCAGTTCGCGTTCTGACGGTTTCCGTCGCAGGTCAGGACAGCCACGACGATTGACCAGTTCACCCTGCCCCACAGGTAATCGACGTACCCCAGCACCGGAAGAACGGCCAGATCAACAGCACCGCCCATCGACCCTCACGTGGCAGGATCATTGCCATGAGTGACTGGGGGATCGCGCTGATCGCTGCTGGAGCGGCTATCGCAGGCAGCATCACGACCGGCTTCTTCGCGTGGATTGCCGCGCACCGTCAGGCACGCGCCGCCGAGTACGCCGGCCATGCACAGGCAAACGCCCTGATGGCCACCGTCACCGCCAGCCTGAACGAACAACGCCGCACTCGACTTCTAGACAACCGACGTCAGACGTACGCCCAATACCTACATGCTCTGCATGAGATGACCTTGATAGCGGAGGGTTCTACGCCGGAGGGCACACTGGAGACGGTTCGTACCCAGTTCCTCCAGGCTAAGGCGCTACTTGAACTCACCGGTCCAGCGCCGGTGGTTGAGGCGGCTCACGTCTACGGAGCCAGCGTCGTGGCGTCGCTCCACGCAGATCCGAGCGAGATTGAGGCGCTTAAGGAGAGAAGGGATCGACTGCGGGGCGAACTCATCCAAGCAGCCGTTGACGCGCTCGCGACTGAGTTGCGGCCCCTGAGCTAGTCATGGCCAGGAGCAGGCGGCCCTCGATGTCCACCCTTGTTGTGGACCTGCCCCCGCTCCAGTGTCCCGAGAACGCCCGAATATTTCGGGACGGGCGAGTGTGGCCGGGCGCGTTCGCACACGTCAGAAGCGCCGCGCCCCTGCATCCCCCAAGCGCCTTCTAAGCACTTGGCAAGTGGGGCAGTGAGGTCGATGCTGCGCTGCGCATGGAGTGAGCGAGTGGTCGGGCATACGGCCGCACGGCTCGGCCCGCTCCCTATCGGCGCTCTTTTAGCCTCGCTTCCTCGGTGCCCCCACGAACAATTTGTCGGAGATCGTTCTCGTAGTGGAGTGCCGTGAAGTTCCAGGCGTCCGAGGCCTACTGGGCAGTTGCTCGCCCCACATCGTGGGCATAGCTGCCGAGTGCTTGGCCGAGTTCGGCCCGGCCTTCACTTCCGGGCTCGGAGGCGTCCACCGCATCCTGAGCGTGCCGAATCACGGCCTGGACGCGGTAGTCGTCTTGGCTGCCGCTTCGTCCGGCGAGGGCGACCAGTTTGGTCAGGATCCGGAGGGCCTCGGGTGCCTGCGGGGTACGGGCAGCCCGGGAGGCGGTCCGGTCGGCGTACTCAATACTGGCCGTTGCCATAACAGTGCGCAGGGCACGGGGGAGCCACTGTGCAGGGTCGATGCCCTCGGCGAATGCGAAGTGGCCGGCGCCTTCGAGGGCCGGCGCCCAGACGGGGTCTTCGTCGACAAGGTGCAGCACTTGGTCCCAGAGGTGAAGTCCTCGTTCATTCAGGCAGATTGTCTCCGGCTTTTGGGGGAGCGCGCGGGCTACGTCGCTCAGGATCGCCGATGCCGCCCGTGGGCCGCCGTCGTTGGCTATCACCGAGCGCAGGAAGTCTGGGCCCAGGGTGTCGGGAGAGTGCAGCAGGGTGAAGGCAAATCGGCTGAAGGCCCAGTCGGGTGCGTCGGTGCGGAGGTATTGCTCGACCTTGTCGGGCTCGATGTCGCCGAGCACTGCGTAGTCCTCGGGGCCGGGAAGGCGCCACCCTCGCAGCCAGGTGTGGACTGGTGCCGTGGCTGTGGTGATGTCGAGGAGAGTTTCTCGGTAGGTGGTGTACCAGGGGAAGGCGTGACGGCGCAGGGGGGTGAGAGCGGACCCGATGGCGGCCAGGGCTCGGTCGTCGCGTCCGTCGACGACGAGCTCCGTCAGCAGGGTGGCAGCCCCGATGGGCACGGCACCGTCGTCGGCGGCCCGGCGAACGGCCCACTGAAGGAGGGCCACCAGAGCGCAGCCACCGGAGGTGGCGGTGGCAGCGTGGTGAGGGTTGTCGGGTGCGGAGGTGGGTTCGGTCCAGTTGCGGACCATGGCCTCCAGCCAGGGGATGACGGCGGTCTCGTTGATGTCGGTGGCGGTGCCGAGCGCCCAGGCTTTGTGCAGGAGTTGGCCCATGGCACGGCGGGCACATTCGTCGAGGTCCGAATCGGTACTTCCCCGGCACTCACGGAGGCTGGTCATCAGGTCCCAGGCCGCAGTGATGGCGGCGGACAGGCGCGGGCCGCCGGGGTCGGTGAGCCCTGCCGCCTGGTCATTCTTAAGGAGTTCCCCGAGATAGACGGTGCGCAGGTCGAACGTGGCGAGGGCGGAGGAGACACCCCTGATGTCAGCCGCCCAGGCGTCGGGGGCGGCGCGCACTGCGTCCTCCAGCATCTTGAACTCGGTGCGCTCGAAGTAGCTGCCCTGAGTGGGGATGGCTGCGGAGAGATGAGTGGCGCCAGGGAGGACTCCGCGCTCGGCGCACAGGGCGACAAAGTCCGACGCAGCGGTCGCACCGCGGTCGGGCCATGGGACCACCTTGAACCGCGGCTCCGTGAGGGCCGACGGTTCCCCGCCGTACTCGGTCATCAAGTCGACCACGGGGCGCCAGGTTTCCAGGACAGCTGCGGGCAGCACCTTGGAGAGGCACCAGACGGTCCGCCACACGTTGGGGATCGCCGACTGCCACTTTGTCTCCTCGCCGAGAACCGCTGCCAGCGTGCGTGCGAGACGAGCGTCCTCGTCGGCGAACTCGGCCTGGGCGGCTTGCAAAGCATCCGGACCAGGGGCCGGGCCGAAACCGGCCAGCAGCGCCTGCACCAGATCGGCCTCCTCATCTGGTCCGCGCGTTCCGATGACCACCTGGAAAAACTCGCCGACGTCCGCTGTGAACATCGGCATGGCGTTCAGGCGCGCCAACACATCGAAGGCGGCCGTCCACCATGACGGGTCCTGCACCCCGGCAACTGCGGCTTCGCCCAAATGAACAGATAGAAGGCGCTCACGCTCCCAACCGCCGAGCGCCTTCACTGTCCAAGCCCCAGTACGCCTGTGCAGGTCGACGCCGCCTGCTTCGAGCTCGGCGCGCGCGAACTCCAGACACGCCTGCGCGGCTAGCCAGGCCCCTGTCATCTCCCGGCTGCCGGCCAGACTCGGTGAGCGCAGGTCATCACCGATCTGAAGACGCTCGCGAACCCCATCCCCAGCGAGGTAAGCGGCCAGCACGGCAACCAGCCCCGAACGGACCCGTGAGGTCACCTGCGACCCACCCGTACGGCGGCCAGCGTCTATCAGTTGCACCAGAGTGGAACGGATCACCCAGGAATCGAACGGGCATTCCGGCCTGGCGGACAGAGCCTTCACCACGACGTCCACCCACCGGGTCTCACGCTGAGCCGGGCCGACATCCTGCGCCCAGTAAAGCGACTGGAGCCGCACTGTCTCAGTGGGATACTCCTTGAGGGTGCGGGTGATGATGGCGATAGCGTGCTCCGCGAGGTAGCGGCAGAGCCACATCAGCCGCCCGGCGGCTTCCGCGCCGTTCTTGTAGATCGCGTCCAGGCGTTTGTTCTCTTCCAACCACCCCGCCAGACGGGCGGGGTCCTCGGAGGCCAGCTTCTGCAAGTAGGGCGCGGCCGGCCAGCGGTCGGCCTCGGGCAGGAGACGAACGAGCTCCAGCTTCTCCAGCCAATCCCATCCGGAGAACTCGCTGAACAGGAAGGGGGCGGCCGAGGGATGGTGGAGCATGTTGACCTGCCGAACCTGCTCGGCGGTCGGGGAGGTGACTGAGGCAAGAGCGACCCACTCCGACGCCTGGTCGGTGAGGGTGAAGACCAGCTCACGGATAACCGTGAGGACATCGTGCAGCAGCCCAACGGCCATCTCCGCGGTGGCCTCGACGCCGGGGTGGATGATCTTCGAACCCGCCTCGTAGTAGTCCGTCCACGCCTTGAAGGCTGCCTGCTCGGCCGCACCGGGCAGACGGCCAGTTTCGTTGTGGACCACCTTGGTGAGCTGCATGATGCGCTTCGAGCCAGGCTGGTTCAGCATCTCCTGCTGGCGGGCGTACGCGGCGCCGACGGCTTCCAGCTTGCGATCGAGAACGGCGTCGCGCCGGCAGTCCGGATCGACGCGGATGGCACGGAGCTCCCGCAGAGCGACGGTCAGCGGGTGAGAGGCGGGCACCACCCCGGGGACCGCCTCCAGCTTGTCCACTTCGTCGAGCACCTTCTGAACGGCTTCGAAGGCAAGCACAGGCCGGTGCTTGGAGCGCGACGCGCGAAGCTTGGCGACGGCCCGCCCGAGGTCGTCCTGGTCGGTCACCTCTCGGGGAAAGACTGGAAGGGAGTCCAGGGCCTGGAGAACGCTGTCCAGCGCGGTCGCGGCCTTGCGCGAACCTGCCGGCGTGAAGAGCGCCTTGAGGGAGCCGGTAACCGCCTTGTTTGCTGCAAGTAGTGCCTGCTGGTCGTTCCCCCGATCTCCATCAACCGCTCGATCGCGACCCGGCACATGGCCTGCGCGATCACGAACGGCTGTTGACGGCCTTCTGGTGCGCAGAGCATGTCGCAGACGTCACGCAGTAGTCCCAGCACGACAGTGCCCTCGCCCTTCGGCCCGAAGACCTCCAAGCGCCGCGCAAAGAGAGACTCGTCGGCCAGCATCGCCACGTCGTTCGACGACGGCCTGGCCTGGTCACGATCGAAGGAGGTCACGTGCGGCACGGTAGCGCGCCGAGATGCCGGCGGCGATCGGTTTCGTGAGCGGAGCAAGCTAGGCCCCAACGCGGCGGCGATCCGACACAGTGCGTAACCGCTCTGGCATGCCCCTCCTGAGCTCCCTCCCAGCAGAAGTCGCGACGGGAACGGGCTACAGCTGGGGAGAATCTGGGGAGAACGGAGTCGCTCCGGGGAGCGGTTGGGGAGAATCGACCGCATAAAGAGGCGTCACCCTGAAAGCCCACGAAATGAGCAAACCAGCAGTTCAGCACCGCTCTTATGGTAATCCGCGCAGGTCAGCGGTGTGAGGGTGACGACTTCAAGAAGATCTCCTCGTGGGCCGCCATCCTGTTTGCACCCACACTGGTGGGAACCATCTACGGCATGAACTTCGAGACCATGCCGGAGCTCAAGTGGGCCGCCGGCTATCCCTTCGCGATCCTGCTGATGGCAGTGGTCTGCGTCAGCCTGTACGTCATCTTCAAGAAGCGCGACTGGCTGTAGCGCGCACTGGCCAGTGCGGCGTTGGCTGGTCGGCCGGGCCGGACTCATGCGTCAGAGGTGCGCGGGCCCCCGGAGGGAGGGGCACGGTTTCGGGAGTTCCGAGCCCCGCCGCCCGAGGTCCGGCGGGCTCGGCGAGGCTCCGCCGGTACGCACGATGGGCAGCGGGGAGGGCGGCGGGGCCTGGGCTGCGCTGCAGTTCTTCTCCGCAAGCCGGCCCTGCTGCGCGCCGCACGCGCGGCTTCCGCCCGTAAGGCGGCTCGGTTCTGCGGTCGGGAACGTCGCGGCACGAGCGTCGGCGGGCGTGGAACGCCTTGCTGTTGCCGCATGGGTGTCCGGCACTGCGCAACCGGCGTTCATACGGGGGTCTTGACCGGCCACATGGTTTGTCCTCGCATCGCACGACCCCGTCGGCCGTACAGCCATTGCCCGCAGTGGGCGATCGTCTCCAGTGCACACGTTCACCGCACAGGGGAGAGCCGTGAACCACCGCACCACTACAGCCGTACTCGTTGCCGTCGTCGCCGCCGGGCTGACCGCCTGTGGCAGCGGAAACGACGGCGACAAGCCCTCGGCAAAGACACCGCCCGCGGCACCCACGGCGGCGAGCAACTCGTCTGCCGCCACAGAGACGCCCAAGGGCAAGGGGATCCCGTCCGAGCCGGACCCGGCGACGCAGGCCAAGTACCTCGCCGCTCTCAGCGCCATCGACCCGGACATCGTCAACACCAAGCCCGACAAGGCGGTCGACAGGGGCCGCAATCAGTGCGAGACGATCGCCGACTTCCCCAAGGACGAGCAGAAGCAGGTCGACCTCGCCAACCAGAGGTTCACCTCGCCCAGCCACCCGGACGGATTCGGACCGGCCAAGGCCGTGCACCTCTGCCCCACGTACTAAGCAGGCCTCCGCGGTGCCCGGGCCCCCGAGGTGGGCGGGCTACTCGGCCTCGGACAGGGGCAGGCCGCGGAGGATGAGGCGGATGCCCAGGGTGAAGCCGCGGGTGTCCAGGGCGGGGAGGCCGTCGGGGTGGGCGGCCGAGGCCCCGAGGGCGGCGGCCAGGGCGGGGTAGCGGGGGTCGTACTGCGCCGGGGGGAGGACGAAGCCGGCGGTGAAGGTCTCCAGGGCGGAGCCGAGTACGAGGTTGTCGATGGCGGCGGCGGCCTCGGCGGCCTCGGCCGGTGCGCAGCCGGCCCGGGTCAGCGCGCCGAGCAGGGCGTCGTAGCCGCGCAGGGCCTTGTCGGAGGCGACCCGGCGGCGGGCGACCAGCGGGATCATGTGCGGGTAGCGGAGGTAGACGCCGCGGTAGCCGTGGGCGTATTCGGCGATGCCCTCCGCGCCGCCCGGGTCGGTCAGCGGGGCGAGGTCGATCTCGTCGTTGATCAGCTCCGCGACCGCGTCCAGCAGGTCTTCCTTTGACGCCACGTGGTGGTACAGGGAGGCGCCGCGCACCCCGAGCCGGTCGGCGATCGTACGCATCTTCAGGGCTTCGACGCCCTGTTCGTCCAGCAGGTCCAGGGCCGCGCGGGCGATGAGCGCGCGGCTGAGGAGGTTCTGGCTCGGCCGTGCCATCGCGGGCTCCCTCGTCTCGGGTTGCAGGTTACCTGCCGGGAACGCTTCACAAGCCGTCGGGAGCACCGCTACATTCACGCCACCTCGTTTTCCTAACGCGGTTAGATTTAGCGCGCCGGCGCCGCCCCCGGCTGCCCGCGCGCCCGGTGAGGTGATCATGAACGACACGTCGAACCCCGATACCGACGCCGCGCGGCTGCAGGCGCTCGGCTACCGCCAGGAGCTGCGGCGCAACCTGGGCATCCTCGGGAACATCTCGATGGGGTTCGCGGTGGTGTCCCCCGTCGTGGCCCTGTACGCCGTCTCCATGGTGGGGACCACGGTGGCCGGCCCGATGTGGGTGTGGGCGCTGCCACTGGTGCTCGTCGGCCAGTGCCTGGTCGTCAACGTCTACGCGGAACTGACCTCGCAGTGGCCGTTGGCCGGCGGCCCGTACCAGTGGGGCAGGAGGCTGCTCGGCCCGGCCTTCGGCTGGCTGGGCGGCTGGGTCTGGCAGTTCGCCGTCATGTTCGGCAACACCACGGTGGCGTACCTCGCGGCGCCCTGGGTGTACGCGCTCTTCGGGGCCGTGCCGACGCCCGGCGGACTGGTCGCGGTGGCCGTGGCCATCCTGCTCGCCTGCATGCTGGTCAACGCCTACGGGATCACCATCCTGCGCTGGTTCGTCTCCCTCGGGATCGCCGCGGAAGCGGTCGCCTCCGTACTCGTCGGTCTCGTCCTGCTGCTGTTCTTCCGCGAGCACGGCTTCCCGCTGTTCACCGAGACGCTCGGCGCCGAGGCGCTGTCCGGCGGTTCCACCGTCGCCGGCTTCCTGGCGGCCGTCGCCGTCGCCGGATGGGCGTTCATCGGCTTCGACGCCTGTGTGTCGACCGCGGAGGAGACCAGGGACGCCGGCCGCCAGGTCCCGCGCGCCATGTGGTGGGCGCTGCTGAGCGTGGGCGCCGTCGTCATCCTGAACGCGATGGCCGTCGCGCTCGCCCACCCGCACCCGGAGGCGGTGGTGGCCGGCCAGGACGTCGACCCCGTCACGACGGCCGTGGTGCACGCCTTCGGCGGCTGGTCGGACAAGCCGTTCGTGGTGGTCGTCCTGGTCGGGTTCCTGGCCTGCGCCATGGCCTCCCAGGGCGGGGCCGCCCGCGGCCTGTTCTCGCTCGCCCGCGACGGGGTCTTCCCGTTCTCCCGGCACGTGCGCAAGGTCAACGGGCGCAAGGCTCCCATCGGCGGCCTGGTCGCCTCGACCCTGATCAGCGGCAGTGCCCTCGCCCTCGGGCTCAACGCCACCGCCATCGGCAGCCTGATCTCCTTCGGCACCGCCGCCACGTACCTGCCCTTCTTCCTCGTCTCGCTCGCCGCGCTCATCGCCCGGGTGCGCGGGACCTGGGTGCCCTCCGGCCACATCCGGCTGGGCGCCAAGGGCACCTTCCTCAACGTGCTGGCCGTGGCCTGGACGGCCTTCGAGGTGGTGAACGTCTGCTGGCCGCGCACGGTCCTCGCACCGCCGGACGCCCCCTGGTACCAGGTGTGGGCCGCCCTGCTCGGCACCGGTGCCGTACTGGGCACGGGCCTGGTCTACCTGGCCGTGCGGCGCCCGCACGACCGGCTGCGCGGCGACGGTACGGAGGCCGACGCGCCGCTCCCCGAGGGTCCGGCGGTCGCCGCCGAACTCCCCTGAGGCGCCCCTGATACGGGGGCGGCGCCGAGCCGTCGGCGCCGCCCCGCACACCCGCACACCGATCTCCCGGAGGGACACCGTCATGGACCTGCCCCGCACCACCCGCCGCACGTTCTGTACGACCGCGCTGACCGCCGCCGCGACCGCCGCGCTCGCCCCCCTCGGCGCCGGACCGGCCGCGGCGTTGCCCGCCGACGGCACGCTCACCGTCCCCGCCGAGTGGGAGAGCCACTCCGGCTGCGTCATGGCCTGGCCCTGGGACCGCACGGACGGGTGGGGCGGGCTGCTCCCCCAGGTGCAGACCGAGGTGGCCGCCGTCGCCAGGAGCATCGCGCGCTTCGAGACCGTCCTGATGTTCGCCGAACCCGGTACGGCAGCCGACGCCCGGCGCCAGTGCGGGGCCTCGGTGACCGTCGTGGAGTACCCGGTCAACGACTGCTGGACCCGGGACACCGGACCGGTCTTCGCGCTGAACGCGGCCCGCACCCAGCGCACCGGGCTGGACTTCCGCTTCAACGGCTGGGGCAACAAGTACCCGTACGACAAGGACGACCTGCTGCCGGCCGGCGTCTGCTCCTACCTCTCCGTACCGCGCAAGCCGGTGGACCTCGTACTGGAGGGCGGCTCCGTCATCACCGACGGCCAGGGCACCCTCATCACCACCGAGGAATGCCTGCTCAACCCGAACCGCAACCCCGGGATGACCCGCGCGCAGATCGAGGCCGCGCTGCTCGCCGCGTACGGGGCGAGCAAGGTGGTCTGGCTGCCGTACGGTCTGGACAACGACCTCATCACCAACGGGCACGTCGACCTCGTCGCCTCCTACCTCGGCCCGGCGAAGGTCCTGCTGCACACCCAGCCGGACACCTCCAGCCCCAACCACGCGCGGATGGAGGCCAACCGGGCCGTGCTCCTGGCCGCCACCGACGCCCGCGGACGGCGTTTCCTGATCGAGGAACTCCACCAGCAGCCCCACTTCCAGGTGAACGGCGCGCTCGTGGACACCTTCAGCTATACGAACTACTACCTGACCAGCGGCAGCGTCGTCGTCCCCACGGCGCAGGAGCCGGACGACGCCGCCGCGCTGTGCCGGTACGCCGAGCTCTTCCCGGGCCGGGAGGTCGTCGGCATCCCGGCCCGCACCCTGGCCTGGGGCGGGGGCGGTGTCCACTGCATCACCCAGCACGTCCCCGCGGTGTCGTGAGGACGATGCCGTAAGGGCGACGCCGTAAGGACGAAGTCGTCAGGACGGACGGACCACCCCCGCAGCCCGCGGGGGTGGTTCTTGAATGGTCACTCATGTATTGTTCGACCCATGCCCCGCCCCCGCGAGTTCGAACCCGAAGCCGTACTGGACCAGGCCATGCTGCGGTTCTGGGAGCGCGGATACCGGGCGACCTCCATCGAGGACCTGGTCAAGGCCACCGGCGTGAAGCCGGGCAGCCTCTACGGCGCCTTCCCGGGCGGCAAGCACACGCTGTTCCTGAAGTCGCTGGAGCGCTACTCCAAGCTGATCGTCCCCCGGAAGCTCGGCGAACTGGAAGCGCCGGACGCCTCGGTGGCCGAGATCCGGGGCTACTTCGACGGGCTCGTGCAGGACCTGCTCAGCCCCGAGGGCCGCCAGGGCTGCCTGCTCGTCAACACCGCGATCGAGCGGGCCGCCGAGGACGACGAGGCGGCGGCCGTCGTACGGGGCCACCTGGCCCGGCTCGAACGGTGCATGACCCACGCCCTGGGCAACGCGGCGCGCCGGGGCCAGGTACGCGCCTCACTGGATCCGGCCGGCAGCGCCAAACTGCTCGTCGCGACCTGCCAGGGACTGATGGTGGTCGGCAAGGCGAACCCCGACGAAACGCTCCTGCGGGCGATCGTGGACAACGCCTTCGCCGCTCTCGCCTGACGGCGAACCCCTCGGGCCACCCTCACGGTGGCCCTTTTCCGGCACTCATACTTGAATGACTACTCAAGAACGGAACCCGCGCATGCAGGCCATCGCCATCGCCGCCCACGGCGGCCCCGAGGTCCTCACCCCCACCGAACTCCCCGACCCGGTCCCGGCCGACGGCGAAGTACTGATCCGCGTCAAGGCGTTCGGCCTCAACCACGCCGAGGCGTACATGCGCGCCGGAGCCTGGGGCGAGGTGGCGGCCGTCCCCGGGATCGAATGCGCCGGTGTGGTCGAGCACGACCCCTCCGGCCGGCTGGCCACCGGTACCCGCGCGGTGGCGATTTTGGGCGGCATGGGCCGGACCCGCAACGGCAGCTACGCGGAGCTGGTGACCGTACCGGCGACCAACGTGGTGGCCGTGCAGTCGCCGCTGGGCTGGGCCGAACTGGCCGCGGTTCCCGAGGTCTACGCGACCGCCTGGAGCGGCCTGTTCGGCAGTCTCGACCTGCGGCCGGGCGAGACGGTGCTGGTGCGGGGGGCGACCTCCTCGCTCGGCCAGGCCGCCGTCGGCCTCGCCGTCGACCACGGGGCGACCGTGCTGGCCACGACCCGCAACCCGGCGCACGCCGGACTGCTGAAGGAGCTCGGCGCGCACGACGTACTCATCGACGACGGCGCGCTCGCCGCGCCGGTCCGCGAACGGGGGCTCGGCGTCGACGCGGTGTTCGACGTCGTCGGCAACAGCGTCCTGCGCGACTCCCTCGCCCTGGTCCGGCCCCGCGGCCGGGTGTGCCAGCTCGGCTTCCTCGGCGGGTTCGAGCCGGTACGCGACTTCGACCCGATCGCCGACCTCCCCAGCGGGGTGCGGCTCAGCTTCTTCGGCAGCGCCTTCGTCCTGGGCACCGCCGCGTTCCCGCTCTCCGACGTGCCGCTGGAGGAGATCTACGCCAAGGCCGCCGCCGGAGTCCTGCGGGCCCGGCCCAAGCGGGTCTTCGGCTTCGAGGAGATCGTCGAGGCGCACCGGGTCATGGAGGCCGGTGAGGCGCTCGGCAAGATGGTCGTCACCGTCGGCTGAACCGGACACGGCGC
>NZ_JBSGYT010000006.1:46452-204748 GCF_053610645.1 Streptomyces sp. NPDC054883 | reverse complement strand
CCGAAGTGGACGGGGTATCAACTTCTGGCGTTGATTTTTGGCACGCTGTTGAGTTCTCAAGGAACGGACGCTTCCTTTGTACTCACCCTCGCGGGTTTTCCTCCGGGCGCTTCCTTTGTTCTTCTTTTCGTTCTTGCGTTTCCGACTCTATCAGACTCTCTCGTGTCCGATTCCCGGTCGAAGCGGGGTTCGCTTTCCAGTTCTCCGCTCTCGCGTTTCCCTTTCCGGCGATTCCAACCTTACCAGACCATTTCCGCGCCGTTTCCGGAACCGGATTTGAATTCTGTGGCCGTTGGCGGGCCTTTCCCTTTCGGGTGGATCCAGACTTTATCAGGTCTCCCCGGGTCTGGTTCCCATCCTCCCCGCGGGCGCGGTCCGGGCACACGTGTGTGTCGGGGGCCGTGCGAGGTGGAGACGTAAACGTACTGGAGCGGGCCCCCTCGGTGCAAATCGAGGTGAGCCCGCTCCAGTTCGGGTCGCTACCGCGAGGCTCAGACCTCGACGACGACCGGGAGGATCATCGGGCGGCGGCGGTAGCCGTCCGAGACCCACTTGCCCATCGTGCGGCGGATGAGCTGCTGGATCTGGTGCGGTTCGGCCACGCCGTCGGCGGCGGCGCGGGCGATGGCTTCCTCGATCTTCAGGCTGACCGAGCCGAACGCACCGTCGTCGATGCCCGAGCCGCGGGCCTGGATGTTCGGGCCGCTCACGACCTTGCCCGTGGTGCTGTCGACCACGACGTAGACCGAGATGATGCCCTCGTCACCGAGGATGCGGCGGTCCTTGAGGGACGCTTCCGTGACATCGCCGACCGACAGGCCGTCGACGTACACGTAGCCGGCCTGGACCTTGCCGGAGATCCGGGCCTTGCCGTCGATCAGGTCGACGACCACGCCGTCCTCGGCGATCACGATGCGGTCCTTCGGGACGCCCGTGAGGGCGCCCAGCTCGGCGTTGGCGCGCAGGTGGCGCCATTCGCCGTGGACCGGCATCAGGTTCCGCGGCTTGCAGATGTTGTAGAAGTACAGCAGCTCGCCCGCGGAGGCGTGGCCGGAGACGTGCACCTTGGCGTTGCCCTTGTGCACGACGTTGGCGCCCCAGCGGGTCAGTCCGTTGATCACGCGGTAGACCGCGTTCTCGTTGCCCGGGATCAGGGACGACGCCAGGATCACGGTGTCGCCGGGGACGATCCGGATCTGGTGGTCGCGGTTGGCCATCCGGGACAGGGCGGCCATCGGCTCGCCCTGGGAACCGGTGCAGACCAGGACGACCTCGTGGGGCGGCAGGTCGTCGAGGGTCTTCACGTCCACGACGAGGCCGGCCGGGACCCGCAGGTAGCCCAGGTCACGGGCGATGCCCATGTTGCGGACCATCGAGCGGCCGACGAAGGCGACCCGGCGGCCGTACTCGTGGGCGGCGTCGAGGATCTGCTGGATGCGGTGCACGTGGCTGGCGAAGCTGGCCACGATGATCCGGTTGTGGGCGTTGGCGAACACCGTGCGCAGGACGTTGGAGATCTCCCGCTCCGGCGGCACGAAGCCCGGGACCTCGGCGTTCGTCGAGTCGGAGAGCAGGAGGTCGATGCCTTCCTCGCTCAGCCGCGCGAACGCGTGGAGGTCGGTGAGGCGGTTGTCCAGCGGGAGCTGGTCCATCTTGAAGTCGCCGGTGGCCACGACCAGGCCGGCGGGGGTCCGGATGGCCACGGCCAGCGCGTCCGGGATGGAGTGGTTGACGGCGATGAACTCGCAGTCGAAGGGGCCGAGGGCCTCCCGCTCGCCTTCCTTCACCTCAAGGGTGTAGGGGCGGATCCGGTGCTCCTGGAGCTTCGCCTCGATGAGGGCCAGCGTCAGCTTGGAGCCGATCAGCGGGATGTCCGGCTTCTCCCGGAGGAGGTAGGGGACGGCGCCGATGTGGTCCTCGTGGCCGTGCGTGAGGACGATGCCGTCGATGTCGTCGAGCCGGTCCCGGATGGACGAGAAGTCCGGAAGGATCAGGTCGATGCCCGGCTGCTCCTCCTCGGGGAAGAGAACGCCGCAGTCGACGATCAGGAGGCGGCCGTCGAACTCGAAGACGGTCATGTTGCGGCCGATCTCACCGAGACCGCCCAGGGGGGTGACCCGGAGGCCGCCCTTGGGAAGCTTCGGGGGCGGGCCGAGTTCAGGATGCGGATGGCTCAAAAGTCTCTCCTCACCACGCACGCCACGTACCTCGGAAGGCACGTGGCGCGCATGTCATTCGTGCACTTGCATTTGTCTGTTGTGGTCTTGCTTGTTCAGTTGTGCTTGTTCAGTTGTGAAGTCTGTTGTCAGAGCTGTACCCCGCCGGCGGCAAGATCGATCTTGAGCTGTGCCGTCTCTTCGGCGGTCAGCTCCACCAGCGGGAGCCGCAGCGGGCCCGCGGGCAGGCCCTGGAGGTTCAGCGCGCCCTTGGTGGTGATCACACCCTGGGTGCGGAACATGCCGGTGAACACGGGGAGCAGCTTCTGGTGGATCTCGGCGGCCTTCTGGACGTCGCCGCCCAGGTGGGCTTCGAGCAGCGCGCGCAGCTCGGGGGTGACCACGTGACTGACCACGGAGACGAAGCCGACCGCGCCGACCGACAGGAGCGGCAGGTTCAGCATGTCATCACCGGAGTACCAGGCCAGGCCGCTCTGCGCGATGGCCCAGCTGGCGCGGCCGAGATCGCCCTTGGCGTCCTTGTTGGCAACGATACGGGGGTGCTCGGCCAGCCGTACGAGGGTTTCGGTGTTGATCGGGACGCCGCTGCGGCCGGGGATGTCGTAGAGCATGACCGGCAGCTCGGTGGCGTCCGCGATCGCCGTGAAGTGCCGGTAGAGCCCTTCCTGCGGCGGCTTGCTGTAGTACGGGGTGACCGCGAGCAGGCCGTGGGCGCCGGTGCGCTCGGCCTGGCGGGCGAGCTCCAGGGTGTGCCGGGTGTCGTTGGTGCCGATGCCGGCGACCACGTGGGCGCGGTCTCCGACCGCTTCGAGTACGGCTCGTACGAGGTCGTTTTTCTCCGCGTCGGTGGTGGTCGGCGACTCACCGGTGGTGCCGTTGACGATCAGGCCGTCGTTGCCTGCGTCCACCAGGTGGACGGCGAGCCGCTGCGCGCCGTCGAGGTCGAGTGCGCCATCCGCCGTGAACGGCGTGATCATGGCGGTGAGGACCCGCCCGAAGGGGGTCTGCGGAGTCGAGATCGGAGCCATGGGTAACACGCTACTCGCTGCCACGCTCACGGTATCCCCTCGGGGGACGTCAACGAGGTGTGGCTCCCCCATATGACTGCGGAGGGTGACCGCCGGGTTGTTGGAGCCCGGCACTGCCTGCTCGGGGGTTCAAGCAGTGCCGGGTCCGTTTGATCAGCCTAGATGAACTTTCCGAAACGCCGCAATACGGACACTTGGGACTTGGCTTCGGACATCCGTGCGCGACCGGCTGTTTCCGGCCTTACGGCGCGACTCGGCCGTTGGCGTTGAACGCGGCGTACGTGAGCGGCATCAGGCCGGCCCAGTGCTGTTCCATCTTCTCGCCGACCATCTCGATCTCCCGCTGCGGGAAGGACGGGGTGGCCGCCAGCTCGTGCTGCGTGCGCAGGCCGAGGAAGTGCATGAGCGAGCGCGCGTTGCAGGTGGCGTACATCGAGGAGAAAAGACCGACCGGCAGGACCGAACGGGCAACCTCGCGGGCCACACCGGCCGCGAGCATCTCCTGGTACGCCTCGTAGGCCTGGCGGTACGAGTCCTCCATGACGCGGCCGGTGAGCTCCTGCTGCGCCTCGGTGCCCTCGACGAAGACGTACTTGCCGGGCCGGCCCTGCTGGACGAGCTTGCGCTCGCTGTCGGGGACGTAGAAGACCGGCTGGAGCTCCCGGTAGCGGCCCGATTCCTCGTTGTAGGACCAGCCGACGCGGTGGCGCATGAACTCTCGGAACACGAAGATCGGGGCGCTGATGAAGAACGTCATCGAGTTGTGCTCGAAGGGGCTGCCGTGGCGGTCGCGCATCAGGTAGTTGATCAGGCCCTTGGAGCGCTCCGGGTCCTTCTGCAGCTCCTCCAGCGACTGCTCGCCGGCCGTGGAGACGCGGGCGGCCCACAGGACGTCCGAGTCGGCGGCGGAGTGCTTCACCAGCTCCACCGTCACATCACTGCGGAAGCCGGGTTTCAGGGCTGAAGCGGCGGTATCGCTCACTGGGGTCCTTCCAAACGTGTCGCACCTGGGGCGCGCCCACTCTACGGCGCCCGGCGGGGTTCCCTCGCAGGCCCGGGCGGCGGCGGACCGCACCCGGGCAGCTGACGGCCCGCACTGGGAACCGGACCGATGTCCCGAAATCGGGCACCTATCGCGGCGTTCGCGCGTCCTACTGGGAGAAGCACCGCCCACGGCCCCCGGGGCCCCGACCACCAGGAGATCCGCTTCCATGTTCCTCCGGCGCGAGCCCGTCCCCTTCACCTTCGTCGCCGAGGCCGAGCGTTTCCGCAGTAACGTCACTCCGCCGCCGCGCGAGAGTCTGAGCAAGACTCAGCTCGCCGCCCGTACGCTGGTCGGACTGACCGTGGTGGCCGGGCTCGTCGGCTCGCTGCTCTTCGGCATGCCGGCACTGCAGCCGCACAAGGCCCCCGAGAAGTCACAGCAGTCGCAGGCCTCCGAGGGGCGGTAGCCTCACGGGCACAGCCCAACCGAACGTGCATGTGAGTGAGGTCCAGCCGTGCCCCTGCCCTTCTTGACGGCCGACGGCGTAGCCGACGAGCACGAAGACGAAGCCCTCCCCCACGACGACCACGACCGATGGCGGCGGCCCTACCGGCCCGGCCCCTGCCGGGTGGCGATCGCGGCGCTGCTGCTCCTGCTGACCGCCTTCATGCTGCTGGCCACGATGATCATCGCCTTCGCCGGGGCGTGGGGCGGCGCCGTCGGCTGCCTGGCCGCTGCGCTCACGGTGCTGGGCGCGACGCTGCGCCTGCTGCGCACCGGCGTGTGGGTGAGCGGTACGGGCCTGCGCCACGTGGCGTTCTTCCGGACGCGCTCGGTCCCGTGGAACGCGATCGACGGGATCCGCACGGTGCAGCAGCCGGTGCGCTGGCTCGGGCTGCCGAGGACGGTGCAGGGCCAGGCGCTCACGGTCTCCGGCCAGGGCACTACGGCGCTGCCGGTGCTGCTGACCGACCACAACGCCGACTTCCTGGCGCGCGGCGAGGCCTTCGAGCGGGCCGCCGACGTGGTCGGGGCCTGGGTCGAGGAGTACCGGGCCGTGCCCGCCTGAGGCAGGCCCCCACCGCGGGGGGGAGCCCGTACAGGAGCGGTTCAGGCCTGTACGGGCTCCGCCTCGTGCAGGGCGATCGCCCGCTGCATGGCCTTGCGGGCCCGGGGGGTGTCGCGGGCGTCGTGGTAGGCGACGGCGAGGCGGAACCAGCTGCGCCAGTCGCCCGGCGCCTCCTCCGTCTCGGCCTTGCGGCGCGCGAAGACCTCGTCGGCGGAGTCCCGCAGGATCCGGCCGTACTGGTCCCGCTCCAGCTCGTCCACGGGCAGGGCGCCCTCGGCCTCCAGCTCGGCGGCGAGCTGGTTGGCCTTGGTGACGAACCGGGTGTTCATCCAGAGGAACCAGATGCCGATGACGGGCAGGACCAGGACGGCCACCCCGAAGGTCACGGTCAGCCAGGTGCCCTGCCGGATCAGCAGCAGGCCCCGGCTGCCGGCCAGGACGAAGTAGACGACCAGGACGGCGGCCGTGAGGAAGTACGTGATCTTCGCGCGCATGGGTACTACTGCCTGCTCATCAGCCGAGGTCGAGGAAGTGTTCCAGGCCGAAGGTGAGGCCCGGGGTCTGCGTCACGCGGCGCGCGCCGAGCAGGATGCCCGGCATGAAGCTGCGGTGGTGCAGGGAGTCGTGTCGGATGGTCAGGGTCTCGCCTTCCCCGCCGAGCAGCACCTCTTGGTGGGCCAGCAGGCCGCGCAGCCGGATCGCGTGCACCGGGACGCCGTCGACGTCGGCCCCGCGGGCGCCGTCGAGGGCGGTGGCGGTGGCGTCGGGCTGGGCGCCGAGGCCAGCCTCGGCCCGGGCGGCGGCGATGAGCTGCGCCGTACGGGTCGCGGTCCCGGAGGGGGCGTCGGCCTTGTGGGGGTGGTGCAGCTCGACGACCTCGACGGACTCGAAGTAGCGGGCGGCCTGGGCGGCGAACTTCATGGTGAGGACGGCGCCGATGGAGAAGTTCGGGGCGATGAGCACCCCGGTCTCCGGGGAGCCGGCCAGCCAGGTGTCCAGCCGGGCGAGGCGGTCCTCGGTCCAGCCGGTGGTGCCGACGACCGCGTGGATGCCGTGGCCGACGAGGAATTCGAGGTTCCCCATCACCGAGTCCGGGGTGGTCAGCTCGACGGCGACCTGGGCGCCGGCGTCGACCAGCGTCTCCAGCTCGTCGCCGCGGCCGAGGGCGGCGACCAGCTCCATGTCGTCGGCGGCCTGGACGGCCTTGACCGCCTCGGAGCCGATGCGGCCCTGGGCGCCGAGGACCGCCACGCGCAGCTTGCTCATGTTCGCTTCCTTAGGTGCGTACGTGCTCACGTGCGTACGTGCTCACGAGGGACTGGGGGTGTCCACCCCCTAGGCGACCGCTTCGTCGAGGCGGGCGGCCTGCTTCTCCTTGAGCGGGCCGATCACCGCGAGGGACGGGCGCTGGGCCAGTACGTCGCCGGCGACCGCGCGGACCTCGTCCGGGGTCACGGCGGCGATGCGGGCCAGCATGTCGTCGACCGACATCTGGTCGCCCCAGCAGAGCTCGCTCTTGCCGATGCGGTTCATGATCGCTCCGGTGTCCTCCAGGCCGAGGACGGTGGAGCCCGAGAGCTGGCCGACGGCCCGCCTGATCTCCTCGTCCGTGAGCCCGTCGGAGGCGACCTTGTCGAGCTCGTCGCGGCAGATGCGCAGGACGTCGTGGACCTGGCTGGGCCGGCAGCCCGCGTAGACCCCGAAGAGTCCGGTGTCGGCGAAGCCGGAGGTGTACGAGTACACGCTGTAGGCCAGGCCGCGCTTCTCGCGGACCTCCTGGAAGAGCCGCGAGGACATGCCGCCGCCGAGGGCGGTGTTCAGCACGCCGAGCGCCCAGCGGCGCTCGTCGGTGCGGGCCAGGCCGGGCATGCCGAGGACCACGTGCGCCTGCTCGGTCTTGCGGCTGACCAGGTCGACGCGGCCGGCGGTGCGGATGCGCTTGCTGCCGGCGCGCGGGCCGACCGGCTCGGCGTCGGTGCGGGTGAGCGCCCCGGCCTTCTCGAAGGCGGCGCGGACCTGGCGTACGACCTTGTTGTGGTCGACGTTGCCGGCGGCCGCCACGACCAGGCGGGTCGGGTCGTAGTGCTTCTTGTAGAAGCGGCGGATCCGCTCGGCGCCCAGGGCGTTGATGGTGTCCACGGTGCCCAGGACGGGGCGGCCGAGGGGGGTGTCCCCGTACATGGTCTGCGCGAACAGGTCGTGGACGCAGTCGCCGGGGTCGTCCTCGGTCATCGCGATCTCTTCGAGGATGACGCCGCGCTCGGCGTCCACGTCCTCCTCGCGGATCAGCGAGCCGGTGAGCATGTCGCAGACCACGTCGATGGCCAGCGGCAGGTCGGTGTCGAGCACCCGTGCGTAGTAGCAGGTGTACTCCTTCGCCGTGAAGGCGTTCATCTCCCCGCCGACCGCGTCGATCGCGGAGGAGATGTCGAGGGCACTGCGCTTGTCGGTGCCCTTGAAGAGGAGGTGCTCCAGGTAGTGCGTGGTGCCGCCCAGCGTGGGCGTCTCGTCACGGGAGCCGACGTTCGCCCAGATGCCGAAGGTGGCGGAGCGGACGGAGGGCAGCGTCTCGGTGACGATGCGCAGGCCGCCGGGCAGGACGGTGCGGCGCACGGTGCCGATGCCGTTCTGCCCCTTGAGGAGGGTTTGGGTACGGGCGACGGCCCGCCCCTCGGAAGAGGGGCGGGCCGTCACACGGGGACTACGCGACGTCACTTGTCGGATTCGTCCTTCTCGGCGTCGGCAGCGTCTTCGCCCTCGACCACGGGGACGAGGGAGAGCTTGCCGCGGGAGTCGATCTCGGCGATCTCGACCTGCACCTTGGTGCCGACCGCGAGCACGTCCTCGACGTTCTCCACGCGCTTGCCGCCGGCGAGCTTGCGGATCTGCGAGATGTGCAGCAGGCCGTCCTTGCCGGGCATGAGGGAGACGAAGGCACCGAAGGTGGTGGTCTTGACGACCGTACCCAGGTAGCGCTCGCCGACCTCCGGCATGGTCGGGTTCGCGATCTGGTTGATCGTGGCGCGGGCGGCCTCGGCGGCCGGGCCGTCGGCGGCACCGATGTAGATGGTGCCGTCGTCCTCGATCGTGATCTCGGCGCCGGTGTCCTCCTGGATCTGGTTGATCATCTTGCCCTTGGGGCCGATGACCTCGCCGATCTTGTCCACGGGGATCTTGACGGTGATGATCCGCGGGGCGTTGGGGGACATCTCGTCCGGCGTGTCGATCGCTTCCATCATCACGTCGAGGATGTGGAGGCGGGCGTCGCGGGCCTGCTTGAGGGCGGCGGCCAGGACGGAGGCCGGGATGCCGTCGAGCTTGGTGTCCAGCTGGAGCGCGGTGACGAACTCCTTGGTGCCGGCGACCTTGAAGTCCATGTCGCCGAACGCGTCCTCGGCACCGAGGATGTCGGTGAGGGCGACGTAGTGGGTCTTGCCGTCGATCTCCTGGGAGATCAGGCCCATGGCGATGCCGGCGACGGGGGCCTTGAGGGGCACACCGGCGTTCAGCAGCGACATGGTGGAGGCGCAGACCGAGCCCATGGACGTCGAACCGTTGGAGCCGAGGGCCTCGGACACCTGGCGGATCGCGTAGGGGAACTCCTCGCGCGTCGGCAGGACCGGCACGATCGCGCGCTCGGCGAGCGCGCCGTGGCCGATCTCGCGGCGCTTCGGCGAACCGACGCGGCCGGTCTCGCCGACCGAGTACGGCGGGAAGTTGTAGTTGTGCATGTAGCGCTTGCGGGTCACCGGGGAGAGGGTGTCCAGCTGCTGCTCCATGCGGAGCATGTTGAGGGTGGTGACGCCCAGGATCTGGGTCTCGCCACGCTCGAACAGCGCCGAGCCGTGCACGCGCGGGATGGCTTCGACCTCGGCGGCGAGGGTACGGATGTCCGTGATCCCGCGGCCGTCGATGCGGACCTTGTCCTTGATGACGCGCTCGCGCACCAGGGCCTTGGTCAGGCTGCGGTAGGCGGCGGAGATCTCCTTCTCGCGGCCCTCGAAGGCCGGGAGGAGCTTCTCGGCGGCGATCTCCTTGACGCGGTCCAGCTCGGCCTCGCGGTCCTGCTTGCCCGCGATGGTCAGCGCCTGGGAGAGGTCGCCCTTGACGGCGGCCGAGAGGGCCTCGTACACGTCGTCCTGGTAGTCCAGGAAGACCGGGAACTCGCCCTCGGGCTTGGCGGCCTTGGCGGCGAGGTCGGCCTGGGCCTTGCACAGGACCTTGATGAACGGCTTCGCGGCCTCGAGGCCCGCGGCGACGATCTCCTCGGTCGGCGCCTCGGCGCCGCCCTTGACGAGGGCGATGGTCTTCTCGGTGGCCTCGGCCTCGACCATCATGATCGCGACGTCGCCGTCCTCCAGGGCGCGGCCCGCGACGACCATGTCGAAGACGGCGTCCTCGAGCTCGGTGTGCGTCGGGAACGCGACCCACTGGCCGCGGATCAGCGCGACGCGGACGCCGCCGATCGGGCCGGAGAAGGGCAGGCCGGCCAGCTGGGTGGACGCGGAGGCGGCGTTGATCGCCACGACGTCGTACAGGTGGTCGGGGTTGAGCGCCATGATCGTGGCGACGACCTGGATCTCGTTGCGCAGGCCCTTCTTGAAGGACGGGCGCAGCGGGCGGTCGATCAGGCGGCAGGTGAGGATCGCGTCCTCGGAGGGGCGGCCCTCGCGGCGGAAGAAGGAGCCGGGGATCTTGCCGGCGGCGTACTGCCGCTCCTCGACGTCCACCGTGAGGGGGAAGAAGTCGAGCTGGTCCTTGGGCTTCTTCGACGCGGTGGTCGCGGAAAGCACCATCGTGTCGTCGTCCAGGTAGGCAACGGCGGAGCCGGCGGCCTGGCGGGCCAGACGGCCCGTCTCGAAGCGGATGGTGCGGGTGCCGAAGGAACCGTTGTCAATGACGGCCTCGGCGTAGTGGGTCTCGTTCTCCACTAGCGTTTTCTCCATTTTCGTCGTCTCCGTCCGCCACCCGTGTGGTGGTGGACGGTTGCGGAGAAGCGCTCCTGGCGTGCGGGCCGGTCTTCGATCGAAGCACCCGGTTCGTAGCCTTCCGGGGCTTTCCGGATGCCACTACCGAGGACCGGCGGCGTAGGGAGGGCGCTCCTCCTCTTCAGTTGTGCACCTGCGACCAGACTACAAAGCGTCCGGTACGTCTCGCACGTACAGCAAAGGGAGCGGCCCCCTCAGTGTGGGAACCGCTCCCTTCACAGCGTCTTTACTTGGCGCCGGCCGCACCGCGGCGGATGCCGAGGCGCTCGACCAGCGTACGGAAGCGCTGGATGTCCTTCTTGGCCAGGTACTGCAGCAGGCGGCGACGCTGGCCGACCAGGATCAGCAGACCACGACGGGAGTGGTGGTCGTGCTTGTGGGTCTTGAGGTGCTCGGTCAGGTCCGAGATGCGCTTCGAGAGCATCGCGACCTGGACCTCGGGGGAGCCGGTGTCGCCCTCCTTGGCACCAAACTCTGCGATGATCTGCTTCTTCGTAGCGGCGTCGAGCGGCACGCGTACTCCTCGTTTAGGTCTTCGTAGCCACCGAGTGCCCCAGGTCGAATTCTCTGGGGATCTTCCGTAACTCGGGAGGCGGGGTCCGCTGAGCGCAGCCTCCAGAGATGCTCCGGGGGCGCGTACACAAACGGCCGTCACACAGCGTACCAGGCTGCCGGGCCGGGCCCGGCTCAGCTGGTGAGGGCGCGGGCCCGGGCGTAGACGTCGAGCACGGCCAGGGTGAGCGGGACCAGACTGAGCAGTACCGCCGCCTCGGTGAGGTCGAGCAGCCGTCCCCAGAAGGGTGACAGGCCCTTGCGGGGGATGACAAGCGCAATTCCGGCGAGCAGGGCCGCTCCGGCGCCGACGGCGGCGGAGAGCCAGATGGTGCGCAGGTCGAGGCCGCCTCGGTCGTGGTGCTCGACGAGTTCCGCGAGCAGGTCGGCCGGCGGGTGCAGGGCCAGGCCCAGGACGAGCAGGGCGATGGCGGCGAACCCGGCCGCGAGGGCGCACACCACCTGGGAGGTGTAGCGGAAGAGCCGGGCGCGCAGCAGCATCGCGAGGCCGGTGGCGAGGGCCAGCAACCGGCCCCAGGTGTTGTCGGAGAAGCCGAGGACGGCGGCGCAGCCGACGACGACGGCGGCGCAGCCGGCCGCCAGGCCCAGGAGCATCTCGTGGCCGCGCCGGGCCTGGGCGGCGATCGCTTCCGCGTCGAGGGAGGCGGCCGGGTCGTGCCGGTCGGCGCCGGCCGGGTCGGCGGGGTCACCGTACGGGGCGCTGTCGTGACCGTCGGACATCTCGTAGTCACCGGCCGAGCTCTGCGGGGCCGCGTAGCCGATGGGCAGGCGGGCGAAGCGGGCGGAGAGGCCGGGCAGGAAGGCGACGAGGCCTATCGCGACCGGCGCGCAGACGGCGGCGGTCGCGGTCGCGGAGGCCTCGGTGGCGATGGCCGCGAAGGTGGCGAGGGTGCCGGTGGCGGCGAGGAAAGTGGCCGCGACGAAGGGGGCGTCGCCGTGCGGGGTGAGGGCGACCAGCGCGACGGACGCGACGAGGGCGCAGCCGCAGCCGAGCAGGAACTGCAGGCGGCCCGGTCCGTGGCCGGCGGCCGGGGCGACGATGGCGGAGCCGGCGATCAGCAGGTGGGGGAGGGCGGCGAGGCCGAGGGCGACGGCGGAGCCGCCGTCGCGGTAGACCCGGGCGCGCACTCCGGCGGCGGCGGTGAGCAGGACGCCGACGGCGGCGGCGATGACGCCGGGCAGGCCGTGGGTGTCGTGGCGGACGGGGTCGGCGTACCAGAGGACGAGGCCGAGCAGGACGAGCAGGACGGCGGCGCCGGCCAGGCCCGCGCCGCGCAGCATGTCGTCGCTCCAGCGGTGCCGGTCGCGTACGACGGCGGACGCGACGGCGTCGGAGACGTCGTCGAAGACGGCGGGCGGCAGGGATTCGGCGAAGGGACGCAGGCTGAGCACCTCGCCGTCGAGCACCTGCTGGGCGGCGAGGGTGCGGGCGCCGTCGAGGACGGCGCCGGAGCGGCGTACGAGGTGGAAGCCGGTGGGGGCGCCGACGGGCTGGGTCTGGCCGGTGAGCCGCAGGAGTTCCGGGTAGACGTCGGCGACGGCGATGTCCTCGGGGAGGGCGACGTCGATCCGGCTGTCCGGTGCCACCACGGTGACCCTGCAGAAGCCGGTCGCCTCGGCCGTACTCACCTGTGTGCCCCCCTGGTTGCTGTTCCGGCGCCGCGTGGGTGCGGGGACGGATTCGCTGCTGCGCATGCCGCGCGGGTCACCCTACCGGGCTTATGACGGACAGTAGGCAAGTAGGATCACCACCCCCGGCCAGGCCCGGGAGTTGAGGGCGCCGGTCGTGACGTCCGTCCGTTTTCGAGGGATTGATGCTCCGGTGAGCCAGATCGTCGTGAAACGCCCGCCCAGGTCACTGCCGCCGGAGGTGCCGTCGGAAGAAGTGCGGCTGGAGGCGCCGCCGGAACTTCCGCGGGGGCAGCAGGAGGGCATGCTGATGCAGCTCCTGCCGATGCTCGGCATGGGCTCCTCGGTCGTCTTCTTCTTCATGCCGGGTGCGGCGCCCTTCATGCGCATCATGGGCGTGCTGATGCTGGTGTCGACGGTGGGCATGGTGATCGCCCAGCTGGTGCGCTACCGGCGCGGTACGCAGGGGCAAATGGCCGATGTGCGCCGGGATTACCTGAAATACCTGGCGCAGACGCGGCGTCAGGTCCGCCGGACCGCGCGGGCGCAGCGGGACGCGCAGCTGTACCTGCACCCGGCGCCGGACCAGTTGTGGTCGGTGGTGGCGGAGGGCTCGCGCCTGTGGGAGCGGCGGGTCGGCGACGAGGACTTCGGGCAGGCCCGGCTGGGGCTGGGCGCACAGCGGCTGGCGACGCCGCTGGTGGCCCCGGACACGGCGCCCGTGGACGAGCTGGAGCCGTTGACGGCCGGCGCGATGCAGCGCTTCCTGCGGGTGCACTCCTCGCTGGACGGGCTGCCGGTGGCGGTGTCGATCCGGGCGTTCTACCACGTGACGGTGTCCGGGGAGCCGGAGTCGGCGCGCGGTACGGCGCGGGCGCTGGTGGCGCAGCTGGCGACGCTGCACTCCCCCGAGGACCTGATGGTCGCGGTGGTGGCGGCGCCGGGTGCGGTGCCGTCGTGGGACTGGACGAAGTGGCTGCCGCACGCGCAGCTTCCGGGGCAGGTCGACGGGGCGGGCACCAAGCGGCTGTTCGGGGACGACCTGGGCGAGCTGGAGGGGCTGCTGGGGTCCCGGCTGGAGGGGCGGCCGCGGTTCAGCCGGGACGTCTCGCCGGTGCTGGACCAGCCGCACCTGGTGGTCGTGCTCGACGCGAACTCGCCGCGCGGCGGGCTGGTTCCGCCGGACTCGGTGTTCGCGGCGGTCGAGGGGCTGCAGGGCGTGACCATCGTCGAGGTGGTGGCGGGCGAGCTGGACGAGCCGCGGGGCGGGCTGTCGGTCGTGGTGCGGCCGGGCCGGCTGCGGCTGGAGTCGGGCTCGGGCGTGGCGTACGAAGGGGTTCCGGACACGCTGTCGCTGCCGGCGGCGGAGGCCCTGGCGCGGCAGCTGGCGCCGTTGCGCACCGGTGGCGGTGACGACGACGAGCCGCTGCTGGCGAACCTGGACTTCACGGACCTGCTGAACCTGGGCGACGCGGCCCAGGTCGACGTGTCGCGCACCTGGCGGCCGCGGTCGGCGGGTGAGCGGCTGCGGGTGCCGATCGGGGTGGGCGAGGACGGCACCCCGGTGATGCTGGACCTGAAGGAGGCAGCGCAGGAGGGCATGGGACCGCACGGGCTGTGCGTGGGCGCGACGGGTTCGGGCAAGTCGGAGCTGCTGCGCACGCTGGTGCTGGGACTGGCGGTCACGCACACCTCGGAGACGCTGAACTTCGTCCTCGCGGACTTCAAGGGCGGTGCGACGTTCACGGGCATGGGGCAGCTCCCGCACGTGGCGGCGGTGATCACCAACCTTGCGGACGACCTGACCCTCGTGGACCGGATGGGCGACTCGATCCGCGGCGAGCTGCAGCGCCGCCAGGAGCTGCTGCGGTCGGCGGGCAACTACGCGAACATCCACGACTACGAGAAGGCGCGCGCGGCGGGCGCCCCGCTGGAGCCGCTGGCCTCGCTGGTGCTGGTCATCGACGAGTTCTCCGAACTGCTGACGGCCAAGCCGGACTTCATCGACATGTTCATCCAGATCGGCCGGATCGGCCGGTCGCTGGGCGTGCACCTGCTGCTGGCCTCGCAGCGCCTGGAAGAGGGCAAGCTGCGCGGCCTGGACACGTACCTGTCGTACCGGATCGGTCTGCGGACCTTCTCGGCGGCGGAGTCGCGGACGGCGATCGGCGTGCCGGACGCCTACCACCTGCCCTCGGTCCCGGGGTCGGGATATCTGAAGTTCGGCACCGACGAGATGACCCGCTTCAAGGCGGCGTACGTCTCGGGCACCTACCGCTCGGGCGGCCCGGACCTGTCGGTGGGGCCGTTCCCGCTGGAGCGGCGGCCCGCGCTGTTCACGGCCGCGCCCGTGCCGGTGGTGTACGCCGCGCCGGACCCGGCGTACCTCGCGGCGCAGGCGACGCGGGGGGACGACGCGCTCGCGGACACGGTGCTGGACGTGATCGTGGGCCGGCTCGAGGGGCAGGGCGTGCCGGCGCACCAGGTGTGGCTGCCGCCGCTCGACCAGGCTCCGCCGCTGGACCAGCTGCTGCCGGCGCTGGCGCCGAGCGGGGCGCGGGGGCTGCACGCGGAGGGGTACACGCGGCCCGGCGGGCTCGTCGTTCCGCTCGGTCTCATCGACAAGCCGTTCGAGCAGCGGCGGGAGGTGCTGTACCGGGACTTCTCGGGGGCGGCGGGCCACATGATGGTGGTCGGCGGCCCGCAGTCGGGCAAGTCGACGCTGATGCGGACGCTGATCTCCGCGTTCGCCCTCACGCACACCCCGCGCGAGGTGCAGTTCTACGGGCTCGACTTCGGCGGCGGCTCCCTGTCGTCGGTCGCCGACCTGCCGCACGTGGGCGGGATCGCCTCCCGGCTGGACCCGGAGCGGGTGCGGCGTACGGTCGCGGAGGTGGCGGGCGTCCTGAACCGCCGCGAGGAGTTCTTCCGGGCGAACGGGATCGACTCGATCGGTACCTACCGGCGGCGGCGCGCGGCCGGGGAACTGCCCGGCGAGGCGTGGGGCGACGTGTTCCTCGTCGTCGACGGCTGGGGTGGTTTCCGGGGCGAGTACGAGGGCCTGGAGCCGGTCGTCACGGACATCGCGTCCCGGGGCCTGGGATATGGCATCCACGTGGTGGTCACGGCGGCCCGGTACATGGAGGTCCGGGCCGCGCTCAAGGACCAGATCCTGAGCCGGCTGGAGCTGCGGCTCGGTGACGTCATGGACTCCGAGTTCGACCGCAGGGTCGCCGCGAACGTCCCCACGGGGATGCCGGGCCGTGGTCAGGTCCCGGAGAAACTGCACTTCCTGGGCGCGCTGCCGCGCATCGACGGTTCGCACAGCGCGGAGGACCTGTCGGAGGGCACGGCCGCGTTCGTGGCGGCGGTCAAGGAGAACTGGGCGGGGCCCTCGGCTCCGGGCGTGCGGCTGCTGCCTCGGCTACTGCACGCGGACCAGCTGCCCAAGGGCGGCGAGTTCCCCGCGCACGGCATCTCGATCGGAGTCGGCGAGACCGACCTGGAGCCGGTGTTCGTCGACTTCGAGACGGACCCGTTCTTCCTGGTCTTCGGCGAGAGCGAGTCGGGCAAGACGAACCTGCTGCGGCTCATCGCGCAGCGGATCGCCGAGCGGTACAGCCCCGACCAGGCCAAGCTCGTCGTCGGCGACTACCGGCGCGGCCTGCTCGGGGCGCTGCCGGAGGAGCACCTGCTGGAGTACGCGCCGATGGCGAACTCCCTGCAGATGCACATGGAGGCCCTGGGCGGGGTGTTCTCGCGCCGGCAGCCGCCGGACGACGTCACCCCGCGGCAGCTGCGGGACCGCAGCTGGTGGACGGGCCCGGACGTCTTCATCATCATCGACGACTACGACCTCGTGGCCGGCAGCCAGGGCAATCCGCTGACGCAGCTGGTGGAGTTCCTGCCCTTCGCCCGGGACACGGGTGTCCGCTTCATCATCGCGCGCAACTCCGCCGGTGCCTCGCGGGCGCTGTACGAGCCGTTCATGCAGCGGATCAAGGAACTGGGCGCGCAGGGCGTGGTGCTCTCCGGCGACCCGTCCGAGGGGGACCTGCTGGGCAACGTCAGGCCGCGTCCGCTGCCGCCGGGCCGCGGGTACTTCTCCTCGCGCAGGCGCGGTACGTCGCTGGTCCAGATCGGGCGGCTGCCGGTCTCGGGGGCGTGAGAAGCGCGAACGCTCCCCGCGGCGCCGTCCGGGCACCGATAATCGGGGCAGAACGCTGCACCGCAGTCGCACGAAGGGAAGGCCGCGCCATGGGGTCCCAGCAGGAGAAGGACGAGCTGTACGCGCTCGACATCAGCGGCGTCGAGTGGGAGGGGCCGCCCGGGACCAGTCCCGACGAGGAGCGGGTGGAGATCGCGAAGCTGCCCGACGGGGCGGTGGCCATGCGGTCGTCGCTGGACCGGGACACCGTGCTGCGGTACACGGCGGCCGAGTGGGAGGCCTTCGTGCTCGGTGCCCGCGACGGGGAGTTCGACCTGCGCTGACCGCGGGTCCGACCGGCTCCGCACGCGCGAAGGGGCGCGCCCGGTGCGGGCGCGCCCCTTGGACGCGGGCCGGCGGGCTCAGTAGGCCTCGGTGAACAGGCGCGAGGCCTTGATGTCCGTGGCGTGGTAGTCGCCCTTGCCGCGCTCGATGAGCTGGGCGACGGTCTCCAGCTGCTTGTGCATGTGGTCGGCGGCGGCCTTGTACTTCTTCTGGAGGGTGACGTACTCACGGTGCGCTTCACCGTCCCAGGTGTCGGTGACGACCTTGACGGCGGTGTCCATCTCGTCCAGGTCCTTGAGGATGTTCTGCGACACCACGCGGATGCGGTCCGCCATCTGCTGGACGCTCTCGTACCTGACCTTGGTGTGGCCGTCGTTACCGGACATCGTGTTCTCCTTCGCGCTGGGGCGTTGTGGGCGACGTGGCCTTGATCAGATGTTGTTGAGACCGGACTTGTTGGCGGCGGCGAAGGCCTGGCGCACGTCCTCGTCCTGGGCGTTGCTCAGGTTCTTGGTCTCCGACACCGCGTGGTGCAGGACGCCGAGCAGCCGGCGGATCTTGTCGTGGTCCAGGTTGATGTCCTCCTGGGCCTTGACGAAGCCTCCGGCACCCACGCCGGTCCAGCCCGCACTCACCGTGGCGATGATGTCCGCCAGCTCTCGGGACTGCCGCGACACGGCCTCGGCCGTCTCGGAGATCCTGTTGGCCGCCTTGACGACCGGATCGTCCGCAAGTCCGAAATTGCTCGTCATCCGAAGCTCCTCACTTCTCAATTCGCCGGCAGAACCGACGGACTGCGTGGCGGAGCAGGCGTTCCCGGCGCGGGACCAAGCCACGCGCTCCCGGAACTCCCCCTCCGCTTCACGCCATCCCCCGATCACAGTCGTGAAGCCTGCCGTCACTCTAGCCAGTACCCCCGCCCGCCCCAACACCGGTACGCAGGCGCGCCGGTGAAGCGGCGGGGGTCACCGCGACGGGCGTCGGCGGGCCCGGGAATCGCGCACCACGGTCGCGGTGCCCGCGATGACGGCGATGAGTACGACGACGGTTCCCAGGGCGTACGTACCGAACCGCTCCTCCCGCTCCTGCACGGTCTCGGTGAGGTGCAGCTCCGCCACCTGCGGCGCGGCCGCCGGCGGCGGGCCCGGGTCGGGGACGGGCGCCTTGGGGGGTTCGCGGTCCTGGGTGAGCGCCCGTACTGGGTCGACGACACCCCAGCCGACGTAGTCGTCGTGGCCGTTCACGGAGCGTTCGGCGGTGTTCTCGATCTGCCAGACGATCTGCTGCACGCTCCAGTCCGGGTGTGCGGCGCGCAGCAGGGCGGCGACTCCCGCGACGTAGGGGGCGGAGAAGCTCGTGCCGTTGTCGACGCACTGGCCGAAGCCGGGGACCGTGGAGACCATGTCGACGCCGGGGGCCGCGACGCCGATGAAGTCGCCGGGCTGGGAGAAGGCGGCCCGCTCGTTGTTGCGGTCGGAGGCGGCGACGGCGAGGACACCGGGGAAGGCCGCCGGGTAGGTCTTGTGCTTCTGCCCGCTGAGGCCGTCGTTGCCCGCGGAGGCGATGACCACGGCCTTCGCGTCGATGGCCCGCTGGACCGCCTTGCCGAGCTCGGAGTCCGCGCTCAGCGGGACGTCGGTGTCCTGGGAGACGTTGATGACCTGGGCGCCCTTGGACACCGCGTGGTCGATCGCCTGGGCGAGGGTCGCGGCGTTGCCGTTGCCCTGCCCGTCGTTCTGCCGGACCGGGATGATGGTGGCCTCGGGGGCGAGGCCGACGAAGCCGGTGCCGTCCTGGGGGCGGGCGGCGATCAGGCCGGCCACCCTGGTGCCGTGGCCCACGGTGTCGTTGGTGCCGTCACCGCCCTTGGGGTCGACGAAGTCCCTGCCCGCGCCGGTGTCGAGGGCGCTGCCGAGCTGCGGATTGGCGCGGTCCACGCCGGTGTCGATGACTGCGACGCGGACGCCCTTGCCGCGGGTCTTGGCCCACAAGGCGTCCAGGAGCAGCCGTTGCAGGGCCCAGGGCCGGTCGGCGATCTGCTTCTTCATCGGAAAGGTGCACTCGCCGGCGCCGGCGAGGGCGAGGCCGTACGGGGAACCCGGCGCGGCGGGGCCGGCGGCGGCCGCCGTACCGCAGGCCGCGACGAGGGCGAGGACGGCGCTCAGGAGCAGGCTCCGGGTGACCGCGGCACGGCGCCCGGACGGCGGCTTGGGCATCGGCGGCATCCTCACGAACCCTGCGGCTGGCGGGCGGAGTTGGTGTCCAGCCGGGGCCCCTTGGAGAGGAACTCCGACCAGGCGATGGGCACCATGGCGGGGGTGACCGCACCGTAGCCGAGCCGGATCTGCGCCTGGCTCGCCTCGGGCCGGCCGTCGCCCGCGCCCTGCTCCTTCTGGCCGCCCGCGCCGATCTTGGACTGTGCGGAGTCGCTGTCGCCGTTGGCCTGGACGGCGTACCGCAGGCCGGTGTCGGTGACCAGGAACGTGGAGCCGCCCGCGGTGGTCTGGCGGCCCTGGACCTGGGTGTAGAGCAGCCCCGAGCCCGGGGTGACGTACGCACCGGTGCCGCTCGCGGCGATGTCGACGGGGAAGCCGGTGCCGGCCCAGGTGCTCAGCGTCGGGTTGCCCTGGCCGTCGACGGAGCGCAGCACCGCGCAGACCGTGTCGCGCAGGGCGGTGCCCGGTGCGGAGCCGGGCGCGGCGGTGACCCGGTTGACCTGCACGCCCTTGCGCTGGGGCCACTTGGCATCGTTCTTGAACGGGGTGGCGTCCGGGTTGAGGGACTGGAGGTCCACCTCGCGGGCCTTGCCGTGCATGTTGAGGCCGTCGGTCGCCGGCGCGGAGATCAGCAGCCAGGCCACGAACTCCGAGACGGGCGCGACCCGGTCGGGCAGGACGGCGTAGTACTGCGTGCCGGAGCCGGTCTGGGCGGTCAGCACCATGCCGACCTTGCTGTCGGCGGTGCCCAGGCCCCGGACGTTGGCGTTGGCGCCCGCCCGGCCCGGAAGTTGCGGGAAGGCCAGGTCGTCGCCGGGGGTGAGGGTGGCCAGCCACTGTTCGGTGACCGGCTGGGGGGTGGCGCCGGTGCCGACCAGGGCCGTGGTGAGCGTGCCGGCGTCGGCGGTGCCCTCGGGGAACCGGTACTTCGTACCGACCGCGTCGACCAGGTAGCGCTCCTTGGCGCCGCCGGTGTTCTGCACGTACAGCAGCTGCGTGTCGGTGGTCTTGCGGCCGTCGTCCAGCAGTTTCGCCTCGCGGTCGGCGAGGACGAAGGCGGCGGTCTGTACGCCCTTGCCGTTGCCGCCGGGCTGCTGGCAGACGGCCCAGCGCTTGGCCCTGCCGGCGTCGGCCGGGGCGGGCAGCCGGTCGGGGGCGTAGGGGATGCCTATGATCGGCCCGCGCGGCGGCCGGCCCGCGTCCAGGACCTTGTCGTCGATCTGCACGACCTTGAACTTCGCGGGATCCAGCAGCAGTCGGGCCGAGGCCAGGTTCAGCACGGGGTGCAGGCGGGTCTGGTCCTTGCCGTTGACCTTGGTGGTCAGGACCACGTACCGGGTCGTCGACTGCTTGCCGACGATGACCTGGGTGCCGGGCTCGTCCCAGCCCTTGGGGGCCTGCGGTTTGAACATGCCCCAGGCGCCGAAGCCCGCGACCGCGAGGGCGCCGACCACCAGACCGGGGACCACGGCGCGCAGCGGGCGGGGCGCGCCTTCCTCGGTGCCGGTGGCGGAGGGCTGGAGGAACGCTGCCACCGTGCGCCGCTTCGCGAAGGTGTAAGCGTTGAGCTCATCACGTCGTGATGCCATGACCGCCTGATTCTCGCCGCACGGCCCGGTAGCGGACACCGGTCCCCGGGCCTCGATGATCGGACCGGGGACCTACTATGCCTCTTGACGGACGGTATGCACGGGCCGGGTAGGCTGGGTCGGCCGCCGGGCGGCCTCCGGACCGGGGCGGTCAGGGCTTGGTCGGGGCGGATTCGGCAGACTTCGGGGCGCGGCGGCGACCGCCGCGCCGGAGCGTACGGGGCCCGCCCCCGGGATCGGGAGGTGCGCGAGTGACGGCCACCGCGACGGAACCACGGACGGCGTCGGCCACACCGGTACGCGCCGGGGTGACACCGCATCCGCGCTCCTCCCCGGGCCGGTTCGGGCCGTTTCGACTGCAACAGCTCGTGCTCCTCCAGATCGCGGCCGCCGCCCTGCTGGTGGCCTGGGTGGTGGAACCGGTGCTGCTGGTGCCCGCCGGGGCACTGGCCCTGGTCCTGGTGCCGCTCGCGGTCGTACGCCGCCACCAGCGCTCCCTGCCCGAGTGGATCGGCGGCGCCCTGGCCCTGCGCGCCCGGCGCCGCCGGGCCGCGGGCCGCTCCGTACCGGCCGGCGTCGAGCCCGGGCTGGCCCCGCTGGTCGAGGCCGAACCCGCCCTGCGGACGCTGACGTTCAGCGATCGCGACCGGCGGCCCGTGGGGATGGTCGGCGACGGCACGTTCCTGACGGCCGTCGTCCAGGTCGACATGGACGCCACCGCGCTGCGACCGGACCGGGGGACGCGCCCGCTGCCACTGGGGCTCGTCCGGGACGTCCTCGAAGTGGACGGGATCCGGCTGGAGTCCGCCCAGTTGGTGCAGCACACGCAGCCGGCTCCGGCGCCGCACCTGCCGCCCCAGGCGTTGGCCACCCGCAACTACGCCCCGCTCCAGGCCAGTACGGGCGCCCCGGCGGTCCGGCTGACGTGGATCGCGCTCAAGCTCGACCCGGAGCTGTGCCCGGAGGCGGTCACGGCGCGCGGCGGCGGGCCGGCCGGGGCGCAGCGGTGCCTGGTGCGGATCGCGGACCAGCTGGCGAGCCGGCTGGCGGGCGCGGGGTTCCGGGCGGCGGTGCTGACCGAGCCGGAGCTGACGGGCGCGCTGGCGACGTCCTCGTGCGCGAACCCGATGGCGATCACCCAGGCCGGCCGGTCTGCGGGCACGGGCCGGCGCACGGAGGAGACCGCGCGGACCTGGCGCTGCGACGACCGGCGGCACACCACGTACTGGATCGGCCGTTGGCCGCAGTTGGGCGGCGCGGGCGCGGGGCTGCCCCAGTTCGTGGCGCTGCTGACCTCGCTGCCCGCGCTCGCGACGAACTTCAGCCTGACGATGGCGCCGGCCGAGCGCCAGGGCGTGACGCTGACGGGGCACGTGCGGGTGACGGGGCGCAGCGACGAGGAACTGGTGGCGGCCCGCCGCGAGCTGGAGCGGACCGCGCGGGGCGTGCGGACGGGACTGGTCCGGCTCGACCGCGAACAGGTACCGGGGCTGCTGGCCTCGCTGCCGCTGGGAGGAGCGCGATGAGGGGCGGTTTCGGGTTGATCGGGCCCCGCCGCGAACGGCACGTGGTCCCGGCGGCCGATCTGGACGCGCTGGCACTGCCCGTCGCCGACGACGGGGTCGTCATCGGCATGGACGCCGAGGGCCGCCCTGCGGTGCTGGGCGTCAACCGGCCGACGCCGTACGAGGTGACGCTGATCGGCGGCCTGTGGACGGCGCAGGTGCTGGCGCTGCGCGCGGCGGCCACCGGGGCGCGGGTCGCGGTGGAGACCGGGCGCGGGCAGGTGTGGTCCGCGCTGGCCCGGGCCGCGGGGGGCGGCCAGCAGTGCGTGACGCTGCACGACGTCGGCCGGGTGCCGCCGCAGGGCGCGTCGGCGGGCAGCCCGGTGCTGGTGGTACGGGACTGCGGGATGCGGCCGCCGCGCGGGCGGGTGGTGGCGGGGCCCTGGCAGTCGGTGCTGACGCTGCTGCCGTACCTGAGTCCGGCGGCGCCCCGGCTGATGCGCAACGCGTCGCTGGTGGGGGTGCAGCGGGTGTCCCCCGACGAGGCCGGACAGATCGGCCGCCTGATGCACCTGCCGCGGGCGGCGGTGGAGTCGCTGCCGACGCTGGGGGACGGGGTGACGTTGTGGTGCACGCCGCGGGACCGCAGGTTCGTCATGACGCAGGGCACGGACACGGAGACGGGCCTGCTGGGCGCGGCGCGCCGGATCGACTGACGGGGCGTGAGCCCGGACACGGGGGCGGGCGGGGCGCCGGGGCGCGATTAGGCTGAGCGTGGGCGCGGCGTCGAGGTGGGCGCCTGACCGTTGTTCGACAGACCAGGAGGACTCAGTGAGCGGCGATCGGAACGAGAGGCGCGGCGGGACGTGGGACGTCCCGACGGACGATCAGTCCGATGCGGAGCCCGAGGTGACGGGCGAGTTCACCATCGACTACACCCCTCCGGCCTGGTACACCCAGGGCGCGGCGCAGGCTCCGGCCGCGTCCGTGCCGGGGCTGCCGGAGGGCAGCGGCTTCGAACCGCACCGCCCGTCGGACGTGACCTCACCTCCGACGATGCGGATCGCGCCCCCGGTCCCGCGCACGTCGCCGGCCGACGCCGTGGTCCCGCCGGCGGTCTTCGCCACCGCTCCCGCGGCGGTGCCGGACCCGCCGGCCGCACCGACCCCGGCCGCGGTGGCTGTTGGGGCTCCGGCCGACGCGGGCCCGAACCCGGCTCCGGTCGAGCCCGCCCCGGTCGCCACCCCGGCTCCGGCGGCTCCGGCCCCGGCGGAACCCGCACCGTACGCCGCCCCGGCCGACGTCCCTCCGGCCGCCCCGGCCCCGGTCGAGCCCGCACCGTACGCCGCCCCGGCACCGGCACCGATCGACGCAGACCCGGTGGACGCCACTCCAGCGACTCCGGCCCCGGTCGAGCCCGCACCATACGCCGCCCCGGCCACCCCGGCCCCGGTCGAGCCCGCACCGTACGCCGCCCCGGCCACCCCGGCCCCGGTCGAGCCCGCACCGTACGCCGCCCCGGCACCGCCGTACGCGGCGGCGCCCGCCCCGGGCCCGGCGCCGGCCGACGCCGTGCCGCCCGCGCAGCCGTACCGCACCGCCACGCCGCCCGCGGGCACGCCCGTGCCCCCTGCCCCGTACCCGGCGCCCGCGCCCGGGCCCTACGCGCCGCCCGTCACCCCCGCGGAGGCCGCCGTGCCCGCCGCCGAGCCCCCGTTCGGGGGACCGGGCGGTGAGCTGCCCCCGCTGCCGCCCGCGTACCAGGCCCCGCAGGGCTACGGCTTTCCGCCCCCGGCACAGCCCCAGCCCCAGCCCCAGCCGCCGCACGACCCCCGCTCCGGCGGCCAGTGGCCGCAGCCGCCCCACCAGGCCGGTCCGGCCACCGGCGGGGCGCCGCTCGGCTACACCGCCGCGGTCGAGCTGTCCTCGGACCGCCTGCTGCGCGCCAAGCAGAAGCCCAAGCCCACCCGCTCCGGCTTCCGCTTCGGCGGCAAGGCCGCCGAGGCCGAGCGCCTGCGCAAGCTCGAACTCATCCGCACCCCGGTCATGTCCTGCTACCGCATCGCCGTGATCAGCCTCAAGGGCGGCGTCGGCAAGACCACCACGACCACCGCGCTCGGCGCGACGCTCGCCTCCGAGCGCCAGGACAAGATCCTGGCCATCGACGCCAACCCCGACGCCGGAACCCTCGGCCGTCGCGTCCGCCGCGAGACCGGGGCGACCATCCGCGACCTCGTCCAGGCGATCCCGTACCTGAACTCGTACATGGACATCCGGCGGTTCACCTCGCAGGCGCCCTCGGGCCTGGAGATCATCGCCAACGACGTGGACCCGGCCGTCTCCACCACGTTCAACGACGAGGACTACCGGCGCGCCATCGAGACGCTGGGCCGCCAGTACCCGATCATCCTCACCGACTCCGGCACCGGTCTGCTCTACTCCGCCATGCGCGGCGTCCTCGACCTCGCCGATCAGCTGATCATCATCTCGACCCCGTCCGTCGACGGCGCGAGCAGCGCCAGCACCACCCTCGACTGGCTGTCCGCGCACGGGTACGGCGATCTCGTCTCCCGTTCGCTCACCGTCATCTCGGGGGTCCGCGAGACCAGCAAGATGATCAAGATCGAGGACATCGTGCAGCACTTCGAGACCCGCTGCCGCGGTGTCGTCGTGGTGCCGTTCGACGAGCACCTCGCGGCCGGCGCCGAAGTGGACCTCGACCTGATGCGGCCCAAGACCCGCGAGGCGTACTTCAACCTCTCCGCGCTGGTCGCCGAGGACTTCGTCCGCGCCCAGCAGCAGGCTCCGCAAGGCCACTGGGGTGCACCCCAGCAGCCCCAGCAGCCCCAGCACGGCGGGCCCCAGCCGCAGTCCCCCTACCACCAGCCGCAGGCTCCCCAGCCCTACGGCCAGCCGTACCCGCAGCCCGGCCAGCCCTGGCAGCCCCGGCAACAGCCGCCGCAGCAGCCCGGTCAGCCGCCGCGCGACCCCCGGCTCGGCTGACCCCGCCACCACCGGCGACGCGAAGGGCCCGTACCCGCCCCGGGGGGAGGTACGGGCCCTTCGCGTCGTCCCGGCGGCGGCTCAGCGCTGCGCGTCGTACGCCTCAGTGAGCACCCGGGACCGCTTCACGTCGTCCGCGATGGCCTCCAGCAGCCCGTCCAGCGACTCGAACTTCGCCATGCCCCGCACATAGGCGAGGAAGTCGACGGCCACGTGCATGCCGTAGAGGTCCAGCCCCACGCGGTCGATCGCGTACGCCTCCACGGTCCGCTCGGTGGCGTCGAACTGCACGTTCGTGCCGACCGAGATCGCCGCCGGCATCCGCTCGCCGTCGGCCGTCAGCCAGCCCGAATACACCCCGTCCGCCGGGATCGCGGTGTGCGGCTGCGTCTCGACGTTCGCCGTCGGGTAGCCCAGCTCGCGTCCGCGCTGCGCCCCGCGCACCACGACGCCTTCGACCCGGTGCGGGCGGCCGAGGATCTCCGCCACGCCCTCCATGTCGCCCTCGGCGACGAGCCTGCGCGCCAGCGTCGACGAGAACGGCACGCCGCCGCCCGCCTCTCCGCGCACGACCAGGTCCACGACCTCGGCCTCGTAGTCGTACGTGGTGCCCAGCTCGCGCAGGAAGTCGACGTTCCCGGCGGCCTTGTGGCCGAAGCGGAAGTTCGGCCCCTCGATGACGGCGCGCGCGTGCAGCTTGTCGACGAGCACCTTCACGATGAAATCGGCCGGGGACAGCTGCGAGAACTCCGCCGTGAACGGCAGGATCAGCAGCGCGTCGACGCCCAGGCCCGCCATCAGTTCGGCGCGGCGCTCGTAGGCGGCCAGGATCGGCGGGTGGCTGCCGGGGCGCACGACCTCGCTCGGGTGCGGGCTGAACGTCACGACGACCGAGGGCACGCCGAGTTCGCGGGCCCTGGCCACGGCCCGTCCGATGATCAGCTGATGGCCGCGGTGCACTCCGTCGTAGGAGCCGATGGTGACGACGCTGCGTCCCCAGTCATCGGGGATGTCCTCCAAGCCACGCCAGCGCTGCACTGTGACCGCTCCTCGCCCGAACCCGTGGGTAGACCCTGTACTGATTGCCGATTGCAGGTCTAAGACTGCCATGCCGTCCGCCGCGGCCCCGCATCGGCGTCGGGCTGGCCGCCTTCCCTCCTCAGGTGATGTCGGGGGCGGCCCGGCTCAGGGTCTCGACCGTGCGCCGGGCGCCCGGCCCGAGCAGCGCGGCCGCCTCCGCCGTCGCCTCCCCGAGCCAGCGGGCGGTCACCGCGCCGAACGCCTGGTCGGCCCGCGACAGCTCCACCGTCCGCTGCTCGAACACCGCGGGGCCGCCGGGGAGCCGCAGCAGCTGCCGGCCGGTGCGCCTGAGCAGTTCCCGGGTGCGCTGCTGCGGCCTGCCGGCGGCTCCGGCGGCGACGGCGCCGAGGAACGCGTCGAGGACCGCCGGGTCGGTCTCCTCGCGCAGCAGTACGTCGGCCAGCTCGCCGCGCAGCGGGTACGAGGGCTCCCCGCCGGGCGCGGCCAGCACCGCGGCGAGCGCGGCGCGGACCGTTGCGGGCGCGGAGCGCAGCAGTTCCAGCACGAGGGGGCGCAGGACGGGTTCGGCCGCCGGGCCCTGCTCCAGGCGCCGGTCCACGAACGCGGCGGCGTGCGGGGCGTCCTCGGGGCACCGCGCCAGGTGTTCCCGTACGAGGTCACCCGCGCGCCGGGCCAGCCCCGGCGTGGTGAGCGCGGCCAGGGCGCGCACCACCTCCCCGTCGGCCCGGGCGCGCAGCGCGTCGAACACCGCGTCCGGCTCCGGCAGCACCGGCAGGGCCGCCACCAGCACCTCGGCGGGCAGCCGGGCGCCGCATTCGGGGTCCCGGAAGCAGGCCGGCGCGTCGGGCAGGTACCGGGCCCGCACCTGCGGGTCCCGGAGCAGCATCGCCAGGGCCCCGCCGTGCAGGGCGACGTCGGCGGGGCGGGCGAGCAGCGCCTGCGCGGCGTGGCGCAGCAGTTCCCGGTCGGCGGGGGTGCGCACGTGCGGGGCGGTGGCCCGGCCGTAGGCGGCGGCCGCGACCCGGCGCCCGAGCCGCTCGTCGTGGGCCCAGCGGTGGACGGCCCGGCACAGGGCGGAGGGCTCGTCCTCGGCGAGTACGGCGAGCAGCTCGTCGGCGCGCGGGTGCGCGGCGGCGACCAGGGCTTCGGCGAGGTCGTCCGGGGCGAGGCTGCGGTGGGTGTGCAACAGGGCCTGGGCGGCGGTGGCGACGGTCGCGCCGGGGCGGCCCCGCAGCCGGTGTTCGTCGCCGAACCAGGCGCAGAGCAGGGGCTGGACGTACCGCGGGTCGCGGGCCAAGCGGCGCCCGGCGGCTTCGAGGTAGCGGTGGTCCGAGGGCAGCAGTCGGCGCAGCAGGTCCAGCCGGTCGGGTTCGGGGAGCCGGAGCCGGTTCCAGAACCGGCCGCCGAAGTCGCCGGGGCACGGTGCGCCGCACGCCCGGCCGGCCAGGTGCTCCGCGAGGGCGTGCAGGACCGGCAGGTGCGGCGCGGCGTCGGGGGCCCGCAGCAGGGTCTCCCGCAGCAGCGCGGCGGCCCACCACGCGCGGTCCGCCTCCGGGGTCCCCTCGGGGGCCGGTGCCCGGGCGAAGGCGTCCAGGGCCGCCACCAAGCCGGTCAGCGCCTTGCGCGCCTGATCGGGCGGGAGCCGCCGCAGGGCCTCCAGGACGGGGCCGATCCGGTGGCGGGGTACGGGCGGGCCGGTACCGGCCGGCCCCCGGAACACCAGGTCGTCCAGCGCGGTCGGCACGTCGAGGTGGCCGGCCTGGAGCCAGTCGGCCAGCTCCTCGTGGGCGAAGCGGTAGCCGGGCCCGGCGGGCGCCAGCAGCCCCTCGGTCAGTGCGGCGGACGCCCAGCCGGTGCGCCAGGGGAACAGCTCCTCGAAGTCGGTCCGGTCCAGCCTGCCCTGACCCGGCCCCAGGCACCGCCGGGCGGCCTCGTGCACCCGCCCGGCCACCCGTGCGGCCAGCCGGCGCACCCCCGGACCGTGCACCCCGGCGCCCTGCGCGTGGGCGGGGCAGGCGGCGATCCGCACGGCCACCCGCAGGGCGAGCAGGTCCAGGTGGGCGGCGAACACCTCGTCCCGGCCCGGGCGGCCCCCGGTGACCCCGGCGGCGCGTACGCCGGCCAGCAGGCGCAGGGTGAGCGGGTGCCGGGCGTCGGCCTCGCGGACGGCGTCGTCGGGGATGCCGAGGCGGGCCCGCAGGGCGGCCGCCTCGGCCGGGGTCAGGTCGCCGACGGGCAGCGCGGGCGGCAGCCGCCGGGCGGGCCGCGCGGGGCTGTGCAGCACCTCCGGCGGGTAGAGGGCGCCGACCCGCTCCCAGTACTCGGGCCGGGCGGCGACGACGAGCCGGGCCCCGGTCCCGCCGAGCCAGCGGGCGGTGGCCCGGGTCCACGGCCCGAGGTGCCGGGCGAGCCCCGGCGGCATCTCCTCGGGGGTGTCGAGCACCACCAGCAGCGGCCGCCCGGCCCGGGCGGCCAGCCGCGCCACGTCCGCGCCGGTGCCGTCGCCGGGCGGGCCCGCGGCCGGTCCGGACGGCCCCCCGGTGGAAACGGCCCCGCCCCCCGCGTCCCGGTCGCCGCGAGCCCCGGGCCGAGCCGCCGCGGGCCGTTCCCCCGCCGCCAGGATCCGCCCGGCGGCGGCCAGCACCCGCGTCACCGCGTCGGCCAGCGAGCCGTCCCCGTCCCGGAGCTCCGCCCCGCGCAGCCACAGTGTCGGCGCCGGGCGCTCCCCGCACGCCCGGGCGGCGGCCAGGACGGCGAGCGCGGTGGTGCGGCCGGTGCCGGGATCGCCGACCACCCCGAGGACGGGCCGGTCCCCGGCGGTAAAGGCGTCGAGTTCGGCGGCGATGCGGGGCCGCGCGACGGGATCCGGTCCGTCCGGCTCCGGCCCGATCAGCGGCCCGAGCGTGGTCCCGGTGAGTTCCAGCGCGCCCGCGAGGTTCAGCTCCGGCCCGTACCCGGGCACGGTGGCCGCGTTGCGCTCCAGCAGCGCGTGCAGCGGGCCCCCGGGGTCCGCCGCGGCTGCCGCGCGCAGCGGCACGGCGAAGGCGCCCGAGCGGTGCTCCGCCCGCAGGCCGGTGCCCAGGACCGCGAGCACCGCTCCGGTCGCGGCGTCCAGGACCGGGGCCCCGCAGGCCTCCCCACCCCCGAGCAGGGCGTCCCGCCCGTCCGTGCCGATGGCCAGCTCGATCGCGGCGGGCAGTACCTCGCACCGCTCCCTCGGCCGGTGAACGGCCTCCGCCCCGGCCGCGAGCACCCGCGCCTGGCGCCAGCCGCGCGCGGGCAGCCGTACGTACGTACCGGGCTCGACCACCTCGCGGCGGGCAACCGGCAGCGGCGCCGCCCCGAGCCCGTCGGTGCGTACGAGGGCCAGCGCGAGCCCCGGCAGGGCGGTCACATCGGCGGCCCCGGCGACCCAGCTGCGCTCCCCGGGCCCGTACAGGACCAGCCGGTCCGCTCCGGCGACGGCCTCGTGGCCGGTGATCACCGTCCCGCGGTCGTCGGCGACGAAGCCGCTGCCCCGTACCCGCCCGGCGAGATCGCAGATCCTGACGAGCTCCGCCATTGCCGCACCACTCCCCGCCGCTCCGTGCTCATGACGGTAGGCAGGTGAAGATCAGCGGGAAAAGCACACGAGGCGAAAGCGCCCCCTTGTGCTCCCTCCATTCACTCCGAGCGCCTGCTCGGACGGGTGAATAGCGGGCCTCGGATGGATAAACACCTACCCGAGGGGGGTCGTGGAGCGGTGAGCAGCGGTCCATGAGCGCTCGCCGCTCCACGTCAACGGAAGAGGAACGCAGACGACCGGCCCGGTCAGACGAAGACCGCGAGCGACTTTGCCTTGCCGCCCTTGTTCTCGACCAGCCCGAGCAGTTGCTCCTGGGGTCCGAACACCGCGACCGTGCGGCCTTCGGCGTACTCGTCCGGCATCTCGATCCGGACGCCGTTGGCGAGCAGTCCGGCCCGGCGGGCGTCGAGGTCCCAGCGCGGGAACGCCGCCGCGGCCGCCTCGCCGATCGGCATGACGGTCAGCTCCTCCTGAAGCTGGTCGAGCGTCCGCGCCCGGTCCAGCTTGTACGGGCCCACCCGGGTGCGCCGCAGCGCCGTCAGGTGGCCGCCGACGCCGAGGCCGGCGCCCAGGTCACGGGCGAGGGCCCGGATGTACGTACCGCTGGAGCAGACGACGGAGACGACGAGGTCGACGACCTTGGTGCCGTCCTCGGCCTCGGCGTCGCGCATGTCGTAGACCTGGAACGAGGAGATGGTCACCGGCCGGGCCGGGATCTCGAAGTCCTCGCCGTCCCGCGCGCGCTTGTAGGAGCGCACGCCCTTGATCTTGATGGCGCTGACCTTGGACGGCACCTGCATGATCTCGCCGGACAGCTTGGCGATGCCCGCGTCGACGGCCTCACGGGTCACCCGGGAGGCGTCCGTGGAGGAGGTGATCTCGCCCTCGGCGTCGTCCGTGAGGGTGTTCTGCCCGAGGCGGATGGTCCCGAGGTACTCCTTTTCGGTCAGCGCGAGGTGGCCGAGGAGCTTGGTCGCCCGCTCGACGCCCAGGACGAGCACGCCCGTCGCCATCGGGTCCAGCGTGCCCGCGTGGCCGACGCGGCGGGTCTTGGCGATCCCGCGCATCTTGGCGACCACGTCGTGCGAGGTGAATCCGGACGGCTTGTCGACGATGACGAGGCCTCCCCCGGCGGTGGCCGGGGAAGGGCCCACGGGCGTCTTTCCTGCGTTGGTGCTCATTCCGCGGCTGCGTCCTCGTCGTCCTCGCCCGGCTTCTTGTACGGGTCGGCGTCACCGGCGTAGGTGGCGCCGGAGGAGGCCTCGCGCACCTCGGCGTCGGAGGCGCGCACCTTGTCGAGGAGGTCCTCGATGGTCTTGGCGTTCTCCGGGAGGGCGTCCGCGATGAAGGTCAGGGTGGGCGTGAACTTGGTCCCCGCCGCCCGGCCGACCGCGGAGCGCAGTACGCCCTTGGCGCTCTCCAGGCCCGCTGCCGCGCTGGCCCGGTCCTCGTCGTCGCCGTAGACCGTGTAGAAGACCGTGGCCTCCCGCAGGTCGCCGGTGACGCGGGTGTCCGTGATGGTCACGTGCGTACCCAGGCGCGGGTCCTTGACACCACGCTGCAGCTTCTCGGCCACCACCTCCCGGATGAGGTCCGCCAGCTTCTTCGCCCGCGCATTGTCGGCCACTGGTCCGTCTCCTTCTTTTCTTACAGCAATCAGTCTTCATCACCGTGCAGCCGCCGTCTTGCCGACAGCAGCTCCACTTCCGGACGCGCCGCGACCAGCCGCTCACAGCGGTCCAGTACGTCCGACACGAACCCCGCGTCCCCGCTCACCAGGGCGACCCCGATCCGGGCCCTGCGGTGCAGGTCCTGGTCGCCCACTTCGGCCGCGCTCACGGAGAACTTGCGCTGGAGCTCGGCGACGATGGGCCGGACGACGGAGCGTTTCTCCTTCAACGAGTGGACGTCGCCGAGGAGCAGATCGAAGGACAGAGTCCCCACGTACATGCAGTTCCGGATATCCCGCCGGTGCGGGTTCGGTGGCCTGCCGGGACCGTCGCCCGGCAGGGTCCTCTGAACCGTACACGCAACGGCCGGGGCCGATCGACGGATATTCCGCCGACCGGCCCCGGTGCTTGCCCGTACGGCCAACGGCCGTACGAGCCCTACGACACGGTGCGAACCGCCTCGCGCTTACGCGCGGGGCTTCTCGCGCATCTCGTACGTCGCGATGACGTCGTCGATCTTGATGTCGTTGAAGGAGCCGAGGTTGATACCGCCCTCGAAGCCTTCGCGGATCTCGGTGACGTCGTCCTTGAAGCGGCGCAGACCGGAGATGGTGAGGTTCTCGGCGATGACCTTGCCATCGCGCAGGAGCCGCGCCTTGGTGTTGCGCTTGACCTCGCCGGAGCGGATGAGGACACCGGCGATGTTGCCCAGCTTGGACGAGCGGAAGATCTCGCGGACCTCCGCCGTACCGAGCTCGACCTCTTCGTACTCGGGCTTGAGGAGACCCTTGAGGGCCGCCTCGATCTCCTCGATGGCCTGGTAGATCACCGAGTAGTAGCGGACGTCGACACCCTCGCGGTCCGCCATCTGCGCGGCACGACCGGCCGCACGGACGTTGTAACCGATGACGATGGCGTCGGAGCCCATCGCCAGGGCGATGTCGGACTCGGTGACCGCACCCACACCGCGGTGCAGGACGCGGATGTCGACCTCTTCGCCGACGTCGAGCTGGAGCAGCGAGGACTCGAGGGCCTCGACCGCACCGGACGCGTCGCCCTTGATGATGAGGTTGAGTTCCTGGACCAGACCGGCCTTGAGGACCGAGTCGAGGTCTTCCAGGGACACCCGGCGGACGCGCTTGGCGAAGTTGGCGTTGCGCTCACGCGCAGCACGCTTCTCGGCGATCTGACGGGCGGTGCGGTCCTCGTCCACGACGAGGAAGTTGTCGCCGGCGCCGGGGACGTTGGTGAGACCCAGGACCAGGACGGGGGTCGAGGGACCCGCTTCCTCGACGTTGTTGCCCTTGTCGTCGAGCATGGCGCGCACTCGGCCGTAGGCGTCGCCCACGACCATCGTGTCGCCGACGCGGAGGGTACCGCGCTGGACGAGGACGGTGGCGACGGCACCGCGGCCGCGGTCGAGGTGGGACTCGATCGCAATACCCTGAGCGTCCTGCTCCGGGTTGGCGCGCAGGTCGAGCGAGGCGTCGGCGGTGAGGACGACGGCCTCCAGCAGGGAGTCGATGTGCAGACCCTGCTTGGCGGAGATGTCGACGAACATCGTGTCGCCGCCGTACTCCTCGGCGACCAGACCGAACTCGGTGAGCTGACCGCGCACCTTGACCGGGTCCGCACCCTCGACGTCGATCTTGTTGACCGCGACGACGATCGGGACGCCGGCGGCCTTGGCGTGGTTGAGCGCCTCGATCGTCTGCGGCATGACGCCGTCGTTGGCCGCGACCACGAGGATCGCGATGTCGGTCGACTTGGCACCACGGGCACGCATGGCGGTGAACGCCTCGTGACCCGGGGTGTCGATGAAGGTGATCTTGCGCTCTTCGCCGTTGACCTCGGTACCGACCTGGTAGGCACCGATGTGCTGGGTGATGCCGCCGGCCTCGCCCGCCACGACGTTCGTCTTGCGGATGGCGTCGAGCAGTCGGGTCTTACCGTGGTCGACGTGACCCATGACGGTGACGACCGGGGGACGCGGCATGAGGAATTCCTCGCCGCCCTCGTCCTCGCCGAACTCGATGTCGAAGCCTTCGAGGAGCTCGCGGTCCTCTTCCTCCGGGCTGACGATCTGAACCTGGTAGTTCATCTCGCCGGCCAGCATCTCGAGCGTCTCGTCGGAGACGGACTGCGTGGCAGTGACCATCTCGCCGAGGTTCATCATCACGGCGACGAGCGACGCCGGGTTGGCGTTGATCTTCTCCGCGAAGTCGGTGAGGGACGCACCGCGCGACAGGCGAACGGTCTCGCCGTTGCCGCGGGGCAGCATCACGCCGCCGACGGACGGGGCCTGCATGGCCTCGTACTCCTGGCGCCTCTGACGCTTGGACTTGCGACCACGACGGGCCGGACCGCCGGGACGGCCGAAGGCACCCTGCGTGCCACCACGGGCACCGGGACCACCGGGACGCCCGCCGAAGCCGGGACGACCGCCGCCACCGGCACCGGCCGGACCGCCGCCGAAGCCGCCGCCACCGGGACGCGGGCCGCCGAAGCCGCCGCCGCCCGCGGGACGCGAGCCGGGACCGGCCGGACGGCCGGCGAAGCCGCCGCCACCGGGACGGCCTGCGCCGCCACCGGGACGCGGGCCACCCGCACCGGGGCCACGGCCGCCGGGGCCGCCGCCGGGACGCGGACCGGGACCACCGGCAGCGGGACGCTGCGGCATCATGCCCGGGTTCGGACGGTTACCGCCGGGAGCACCACCCGGACGCGGGGCGCCGCCCTGCGGACGGGGCATGCCACCGGGGGTGGGACGGGCGCCGCCGGGACCCTGCGGACGCGGAGCGCCGGCCGGGCCGCCCTGCGGACGCGGGGCACCCTGGCCGCCGCCGGCGCCGGGGGCACCGGGACGGGGAGCGCCGGCCGGACGGGGCGCCTGCGGGCGCGCCATGCCGGTGGAGCCACCAGAGGTGAAGGGGTTGTTGCCCGGACGGGGACCGGCCGGACGGGCGCCCTGCGGACGCGGGGCACCGGTGCCACCGGCGGGGCGCTGGCCCTGGCCACCGGGAGCGGTGCCGGCCGGACGCGGGGCGCCGGGACGGGCGCCGCCCTGGGGGGCCTGGCCACCCTGGGCCGCCGGACGCTGCTGCGCCGGACGGGGACCGGGGGCGCCGGGACCGGCGGGACGGTCGGTACGCGCCGGGGCAGCGGCCGGAGCCGGTGCGGGCGCGGAGAACTCGGTCGCCACGGGCGCCGCCGGAGCGGGCTTCGGGGCGGCCGGAGCCTTGGGACCGGGACGCGGGCCGGGGGCGGCCGGAGTCACGGGAGCACCCGCCGAGGGGGCCTCGGCGGCGGCGGGCTTGGGAGCCACCGGCGCGCCGGGCTTGGGGGCGGCGGGACGTGCCGCAGCGGCCGGGGACGGCGCTGCGGACGTGGGAGAACCCGCGCGGCCGGCCGCTGCGGGGGAAGGCGCGGCCTTGCGGGGCGCGCCGGGCTTCGCAGCGGACTTGCCGGCGTTGCCGCCGGGCCCCTGCAGTGCGTCGGTCAACTTGCGTACAACCGGCGCCTCGATCGTCGAGGACGCCGAACGGACGAACTCACCGAGTTCCTGGAGCTTGGCCATGACGACCTTGCTCTCAACTCCGAACTCCTTGGCGAGTTCGTATACCCGGACCTTAGCCACTTCGCTCCTTTTAGGTCCGGGTTACGCCGGACCGTCGCTACTTCATGGGCGTACTCATCGCGTACTCATCGAGTGCTCATCGCAATCTCGACCTACTTCCAACTCGCGAGGTACCTGACCGCACGGGGTATCCGTGCCGTACTACTTCTTACGGTGTCGCCCCGGCCTCACCGGCCAGGGCTTTGCGCAGTTCCGTCGTGTCGAGCGCTCCGGCGGACCTGAGGGCCCGCGGAAACGCCCGGCGGCGGACCGCCTGGTCGAGACAGACCACGGCGGGGTGCAGGTAGGCACCCCGGCCGGGCAGCGTACCGCGTGGATCAGGGACGCATTCGTCCCCGCCCGCCACGATGCGCAGCAGATCGCTCTTGGCCGCTCGCTCCCGACACCCCACACAGGTGCGTTCGGGGCGTGCGCGGGCTTGCGTCCGGCCAGACACGCCTAAGTCTACCTCCCCGTACCGACCTCACCCCTTCAGGCGAAAAATCGAACGGACGTTGTCGTGATCCATTCGGAATCCCCCGGGCGGACCCGGGTGCTCCCGTGTGCGGGGACCCCGGTCCGACCGGGGTCCCTGTCTACCGGCCGGTGAGCACCGGCCGGTAATGGTTTTATTCCCCGCGCCGGTCGGCGTGCTCACCGTCACGGGCGTCGCGGCCCTCGCGGTCCGCGTCCCGCTCCGAGGGCTGCTCGGTGTCGGAGCGGATGTCGATGCGCCAGCCCGTGAGCCGCGCGGCGAGGCGGGCGTTCTGGCCTTCCTTGCCGATGGCCAGCGACAGCTGGTAGTCGGGCACGATCACCCGTGCGGAACGGGAGTCCCAGTCGACGACGTCGACAGCGCTCACCCGAGCGGGCGACAGGGCGTTCGCGACCATCTCGGCCGGGTCGTCCGACCAGTCCACGATGTCGATCTTCTCGCCGTGCAGCTCCGCCATCACGTTGCGCACGCGGCTGCCCATCGGGCCGATGCAGGCGCCCTTGGGGTTCAGGCCCGAACGGGTGGAGCGAACGGCGATCTTGGTGCGGTGGCCGGCCTCGCGGGCGATCGCCGAGATCTCGACGCTGCCGTCGGCGATCTCCGGGACCTCCAGCGCGAACAGCTTCTTCACCAGGTTGGGGTGCGTGCGCGACAGCGTCACCGACGGACCGCGGACGCCCTTCGCCACCCGGACGACGTACGCCTTGAGGCGCAGGCCGTGGGTGTACTCCTCGCCGGGGACCTGCTCCTGCACGGGCAGGATGGCCTCCAGCTTGCCGATGTCGACGAGGACGTTCTTCGGGTCCTTGCCCTGCTGCACCACACCGGTGATGACGTCGCCCTCGCGGCCGGCGAACTCGCCGAACGTCAGGTCGTCCTCGGCGTCGCGCAGACGCTGCAGGATCACCTGCTTGGCGGTCGTCGCCGCGATCCGGCCGAAGTCCGACGGGGTGTCGTCGAACTCCTTGGGCTCCTGCCCCTCTTCGAGGTCCCTCGGGTCTTCCGTCGCCCACACGACCACGTGACCGTTGCTGCGGTCGAGCACGACGCGGGCACGGCGGTAGCTGCCCTCGGTGCGGTGGTACGCGATGAGGAGGGCCGACTCGATCGCCTCGACGAGCAGGTCGAAGGAGATCTCCTTCTCCCGGACCAGACCCCGCAGGGCACTCATGTCGATGTCCACGGCTACGCCTCCTCTTCCTTCTTGTCCTTGCGGTTGAACTCGATCTCGACACGCGCCTTGGCGATGTCGGTGAATGCGATGCGGCGGGCGGTCGCCTTGCGGCCCTTCACGCCCGGAACTTCGAGGTCCAGCCCCTCGTCGTCGACGCCAAGGATGCGGGCGATCACTTCCCCGCCCTCGGCGAGCTGGAACTTCACGAGACGTCCGGTCGCCCGGACGTAGTGACGGTGCTCGGTCAACGGACGGTCGGCGCCCGGAGAGCTCACTTCGAGGACGTATTCGTCCTCGCCCATCACGTCGGACTCGTCGAGCAGATCGGAGACCTCACGGCTCAGCTCGGCGCACGCGTCCAGCTCCACGCCCTCGTCGGAATCCACGATGACCCGCAGCATCCGTCGCTTGCCCGCCTTCGACAGCTCGACCTCCTCGAGGTCCAGGCCCTTGGCGGCGACGAGCGGCTCCAGCAGTCCGCGCAGCCTGTCGCTCTGGGTCGTGCTCATCCGGGTGACTCCTCGGCCGCGTGTGCTGTTGTGGTTTTCCGTCGCGTGTCAGGTCAAAGGGTATCCGGTCGCGGAGGGTGTTGCCGTCCGCGCGCCCGGCGGGGGCCCCGGGTACGGTGATCACACCCTGCCCCGCCAGCACCTCCGGAGGACGTCGCCGTGCCCTGGACCATGCCTTCGATGCCCGCCGCGTCCCAAGCGCCCTCACGACGGAGCGTGCTCGCCGGAGCCGCCGGGGCGGCCGGGGCCGCGCTGCTCACCGGCTGCACCGGCGAAAGCGGGGCCTCCGCCGAGGACAGCGGGATTCCACTCGAACGGCGGATGCGGGAGAACGCCGTACGTGACACCGAGCGGCTGCTGGAACGTTACGACGCGACCACCGCCGCCCATCCGGACCTGACCGGGCGGCTCGCGCCGCTGCGCGCGGCCGTCGCGGCGCACAGCGCGGCGCTGGCCGTGCCCGGGTCCGGAAACCCGGCCGGGGCAGCCGTCCCCGCCGCCTCCGCATCCGGTTCGGCCCCCTCGGCCGGAACCCCGGCGCCGCGCTCCGCACCCGTACCGGCGACCCCTGCCGAAGCGCTGACCGAACTCGCGGACACCGAGCGGAGCCTGGCCGAGGCGCGGACCATCGCGCTGGCCGGCGCGCCCGGGGAACTGGCCCGGCTGCTGGCCTCGGTGGCGGCCTGCGGGGCCGTCCACGCGTACCTGCTCACGTCGACCCCCGGAGCCGCCTCGTGAAGTCCTCCCCCTCCCCCGCGAGCCGTCCGCTGGAAGCCGCCCAGTCGGCACTGGCCGCCGAGCACGCCGCCGCGTACGGCTACGGGGTGATCGGTGCGCGCACCGCGCCGGAGCGCGCGGCGGAGGCCCGTGAGGCGTACGGGAGCCACCTCGCGCGCCGCGATTCCCTCGCCCGGACGGTCCGCGAGATGGGCGGGGCGCCGCGGGCCGCGGAGGCGGCGTACGCGCTGCCGTACGAGGTGCGCGGCCCGGCCGACGCCGAGCGGCTGGCCGCCGAGATCGAGGAGCGCGTCGCGGGCGCGTACTCCGATCTGGTGCGGGCCGCGGACGGCCCGCTGCGCCGTGAGGCGGCCGACGCGCTGAGCGCCGCCGCCGTGCGGGCGGCGCGCTGGCGCGGCGGCGGCGTAGCCTTCCCTGGGCTCGCCGAACGCGCGGATCGCGCCCAGACCAGCTGAAAGGGACCACGCACGCATGGCTTTCGAACCGCCGCAGCGGCTTGTACGGGCGCTCGGCGAGACGCCGGATCCGGCGCAGGACGCGGACTGGCTGGAGCGGCTGCCCCGGCTCGCCGACGAGGCGATGGCCCGGCGTGAGGTGGTGGCACAGCGGGTGCAGGCGCCCGGCGGGCGCAGCAGCCTCGTCGTCCTCGTGCGGTACTCCGACGGGACTCCGGCCGCCCTGAAGCTCGCCCCGCCCACGGCTCGGCCGGACCTCGAACTCGCGGCGCTCGCGCACTGGGCCGGCTTCGGGGCGGTACGGGTCCTCGACTCGCGCCACCACGAGGAGGACGGCGGGCTGCTCCTGGAGCGGCTGCACCCGGAGGTGTCGCTGCACTCGCTCCCGGAGGCCAAGGCCCTGCTGGAGGCGTGCGGCACGCTGCGCCGGCTGTGGGTGGCGCCGGACGCCGGCCACGGCTGGGAAACGGTGGCGCAGCGCACCGCCCGGCAGGCCGAGGCGCTGCGCAAGGCCCCGCCCGAGGCGGACGCGCTGGCGGCGACGGCCCTGGAGATCCGGCAGGAGCTGACGGCCGCCCCGGCCGAGGAACTGCTGCTGCACGGGAACTTCCGGCAGAGCAAGGTGCTGGCGGGCGAGCGGGCGCCGTGGCTGACGGTGGGCCCGGATCCGCTGGTCGGCGAGCGGGCCTACGACCTGGCCCGGCTGGTCCGGGACCGGCTGGAGGACCAGGTCGCCTCCTCGGCGGGGGCCTCGGGTGCCCGGCGGCGGGTGAACAAGCTCGCGGACGCGCTGGACGTGGACCGGGATCGGCTGCGGGGCTGGACGGTGTTCCGCGCGGTCGAGTCGGGGGCCCGGGCGCTGGCGGCCGGACGGCGGCGCGATGCCGAGTCGTTGCTGGAATTCGCGGCCTGGCTGTAGGGCATACCGTAGATATCAGGACGTGTCCAGCGGGAGGCCGCCATGGTCCAGGAACTGCTGACAGCGGTCATCGCGGCGGGCTTGGGCGCCGCGGCGGCCACGGGTGTCGCAGCACGGGTGGTGAGGCAGTACGAGCGGGGCGTGGTCTTCCGCTTCGGCCGGCTGCGGAAAGGCATCCGCGGCCCGGGCTTCACCATGGTCGTCCCGGGCGTCGACCGGCTGCGCAAGGTGAACATGCAGATCGTGACGATGCCGGTGCCCGCGCAGGAGGGCATCACGCGGGACAACGTCACGGTGCGGGTGGACGCGGTCGTCTATTTCAAGGTCGTGGACGCGGCCAGCGCGATCATCGAGGTCGAGGACTACCGCTTCGCGGTCTCGCAGATGGCGCAGACATCGCTGCGGTCGATCATCGGCAAGTCCGACCTGGACGACCTGCTGTCGAACCGGGAGCAGCTCAACCAGGGCCTCGAGCTGATGATCGACAGTCCGGCGGTCGGGTGGGGCGTGCAGATCGACCGGGTGGAGATCAAGGACGTCTCCCTGCCGGAGACGATGAAGCGGTCGATGGCGCGCCAGGCGGAGGCGGACCGCGAGCGCCGGGCCCGGGTCATCAACGCGGACGCGGAGCTCCAGGCGTCGAAGAAACTGGCCGAGGCGGCGGCGGTGATGTCGGAGCAGCCGGCGGCGCTCCAGCTGCGGCTGCTCCAGACGGTGGTGGCGGTCGCCGCGGAGAAGAACTCCACCCTGGTGCTGCCCTTCCCGGTGGAGCTGCTGCGCTTCCTCGAACGCGCCGCCCCGACCCCGTCGGACGCGACGGCGCCCCCGCCGGCGGCCCCGGCGCCGCGTCCGCACGAGCCGGCCGCGGAAGGCGCGCAGCCGCCGGAGGCGGCGGAGGCGGCGGCCGGCCCCGGCTTCGACCGGGTGAACGGCTCTCGGGACCCGGACCCGGACCCGGTCCTCCCCCCGGGCCACCCCGTCCCCCCGCCGTCGGCGCCGGACGAACCGGACACCTGACGGAGGGCGGGGCCGGCGGGCTACGTGAGGCGCGCCAGGGCCTCCGCGAGGGGGAGTTCCTCGCGGGTGCCGGCGGCGCGGTCCTGGAGTTCGACCACCCCGTCGGCGGAGCGGCGTCCCGCCACCAGGATCCAGGGCACGCCGATCAGCTCCGCGTCCGTGAGCTTGACGCCGGGCGACAGGCCGGGCCGGTCGTCCAGGAGGACCCGTCGGCCGGCCTCCGCCAGGGCCGCGGCCGCCGATTCGGCCAGTGCCAGGGGCACGGCCTTGCCGGCGGCCACCACGTGGACGTCGGCGGGGGCGACCGAGGCCGGCCAGCACAGGCCCCGCTCGTCGGCCGTCTGCTCGGCCAGCGCGGCGACCACGCGGGAGACGCCGATGCCGTAGGAGCCCATGGTGACCCGGACCGGCTTGCCCTCGCGGCCGAGCACGTCGAGCCCGAAGGCGTCGGCGTACTTGCGGCCCAACTGGAAGATGTGCCCGATCTCGATCGCCCGGTCCAGCGCGAGTCCGCTGCCGCAGGCGGGGCAGGGGTCACCCGGCTCGACCACCACGACGTCCAGGTACCGGTCGACCTCGAAGTCACGGCCGCACACCACGTTCCGGGCGTGCGTGCCGGGCTTGTTGGCACCCGTCACCCAGGAAGTCCCGGGCGCGACGCGGGGGTCGGCCAGGTAGCGCACCTTCCCCAGACCCTGCGGGCCCACGTAGCCGCGGACCAGATCGGGCCGGTCGGCGAAGTCCTCCGCCGTCACCAACTCCACGACGGCGGGGGCGAGGTGCTCGCCGAGCTTGCCCAGGTCCACCTCCCGGTCGCCGGGCACGCCGACGGCGACGATCTCGCCGTCCACCTTGACGAGGAGGTTCTTGAGCGTGGCCGAGGCGGGCACGCCGAGGTGCGCCGCCAGCGTCTCGATGGTCGGGGTGTCGGGGGTGGGGATCTCCTCCAGCGGGCCGTGTTCGGCCGCCACGGGCGTCACGGGGAAGGTGACCGCCTCCGTGTTCGCCGCGTAGTCGCAGGACGGGCAGTCCGCGAAGGTGTCCTCACCCGCGCGGGCCGGTGCCAGGAACTCCTCGGAGGCCGAGCCGCCCATCGCGCCGGAGACCGCGGAGACGATCCGGTGGTCCAGACCGAGCCGCTCGAAGATCCGCTGGTAGGCGGCGCGGTGGAGGGCGTACGACTGCGCGAGCCCCTCGTCGCTGACGTCGAAGGAGTACGAGTCCTTCATCTGGAACTCGCGGCCCCGCAGCACGCCCGAGCGCGGCCGGGCCTCGTCGCGGTACTTGGTCTGGATCTGGTACAGCATGACCGGCAGGTCCTTGTAGGACGTGCACTGGTCCTTCACGAGCAGGGTGAAGATCTCCTCGTGGGTGGGGCCGAGCAGGTAGTCCGCACCCTTGCGGTCCTTGAGCCGGAAGAGCAGGTCCCCGTACTCCGACCAGCGGCCGCTTACCTCGTACGGCTCCCTCGGCAGCAGCGCCGGCAGCAGCACCTCCTGCGCCCCGATCGCGTCCATCTCCTCGCGCACGATGCGGGAGACGTTCTCCAGGACCCGCTTGCCGAGCGGCAGCCAGGTCCACACCCCGGCGGAGCTGCGCCGGACGTAGCCGGCGCGGACGAGGAGGCGGTGGCTGAGGGTCTCGGCGTCGGCCGGGTCCTCACGGAGGGTCTTGGCCAGGAGCCGGGACATGCGCTGCACGTGTTGCGTTGACATGAAGGGAGCCTACCGAGGCTCCCTGCCGATCCCTCATCGAATTCCGGGCCTGCGCAGCGGCAGCGGGGCACCCATCACGGCGTACGGCAGGCTCGCGCTCGGGAAGTACACCCGGCGGGCCAGGTCGGTGTAGCCGAGCGCGCGGTACAGGGCGCGGGCCGGGCTGTCGGTGTCGATGGCGGACAGGATGGAGCGCGGTTCGGCGGCGGAATCGGTGATCCGGGTGATCAGCTCCCGGCCGACGCCGTGGCCCTGGAACCCGGGGTGGACGTGCAGTTCGGTGATGACGAAGGAGCCGTCGAGCCAGCCCTCGTGGCCTCCGGTGCGCAGGTAGGGCTCGACGACGGTGGACCACCAGTGGTCGCGGTCGTTCGGCATGCCGTAGACGAAACCGGCCAGCGCGCCGTCGTCGGTGTACGCGCCGAGCGCGCGGGCGCCCCGGCAGGCCATGTGGCGCTGGACGATGTAGCGCCGGATGGCGACTTCCTCGTCGCTGAGCCCGAAGGCGACGGCCTGCACGCGCAGGGCCTCGTCCACGCGGGCGGCGAGGTCGAGGGGGCCGATGCGGAGTCCGGCGGGCCGGTGGGGGCCGTCGCCTCCGGGGGTAGGCAGCATGCGGTGACCTTACTCGGCGGTAGCGGCGAGGGGTACGGGTCGGGCGCCGGGTTTCCGCGGGCCGGGAGGATCAGAACAGCACGCTCATGAAGGCGCCGACCTCGCGGAAACCCACGCGCCGGTAGGCCGCCCGCGCGGCGGCGTTGAAGTCGTTGACGTAGAGGCTGACCACGGGGGCCACGTCGCGAAGGGCGTACTCCACTACGGCTGCCATGCCCGCCTCGGAGTGCCCGCGCCCGCGGAACTCGGGGTCGACCCAGACGCCTTGGATCTGGCACGCGCGCGGGGTGGCGGCGCCGATCTCGGCCTTGAAGACGATCCTGCCGTTCTCGACGCGGGCGAACGAGCGTCCGCTGCCGACGAGTTCGGCGACCCGGGCCTGGTAGAGCAGCCCGCCGTCCCCGGCGAGCGGGGAGATGCCGACCTCTTCGGTGAACATGGCCACGCAGGCGGGCATGATCAGGTCCATCTCGTCCTTGCGGACCCGGCGGACCAGGGGGTCCGGCCGGACCTCGGCGGACGACTGTTCGGTGATCATCAGCGGCTGGTGGGAGCGGACGTCCCGGGCGGGTCCCCAGCTGGGTTCCAGGAGGCGCCACAGCAGCCGGGTGGCCTCGGCCGGGCCGACGATGGAGGAGCAGCGCCGGCCGGTGCGCCGGGCCCGGTCGGCGAAGGCGCGTACGGCGTCGGGGCCGGCGCAGACGGGGACGAGGTTGGCGCCCGCGTAGCAGAGGGAGCGCAGCTCGCCGTCCGAGTACCAGCCCCACATCTCGCCGCCCAGGCGCCAGGGGTCGAGACCGGCGACCTGGACCCGGGAGGTGACGAAGGCGTTCTCGACCGGCTCGCGCCCGAGGACTTCGAGCGCGGAGTCGAGATCACTGGGTTCAAGGACCCGGGTGGTGGTCTGCGTCAACACTGGGGCCTCACCATGCAAGTCTGCTGATCTCCGCACTGTACCCGGCGCCGCACCGCGATGCCCGGCCCCACAGGTCACGAAAAAACCCCGCCCCCGCCCCCGTACTGCGGGCATGGGAGCGGGAGCGGGAGCGGCCGTAGTCGGCACGGGCGAAGCGAGCCGAAGGGGCGCGCCGGGGGGCGCTTCCCGGCCGGAGGCCGGGGGAGAACAGGGTCCTCGCGCTGAAGACCGCGAGGCACGAGCGGTATGAGCACGTGGAGCCTGTGAGTCGGGCTTGTAGCGCCCCGGAGGCGAGCCGAGCCCAAAAAATCAGACGCCGATGGCGACGGTGGGTTCGCCGGAGGGGATGCCGTCCTTCTCCATCTGCGCGGCGATCTTCATCGCCTCTTCGATGAGCGTCTCCACGATCTTCGACTCGGGAACGGTCTTGATGACCTCGCCCTTGACGAAGATCTGGCCCTTGCCGTTGCCGGAGGCGACACCGAGGTCGGCCTCGCGGGCCTCGCCGGGGCCGTTCACGACGCAGCCCATGACCGCGACGCGCAGCGGGACCTCCATGCCCTCCAGGCCCGCGGTGACCTCCTCGGCCAGCTTGTACACGTCGACCTGGGCGCGGCCGCAGGACGGGCAGGAGACGATCTCCAGGCGGCGGGGCTTGAGGTTCAGCGACTCCAGGATCTGGATGCCGACCTTGACCTCCTCGACCGGCGGCGCGGAGAGCGAGACGCGGATGGTGTCGCCGATGCCCTCGGACAGCAGCGCGCCGAACGCGACGGCGGACTTGATGGTGCCCTGGAAGGCCGGGCCGGCCTCGGTGACGCCCAGGTGCAGCGGGTAGTCGCAGGCGGCGGCCAGCTGGCGGTAGGCGTTGACCATGACGACCGGGTCGTTGTGCTTGACCGAGATCTTGATGTCGCTGAAGCCGTGCTCCTCGAAGAGGGAGGCCTCCCACAGCGCCGACTCGACGAGCGCCTCGGGGGTGGCCTTGCCGTACTTCTTGAGCAGCCGGGCGTCGAGCGAGCCCGCGTTGACGCCGATCCGGATCGGGGTGCGGGTCTCGTTCGCGGCGCGCGCGATCTCCTTGACCTTGTCGTCGAACTGCTTGATGTTGCCGGGGTTGACGCGGACGGCGGCGCAGCCGGCGTCGATGGCCGCGAACACGTACTTCGGCTGGAAGTGGATGTCGGCGATGACCGGGATCTGAGACTTCTTCGCGATCACCGCGAGGGCGTCGGCGTCGTCCTGCGTGGGGCAGGCCACGCGGACGATGTTGCAGCCGGAGGCGGTCAGCTCGGCGATCTGCTGGAGCGTGGCGCCGATGTCGGAAGTGCGGGTCGTGGTCATCGACTGCACCGAGATGGGTGCGTCGCCGCCGACGGCCACGGAGCCGACCTGGATCTTGCGGCTGACCCGGCGGTCGGCGAGCTTCGTCGGCACGGACGGCATTCCGAGAGAGATGGCAGTCATCTGCTGTGCAACCCCAAGGTGTGGATCAAGGTCCCGAGATCGGCGGGCTCCAGGCTTCGAGATTACGCCAAGGCGGGGGTGACCCACGCATCGCAGGGTCCGCGCCACCCGAACGTAGGGAGCCGGGCACGATCCGTGCCCGGCTCCCGTAGGTGTACTCGTAGGACTGTCGTGCGCTAGCTGATCTTGATCGGGTTGACCACGTCGGCCACGAGCACCAGCAGCGTGAAGCAGACGAAGACGCCTGCGACGACGTACGCGGCGGGCATCAGCTTCGCCACGTCGAACGGGCCGGGGTCGGCGCGCCGGAAGACGCGGGCCACGTTGCGCCGCACGGACTCCCACAGGGCGCCGGCGATGTGGCCGCCGTCCAGCGGCAGCAGGGGCAGCATGTTGAACAGGAACAGCGAGAGGTTGAACATCCCGAGGACGCTCAGCATCGTGGCGAGGCGCTGCTCGCCGGGGATGTCCAGGGTGGCGATCTCCCCGCTGATGCGGGCGGCGCCCACGATGCCCATCGGGGAGTCGGGCTGGCGTTCGGCGCCGTTGAAGGCCGCGTTCCACAGGGCGGGGATCTTCTCCGGCAGGCGCAGGAGTCCCTGCACGCTGCTCTGTGCGACATCGCCCATGTGTTCCACGGACTCGCCGAAGGTGAGCGGTGCGATGACTTCCCTGGGACCGAAGCCGAGCCAGCCGGCCGTCACGTACTGGCCCTTGACGTAGCCGCCGTGGCCGTCGGTCTTGGCGACCTTGTTCTCGATCAGCGTCGCCTGGAGGGTCTGCTCGCGCCCGTCCCGGACGACGGTGACGGTGGCGGGGCCGACGGTGTCGCGGATCTTCTTCTGGAGCACGGCCCAGTCGGTGATCCGCTTGCCGTTGAAGGCCACGATCTTGTCACCCGTCCGCAGGCCCGCCTTCTTGGCGGGGGCCACCGGGTCGCCGTCCTTGCAGACCTCGCGCTTCTCGCTCTGCTGGATGACGCAGGGGGAGACGGACGCCACCTGGGTGGTGGTCTGGTTGACGCCGAAGGTCATCCACAGCCCGAAGAAGATCACCAGGGCCAGGACGAGGTTCATGAACGGGCCCGCGAACATCACGATCACGCGCTTCCAGGGCTTGCGCGTGTAGAACAGCCGGCTCTCGTCCCCCGGCTGGAGTTCCTCGTACGCAGCCGAGCGCGCGTCCTCGATCATCGACCGGAAGGGGGAGGTCGAGCGCGCGCTGACCTTGCCGTCCTCACCGGGCGGGAACATCCCGATCATGCGGATGTAGCCGCCCATCGGGATGGCCTTGATGCCGTACTCCGTCTCGCCCTTCTTGCGCGACCAGACGGTCCGGCCGAAGCCGACCATGTACTGGGGCACGCGGATGCCGAAGAGTTTGGCCGTCGAGAGGTGGCCGAGCTCGTGCCAGGCGATGGAGAACAACAGGCCGAACACGAAGACGACCACACCGATCAAGGTCAGCAAGATCGTCATGCGCGCGCCTCCACGGCGGCCCGTGCCGCCAGCTCCCGTGCCCGGGCCCTGGCCCAGGTCTCCGCTTCAAGGACGTCCGGGACGGTGAGGGAAGTTCCCGCGTCCGGTGTTCCGTGCTCATCGACCACGGACGAGACCGTATCCATGATTGCTGTGAACGGCAGCCGACCGGCCAGGAAGGCCGCCACGCACTCCTCGTTCGCCGCATTGAACACGGCGGGCGCCGTGGAGCCGAGGGTACCGACGTGCCGGGCCAGGTCCACCGCCGGGAAGGCCTCGGTGTCCAGTGGGAAGAACTCCCAGCTCGACGCCTTCGTCCAGTCGAAGGCGGGGGCCGCGTCGGGGATCCGCTCGGGCCAGCCGAGGCCGATCGCGATCGGGCCGCGCATGTCGGGCGGGGTGGCCTGGGCCAGCGTCGAACCGTCGGTGAACTCGACCATCGAGTGGACGTAAGACTGGGGGTGGACCACGACCTCGATGCGGTCGAAGGGGATGTCGTAGAGCAGGTGCGCCTCGATGACCTCCAGCCCCTTGTTGACCAGCGTCGCCGAGTTGACGGTGATCACCGGGCCCATCGCCCAGGTGGGGTGCGCGAGGGCGTCCTGCACGGTGACCTGCGCCAGCTCGGCCCGGGTGCGGCCGCGGAAGGGGCCGCCCGAGGCCGTGACCACGAGCTTGCGGACGTCGGCCCGGGTCCCGGCGGCCAGTGCCTGGAAGAGCGCGGCGTGCTCGGAGTCCACCGGGATGATCTGGCCCGGCTTCGCGAGGGCCTTGACCAGCGGGCCGCCGACGATCAGCGACTCCTTGTTGGCCAGCGCCAGCGTCCGGCCGGCACGCAGCGCGGCGAGGGTGGGCGCGAGGCCGATGGAACCGGTGATGCCGTTGAGGACGGTGTGGCACGGGGAGGCGGCGAGTTCGGCAGCCGCGTCCGGCCCGGCCAGGATCTCGGGCTGCGGCTCGGACCCGCCGTACTGGGCGCTCAGCGCCTCTTTCAGCGCGGGGACCGCGTCCTCGTCGGCCACCGCGACGCTCCGCACGCGCAGCCGCCGGGCCTGTTCGGCCAGCAGCGCGACGCGTCCGCCGGCGGCGGACAGCGCGGTCACCCGGAAGCGGTCCGGGTTGCGCAGGGCGAGGTCGATGGCCTGGGTGCCGATGGAGCCGGTGGAGCCGAGGATGACGATGTCCCGGCGGCCGACCGCGGGGTCGAAGAGGAGGTGCGGGTCGGCCAAGGGGGCTGGGCTGTCGGTCATGCCCCCCATTGTTGCCGCAACTCAGGAGCGGTTGGACACGGAGTCCCCTTGAATGACGGCGGCCAGCAGCTCGGGGAGGGTCCCGGCGAAGTCGGGGAGCGTCAGGGCGGCCCGCCACCAGGCTTCGCCGTCGCCGCCGAGGGCCGCCGTGAGCAGCCGGTCGGCCTCGGCGCGGGAGGCGAGCACGGCGGCCGGCCGGTCGTGCCGGTCGGGGTAGTCGACGTCGCCGAGCCAGTGGTCCTCGTCCAGGGCCCAGGCGGCGGGGGCCTTGTGCCGCAGTACGTCGGTGCCCGTGAGCAGGCCCGCGTCCAGACAGGCGCGGACCCAGCGGATGTCCTCGCGCAGGTCGCCCATGGCGTTGGGCACCCCGAGGCTGGCGAGGGCCAGCTCCCGGTCCACGCCCGGCTCCGGTTCCGGTGCGGCGCCGGGCGCGAGCGCGTCGACGGCTTCGGTGAGGCCCGGAGCTTCGGGTGCGGGGTGCGCCGGCGCGGTTCCGGCGGCCACGGCGGCGGCCAGCTCCGGGAGGGTGCCGGGGAACCCGGGGGCGCTGCGGTGCAGTTCGGCCCACAGCCGCGGGTCGTCACCGAGCACCGGGTGCAGGACGCGGACCAGGGCGGCCCGCATCCCGGCCCACTCGGCGAGGTTCCACGCGAAGCGCCCGATGGCGTGGGCCTGTCCGAGCAGCAGGGTCCGGTGGGCGGGTGCGACGACCGCCGCGAGTTCATCGAAGGTCAGGGTGCCGGTGCGGACGGCCCGGACGGCGGGGCGGTGCCACTGGGGCCCGTACGTGTGCTGCGCGCGCGTGTCGAGCAGGGCGAGTACGGCCGCCCGGTCGAGCCCGGCGACAAGCAGCAGGGCCTCGACGGAGCCGGGCGGCAGCGGGGCGCGGGCGTGCTCGCGCAGCAGGGTCTGCGGGTCGAGCTCGTGGGGCAGGGCCAGCACGTCGAGCGGTATTCGCGGGCGGCGGCTGCCGTGGCGGCGCAGCAGGGCGATGAGTTCCGTACTGCTCAACGCGGGGCCGGGCGCCCCGGGTGTGGCGGGGGTGCGGCCCAGTTCGGCGCTCAGGGTGGCGAGCAGCTGCGGCGAGGCGCCGGGGCGGCGCCGGTAGCGGGCGGGCCCGGGCAGCCCCGGCAGCGGGCGGCCGAGCACGTGCGGGTTGCGGGCGACGTTGCGGCGGTCCTCTTCGGTGCCGTCGCGCAGCAGCAGGGTGACGGCGGCGGCGGGGAGCTGCCCGTCGCGGCAGAGGTAGCGGCGGGCGGCCGGGTCGAGCCGGCCGAGGAGACCGGCCGCGACCGCGTCCGGTGCGTGGCGCAGCAGCAACGCCACGCACCAGGCCAGTCGTCGGCTGTAGCGGTCTTCCTCGGCCGTCGCCATCGCTGTGCCGCCTCGTGCTCGTGCCGGTTCTCGTACATCAGTCTGACTGCACACCGATCATGGCAGGTCAGCGCAGTGGACGGTGCACGTTTTCCTTCTCTGAGGGGCCGGGGGTGGCGTCGGCGATCCACGGGCCGTCGCCCGAGGGGTCGAGGACGCCTTCCTCCAGCCAGGTGTAGGTGCCGGAGAGGACGCCCGCGACCACCTTGCGGTCCAGGTCGTCCGTGTTGGACCAGAGCCGGCCGAAGAGCTCCTCGACGCGGATCCGGGACTGGCGGCAGAACGCGTCGGCGAGCTGGTAGGCCTCGCGGCCGTGTTCGCCGGTGGCCCGCAGGTGCTCCGCGCGCACGCAGGCCGCGCTCATCGCGAAGAGTTCCGCGCCGATGTCGACGATGCGGCCGAGGAAGCCCTGCTTGGTCTCCATCCGGCCTTGCCAGCGCGCCATCGCCATGAAGGTCATCCGGGCGAGTTTGCGGGCGCTGCGCTCGACGTAGCGCAGGTGGGTGGCGAGGTCGGGGTGGCCCGCCGGGTGGAACTCGCGGTAGGTGCCGGGGACCTGGCCGGCTCCGGTGGCCAGCTTGGGCAGCCAGCGGGCGTAGAACCCGGCGGCGCGGGCACCCGCCTTGGCCTTGTCGCCGAGGTCCTTGTCCGGGTCGATCAGGTCACCGGCGACCGAGAGGTGGGCGTCCACGGCTTCCCGGGCGATCAGCAGGTGCATGATCTCGGTCGAGCCCTCGAAGATGCGGTTGATGCGCAGGTCCCGCAGCAGCTGCTCGGCGGGAACGGCCCGTTCCCCGCGCGCGGCGAGGGACTCGGCGGTCTCGAAGCCGCGTCCGCCGCGGATCTGGACCAGCTCGTCGGCCATCAGGCAGGCCATTTCGGAGCCGTATAGCTTGGCGAGGGCGGCCTCGATGCGGATGTCGTTGCGGTCCTCGTCGGCCATCTGGGAGGCGAGGTCGACCACGGCTTCCAGGGCGAAGGTGGTCGCGGCGATGAAGGAGATCTTCGCCCCGACCGCCTCGTGCCGCGCCACGGGCCGGCCCCACTGCTCGCGCACCCCGGACCACTCGCGGGCGATCTTGAGGCACCACTTCCCGGCGCCGACGCACATGGCGGGCAGCGACAGGCGTCCGGTGTTCAGGGTGGTGAGCGCGATCTTCAGGCCCGCGCCCTCGGCGCCGATCCGCTGCGCGGCGGGGACCCGTACGCGGTGGAAGCGGGTGACGCCGTTCTCCAGGCCGCGCAGGCCCATGAAGGCGTTGCGGTGCTCGACGGTGATGCCGGGCGAGTCCGCCTCCACGACGAAGGCGGTGATCCCGCCGCGGTGGTTCTCGCTCTTGGGGACCCGCGCCATGACCACGAGCAGGTCGGCGACGACCCCGTTGGTGGTCCAGAGCTTCACCCCGTCGAGGACGTACGCCTCCTCCCCGTCCTCGGTGACCGGGACGGCGGTGGTGGCCAGGCGGGCCGGGTCGGAGCCCACGTCGGGCTCGGTGAGGAGGAAGGCGCTGATGGCACTGGTGGCGCAGCGGGGCAGGTAGGCGTCCTTCTGCTCCTGGGTGCCGAACATCTTGAGCGGCTGGGGCACGCCGATCGACTGGTGGGCGGAGAGCAGCGCCCCGATGGCGGGGCTGACCGAACCGACCAGCGCCAGCGCCTTGTTGTAGTACACCTGGGTGAGGCCGAGCCCCCCGTACTTGGGGTCGATCTTCATCCCGAGGGCGCCGAGCTCCTTGAGCCCGCGCACGGTCTCGTCGGGGATCTTCGCCTCGCGCTCGATGCGCTGGCCGTCGATCTCGCGCTCGCAGAAGTCGCGCAGCCGGGCCAGGAAGGCCTCGCCGCGCCGGACGTCTTCGTCGGCGGGCTGCGGGTGGGGGTGGATCAGGTCGAGCCGGAACCGTCCCAGGAACAGTTCCTTGGCGAAGCTGGGCTTGCGCCAGTCCTGCTGCCGGGCCGCTTCCGCGACCTGCCTGGCCTCGCGCTCGGTCACCTTGGGCTGTGTTGCGGACATGCGGGGACTCACCTCGCCGCCGAGTCGGATGACTTTCCGGAATACCGGTCGGTGCTACCTGTCAGTCGTACCCCCTCCGCGGCGCCCGGAAAAGCCGGGCGGGGCAGGGTGGGGGAACGGGCGGGGGAAAAGGGGGACGGCCGGAGCCCCCGCACAGTAGGCTCCGGCCGTCGGCTTTGGGCCGTACGAGTCGGCTCAGATGTCCAGGCCGGTGAGGACCAGGACCCGCTCGTAGGTGTAGTCGTCCATCGCGTAGCGGACGCCCTCGCGGCCGACACCCGACTGCTTGACGCCGCCGTACGGCATCTGGTCGGCGCGGTAGGACGGCGCGTCGCCGACGATCACGCCGCCGACCTCCAGCTCCCGGTGGGCGCGGAACGCGGTCTGGATGTCGCGGGTGAAGACGCCGGTCTGCAGACCGAACTTCGAGTCGTTGACGGCGGCGAAGGCCTCGTCGGTGTTCTCGACCTTCTGGAGCGTGAGGACCGGTCCGAAGACCTCCTCGACGGCGAGCTTGACGCCGGCCGGCAGCTCGGCGACGACGGTGGGCTCGTACGAGGCCCCCTCGCGCTTGCCGCCGGTGAGCAGCTTGGCCCCGGCGGAGACGGCCTCGTCGACCCAGGACTCGACCCGCTTGGCGGCGTCCTCGGAGACGAGGGGGCCGACGTCGGTGGCGGAGTCGGACGGGTCACCGGTGACCTGCGCCTGGACCTTGGCGACGACCTTCTCGACGAGGCGGTCGTACACGGAGGCGTCGGCGATCACGCGCTGCACGGAGATGCAGGACTGGCCGGCCTGGTAGTTCGAGAAGGTCGCGATACGGGTCGCGGCCCAGTCGAGGTCGGCCTCGGAGGACCAGTCGGCGAGGACGACGGCCGCGGCGTTGCCACCGAGCTCCAGGGTGCAGTGCTTGTGGGGCACCGACTGCTGGATGGCGTAGCCGACCGTGTCGGAGCCGGTGAAGGAGATGACGGGCAGGCGCTCGTCCTTGACCAGGGCGGGCATCTTGTCGTTCGCCACCGGCAGGACGGACCAGGAGCCGGCCGGCAGGTCGGTCTCGGCGAGCAGCTCGCCGAGGATGAGGCCGGAGAGCGGGGTGGCCGGGGCCGGCTTCAGGATGATCGGCGCGCCGACGGCGATGGCGGGGGCCACCTTGTGGGCGCACAGGTTCAGCGGGAAGTTGAACGGCGCGATGCCGAGCACCGGGCCCTTGACGAAGCGGCGGGTCAGGGCGAGACGGCCGACGCCACCGGCGTCGGTGTCCAGGCGCTGGGCCTCTCCGCCGTTGAAGCGGCGGGCCTCTTCGGCGGCGAAACGGAACACGGACACCGCACGGCCGACCTCACCGCGGGCCCACTTGATGGGCTTGCCGTTCTCGGCGGAGATCAGCTGGGCGATCTCCTCGGTGCGCTCGACGAGCCGCTTCGAGACGTGGTCGAGGGCGGCGGCGCGGACGTGCGCGGGGGTCGCGGAGAACTCCGCCGTCACGGCGTGGGCCGCGGCCACGGCCTCTTCGACCTGGGCCTCGGTGGGCACGCTGACCGTGCCGACCAGGCGTCCGTCCCACGGGGAGTGGACGTCGAAGCTGTCCTCGCCGGTGGCCTGGCGGCCGGCGAGCCAGAAGGCGTGGGTGGAAGTCATGCGAATCCCGGCCCTTCGGAGTTGTGCGGGTCCTTGTCCCCTCCACGGTAGGACTCCGCCGGCGATTCGGCGTTTGTCCGGCATGGAGTACGCGCGCCGGCGGCTGCGCCGCTTTGTCACTGTCCCCACGCCACTTCCCATGCGGAGGCTCCACCCGGGCCCGCCGGGACCGAGGCAAGGCGCCCGGGCCCGGGCACCGCGCCCGCAACCCTGGTGGTAGTGCCCCGGGCGCTGGTACGGCCCCCCTGACTCCGCGCCGAGGCGGCGAGGCCCCCGGGCGCGGCCGCCAGGGACACCGCGTGCCCTGCCCCGCCGATCCCAGCCCCCGGGCGCTGCCACAGCCCGGCGCGGCGGCACGGACCCGGCGCGCCGGCCCGACGTCATGGGCGCCGACCCCCGAGCCCCAGGGCCCGGGGCTGCCGAGCCGAGGCAAGGACCCTGTTCCCCGGCCCTGGTACGGGCCCCCCGGACCGCGGGCCGCGGCACGGGGCTGGACCCCCTCGGGCGCGACAGTGCTCTCCGGGGCCCGGTGGACCGGGACACGGGGCTGGGGTGCCCGTTCCCCGGCACGCCTTCTTGTGCGCTGCCGAGTCCCTGCGCCACCTCGTCCCCGGCACCCGCCGGGGGAGACCCTTCCTGACTCGCCCGCGCAGCAGGACCCTGCCCCGGCGGCATTCGAGGACCGGCCGTGTGGCACCGCTAGACGGCGGGCCCCGCCCGGAGCGGACGCACTCGGAAGGTCCCGAGGGGATAACCGAGCCCGGCCGGCCGGGGCACGGGACGCCCGGGCCCCCGTAGGGGGCCGCCGGGGGTGCGCCCTGGGCGGGCGGTCGTTGCGGGCCCGGGCCGTGTCTCCCCCGGAGGCGGTGGCGCCCACGCCGACGATCCGGCGGCCCGCCGACCAGCCCAGCAGGCTCGTGACCAGCAGGGTTCCGGGCAGGAACGGGGACACGGCCGCCGCCACGACCAGGGTCGCCCGGCGGACGCGCTCGGGCAGTCCCGGCGACGCTGCGGGGAACCGCCCGGCCGGGCTTACGCGTCGGTGGGGCTGGCCTTGAGGGCGAGCCAGAGTTCCATGCGGACGTCCGGGTCGTCGAGGGAGCGGCCGAGGATCTCCTCCACGCGCCGCATCCGGTAGCGCAGGGTGTGCCGGTGCACGCCCAGGTCGACCGCCGCCGCGTCCCACTGGCCGTGGCGCGACAGCCACGCGTACAGCGAGGCCACCAGGTCGCCGCGGCCCTTCTCGTCGTGCTCGCGCAGCGCCCGCAGCGTGCCGTCCGCGAAGGCCCGTACCGCGTCGTCGGCCAGCAGCGGAAGTACGGAACCCGCCGCGAGGTCCTCGTGTTCCACCATCGGGCGCCCGCGCCGGCGGGCCACCGCGAGGGCCTGGTCTGCCTGCTTGCAGGCGGCCGCCACGCCCGAGGTCCCGGCCGGCGCGGACAGGCCGACCACCAGTTCGTCCGGTTCCGGCCCCGCCGAATCCCGCCCGCGCCGCGCCTCCAGCCCCTCCGCGTACTCCGCGCAGGCCTGCACGGCCGAGCCGGCCTCCGCGGCCAGCACCACCAGCCGGCCCTCCTCCGGGACCACCAGCAGCGCCTCCCCCGTCCGGGCCGCCGCCGATTCGACCGCGTCGGTCAGCTGCGCGAGCCCCTCCGGCTGGGCCGTCCCCGCCAGCGCCGGCTCCGCCACGACGATCCGGAACGGGGCGTCCAGCAGGGCCCCGTACAGGTCTCCGGCCACGGCCCGGGCGTGCTCCGCCTCGCCCGTCATCAGCATCCGCAGCACCGCCGCGCCAAGCCGGGACTCCGCGTCGTGCAGCGACCGCGACCGCTCGGTGGTGAGGGTGAGCAGGGCCACCGCGGAGTGCACCGCGTACCGTTCGGCAGTGCCCAGCGGCGCGCCCGTCCCCACGGCCAGCGCACCCCGCGCCCGCCGCCCGGTCCCGAGCGACTGGAGCTCGACGCGGTCCTCCGTCCCGCCCACGACGGCGCTCGCGGGCGCGGGGCGCTCCCGCAGCCGCTCCACGTCCGGGGTCAGCCGGGCGGCCCGGCGCGCCGCCCATTCGGGCGCGGCGGCGACGACCGCGCCGGAGGTGTCGTAGAGCGCGGCCCAGCCGTGCACGTGGGCGGCCAGCTTCGCCAGCAGCTCGGCGGGCCCGTCGGCGGAGAGCGCGGCGCGGGTCAGCTCCCGCTGCGCCTCGAAGCCGGCCGTCACCGCCCGGTACTGGTCGGCCGCGAGCGCCGCCGAGACGGCCTTGCTGATGGCGAGGAACGGGGTCCGGCGGGGCACCTCCAGCAGCGGCAGGTCCTCCTCCCGCGCGGCTTCGACCAGGGCCCCGGGGATCGCCTCGTAGTTGACGCCGATCGCGAAGCCGATGCCCACGACCCCGGCCGCCGCGAGCCGCCGTACGTAGCGGCGCATCTCCTCGGGGTCCTCGGCGTCCAGCTTCATGGCGGTGATCAGCAGCAGCTCGCCGCCCTCCATGTACGGGACGGGGTCGGCGAGCTCGCTGACGTGGGCCCAGCGCACGGGGGTGTCGAGGCGGCTCTCCCCCGCCCGGACGCTGAGCTTGAGGGCCGAGTGCTGGACGAGCGAGGCGAGGGTGAGCGGCATCGGATACCAGGGGCCTTCAACAGGGGGCGGAAGCGGTCGGTGCTGGAGGGGCGGAGGCGAGGAGGCTAGGGCACGAGGGCTGGGGCTTTTCGCCGCGGCGTATGAACGGCTCACCTCGATTCTGCCACCCCGTACGGGTCCGCTCAGCTCGTTCCGGCCAGCCTGACCAGGAGCGGAGCAGCCCGTTCCCCCCGGACGGACGTCAGCGACAGCACCGCGTGCCCCGCCGGCACGGCGTGCGCGAGCTCCGACGCCGACCACCGCTCGCGTTCGACCTGCCGCACGGTCACCGCGTCAGTGGTGACGGACTTGCCGGTGATCAGCTTGCGGAAGGCGTGCATGGCCCGGGTCAGCGGCTGGTCCGCGAAGACGGTCCGGTGCGTGACGTCCCGCGTCTCGACCCACTCCGTGCCCCAGGCCTCGGCGAACCGCTTGCCGTCCCAGGTGGTCACCCCGGAGAAGGCCATCCGGCAGCCGACCGCGCCGAGCAGCGGGATGCGCAGCGCCTCCGGTACGTCGTCCAGCGTGCGCAGCGCCAGCAGCACCCCGGCGTTGGCCGAGCGCAGCCGCTGGATGCCGCGCACGGTCTCGGGGGTGAGGGTGTGGGAGGCGTCGTCGAAGGCGAGGAAGGCGAACAGCGAGCGGTCGGCGCGGGCCGCGGCGGAGGCGTTGAACTGGGCGAGCAGCAGCCGCGCCAGGATCCGGGAGGCGTCGGCGTGCGCCCGCTCGGGCAGGTCGATGCGGACGCGCAGCGGGTGTTCCAGCGAGCGCAGGGAGAACGGCCGCCCCTGGCCGGTGGTGTCGAAGAACCCGGCGAAGGCGGGCCGGTCCAGCAGCGCCACCCGGTCGGCGAGCGCCGGACCGGGGTCGCCGGGGGTGCCGTACTGGCGGGCACGGGCGTCCAGTTCGCGGAGCAGCACCTGCCGGCCGGTCTCCTCCAGGGCGGTGCGCAGCGCGTCGAGCGCGGCGGGCACCTGGTCCAGGAGCTCGCGCAGCTCGGGCACACCGGGGAAGCGGCCGTACGCGGCGTGGAAGGGGCCCAGCAGCTGCGCGAGGGCGGTCGCGGCCCGGCGGACCTCCGTCCCCGGGATGTCGCCGGCGAAGGCCTCGGCGAGCAGGGAGGCGGCTTCGTCGGGGTCGGTGGTGCCGCCGTAGAGGTCGAGGTCGTAGACGGATCCGGGGTCACCGACCCGGACCACGACGTCGTAGGCGGTGTCGGGTCCCAGCGGGGTGCCGGCCGAGGCCACGACGATGACGGCGGCCTGGCCGGCCAGCGCCTGGAGGGCGAGCGCCTCCACGACGGGCCGGACCAGCCGCCGGGTCTTGCCGGAGCCGGACGGACCGACGGCGAGCAGGGAGGTGCCGAGCACGTCGGGGTCGAGCGCGAGCCCGGTCCCGCGGCGGGCCCAGGGGTTGCGCTCGCCGTCCTCCACCGTGCCCAGCAGCACCTGCCGGGCCAGCAGGTCGTGCCGGGCGGCCCGCTCAGGCAGGTCCCGCACCCCGGACGGGTGCACGCACGCCCCCGCCCCCTTGTCCCGCACGGCCTGCGCGAAGGCCCCGGCCCGCGCCGGATCGGCCCGCACGCTCTCCCAGGCCCGCCGGATCCGCGCGTAGTCCACGTCGTTCATCCGCCCGGAGCCGATCTCCCCGGCGAGCCGCTCGGCGGCCTCCGGGAGCCCGGCGGCGCGCAGCTCGTTCCAGGCGACGGGGTCCTCGGCAGGAGACGCGGCAGCGGGCACGGGGGTCGTCGGCCCGTCCTTCGGTCCGCCGCCGCGCCGGGCGAGGCGGACGAAGAACCACACGACGGGCAAGCCGGTCACCAGATAGACGAGGTAGGCGACGAGGGTCTGCGTGCCCGCGCTCATGTCCTCGTAGGGCAGGTGGTCGCCCGCGAGGCCGAGCACCGTCAGCGTCCTCGTCCAGATGAGCATCAGGACGAACAGCGCCCCGGCCGTCGCGCCCACCGCCCGCGCCACGGGCCCGCGCGCCGCGACGAGCCGGTCGAAGGCGAGGCTCCAGGACCCCAGGCGGCTGAACCACACCACCAGGGCGCCGGTGATCAGCAGGGCGTACGCCTGGAGGGCGGCGACGCCCCGGCCGTCGACCGGGTCGTCGCCGAGCCGCCACCAGCTCTGGGGGGTGAGCGCCTTCACCGGAACGTCGACTTTCGGGATGTACCCGTTCGTCAGCAGGGACCAGAGCAGCACGCAGGCGAGGAACGAGATCACCGCGCCGCTCAGCAGCGCCCGGTCCCGGGCGGGCTCCGCCTCCGCCGTCGGGCGCGGCCGGTGCCCGAACCGCCAGGTGCCCGGTTCCGCCTTCGGCCGCGGGACGCGCAGCCACTGGGCGAACGCGGGACCGGCGCCCGGCGGGTGGCCGGGCTTCGGCGGCGCGGCCGGGGGGACGCCGGGCATGGGCGGCGGCCCGGCCGGCCTCGGCACGCGCCCGCCCCCCACCCGCTGCTCCTGGTACGCGCCGTCGGTGTCCATGAACCCTGCCCCCTGCCCGTTCACTGCGCTGCGCTCGCGCTCAATCTAGTGGCCGTCGGCGTCCCGCCGCCCGTACCCGGTCATGATCCACAAGACACGCGTCCGCCGCCTCCTATGGCCGTCGCGGACAAGGACACGCGGGGACCACTCCCGAACGGAGCATGCCTTCGCCCCTCCGGCGGGCCTAGCCTGCGGACAAAGACACAAGTGCGTCCGAAAACACCCCCCAGGAGCCCCCTATGACCGCTGTCCCGCAGGAGCGCCGCATCGTCACCGCGATCCCCGGCCCCAAGTCGCAGGAGCTGCAGGCCCGCCGCCTCGAGACGGTGGCCGGCGGCGTGGGCTCCGTGCTTCCCGTCTTCACCGCCCGCGCGGGCGGCGGCATCATCGAGGACGTCGACGGCAACCGCCTGATCGACTTCGGTTCCGGCATCGCCGTCACCTCCGTCGGCGCCTCCGCCGAGGCCGTCGTGCGCCGCGCCTCCGCGCAGCTCGCCGACTTCACCCACACCTGCTTCATGGTCACCCCCTACGAGGGCTACGTGGAGGTCTGCGAGGCGCTCGCCGAGCTGACCCCGGGCGACCACGCCAAGAAGTCGGCGCTGTTCAACTCCGGTGCCGAGGCCGTCGAGAACGCCGTCAAGATCGCCCGTGCGTACACCAAGCGCCAGGCCGTCGTCGTCTTCGACCACGGCTACCACGGCCGTACGAACCTGACGATGGCGCTGACCTCGAAGAACATGCCGTACAAGAACGGCTTCGGCCCGTTCGCCCCCGAGGTCTACCGCGTGCCGGTCGCCTACGGCTACCGCTGGCCCACCGGCGCCGAGAACTGCGGCCCCGAGGCCGCCGCCCAGGCGATCGACCAGATCACCAAGCAGATCGGCGCCGACAACGTCGCGGCGATCATCATCGAGCCGGTCCTCGGCGAGGGCGGCTTCATCGAGCCGGCCAAGGGCTTCCTGCCGGCCATCGTGAAGTTCGCCAACGACAACGGCATCGTCTTCGTCGCGGACGAGATCCAGTCCGGCTTCTGCCGCACCGGCCAGTGGTTCGCGTGTGAGGACGAGGGCATCGTCCCCGACCTGATCACCACCGCGAAGGGCATCGCGGGCGGCCTGCCGCTCGCCGCCGTGACCGGCCGCGCCGAGATCATGGACGCCGCCCACGCGGGCGGCCTGGGCGGCACCTACGGCGGCAACCCGGTGGCCTGCGCCGGTGCGCTCGGCTCCATCGAGACCATGAAGGAGCTCGACCTCAACGCCGCGGCGAAGAAGATCGAGTCCGTCATGAAGACCCGCCTGACGGCCATGCAGGAGAAGTACGAGATCATTGGTGACATCCGCGGCCGCGGCGCGATGATCGCGATCGAGCTCGTCAAGGACCCGGCGTCCAAGACCCCGTTCCCGGAGGCGGCCGGCGCGCTCGCCAAGGCCTGCCACGCCGAGGGCCTGCTCGTCCTCACCTGCGGCACCTACGGCAACGTGCTCCGCTTCCTGCCCCCGATCGTCATCGGCGAGGACCTCCTGAACGAGGGCCTGGACATCATCGAGGCGGCTTTCGCGGGCATCTGAGCGAACGTCCGAACACAGGGACCCACCGGTACCGGCGGTAACGGGCGGGCGCTGTGAAGAAGATGTGGGGGGCCGATGGCAGGAGCGCGTTCCTGCTGTCGGTCCCCTTTCCGCTGCCGTACGGTTTCTGCAGATGAGTGAGACACCCCGCTCCCGGCCTCACGGGGGCGACACCAGTACCGGGCTTCCCCAGCGCCGCACTGGGCATGCGTTCGCGCACACTCCTCACCGATCGGACGGCCGTACGCCCCAAACCCCCCGGGGCGCACGGCAACCCGATCCGGGCGGCCGTCCCGGAACCACCCCCCCTGTTCCGGGACGGCCGGCCATTTTCCCGGCCGCCGTCTGCGCGCTGTTCTTCGCCCTCCTCACCTGGCAGGTCCTGGTCTCGGGACCGCTGCTGACCCCGGACGCCCGGCTGAGCGGCGCCCTGGTCCGCACGGTCCCCGACGCGGTCACCGAACGCCTCGCCGACCTCGGCAACGCCCCGGTCGCCCTGCCCGTGCTGCTCCTCGCCCTCGGCTACGCGCTGTGGCGCGGCGACCGCCTCGGCCCCGCGGCCGCGGCGCTGGCCATGGCCGTGGTGCCGGCGCTGATCGTCCCGCTCAAGGCGTGGACAGGCCGCCCGGGCCCGCTGGAGCCGTGGGCCGCCGGCTACTACCCCTCCGGGCACACGGCGACGGCCCTGGTGGCGTACGCGGGCGCGGCCCTGCTGGTCCGCCCGTACGCCCGCGGCCCCTGGCCCACGGCGCTCGCCGCCCTGCTCACCGGTCTGACGGCGGCGGGCCTGGTCCTGCGGGGCTTCCACTGGCCCCTGGACGTCCTGGCGAGCCTGCTGCTGTGCGCGCCGCTGCTGATCGGCGTGCGGTGGGCCGTGGGCCGGTCCGGCGCGCCGTCCCGGACCCCGTCGCCGTCCCGGTCCCGGTCCCGGGGGTAACGCCGCCTCAGGGTGCGGCCCCGTCCCGCGCCGCCGCCCGGGCCGCCGCCTCGTGCAGGGCGAGCTCCAGCAGTGCCGGGTCGGTGAGGGTGCCCCGGCCGTCCGGGGCCACCAGCCGGCGCACGCCGCCCGTCGCCCGGCCCGGGTACGGGACCACGATCCAGGTCCCGCGACCCGCTCCCCGTACTCCCGTGCCGATCCAGCGGGCGGCGGTGCCGGGGGGTACGAAGAAGCCGAGCCGCGGCATCCGCGTGCGGCCCTGCCGGACGGCCGGGAAGTCGGCGAGCACCGGACCGGGCCGCTCCACGAGCAGTGTCAGCACGTCCAGGGCGGCCCGGCCCAGCGCGCCGGGCGTGATCAGTACGTCCCAGCGCCGGCCCGCGGGCAGCAGGGCGACCCCGAGCGGGTCGCGCTCCCACTCCCACCGGCAGCCGTCCGGATCCGGCGCCCCCGATACCAGCCGTTCCACTGCCGCCTTGTCCCCCGGGGTCGTCATCGCCCGGCCTCCGTTCCCTCGCGCTCGGTGGAGGCTCCTCGGGTGAAGGCCTCTCAGCTGGAGAGAGCGGGGCCGGACGCGGCTATGACGCGGGTTCCGGTGCACCGTGGTGGTGAATCGGGTCACCGGTCCGGTGAGGGGGTGCGCCGGGCGCGCGACCGGGCGGCGGCCCGGCGGCGGGCTGCCCGGCCGGTCAGCTGTCGAAGCCCAGCCCGAACCGGTCGAGCGCCTTGAGCCAGAGGTTGCGGCGGCCGCCCCGGGCATCGGCGCGGGCCAGCGACCACTTGGTGAGGGCGATGCCGGTCCAGGCCAAGGGCTCCGGCGGGAACGGCATCGGCTTGGACCTCACCATCTCCAGCTCGGTCCGTTCGGTGCGCGCGCCGTCCAGCAGGTCGAGCATCACGTCGGCGCCGAAGCGGGTGGCGCCGACGCCGAGTCCGGTGAACCCGGCCGCGTACGCCACCTTGCCGGAGTGGGCGGTGCCGAAGAAGGCCGAGAACCGGGAGCAGGTGTCGATGGCGCCGCCCCAGGCGTGGCTGAACCGGATGCCCTCCAGCTGCGGGAACGCGGTGAAGAAGTGCTGCGCGAGCTTGAGGTACGTCTCGGGGCGGTGGTCGTACTCGGAGTCCAGCTTGCCCCGGTAGGGGTAGATGGCGTCGTACCCGCCCCACAGGATGCGGTTCTCAGGCGTGATGCGGAAGTAGTGGAACTGGTTGGCGCTGTCGCCGAGGCCCTGCCGGTTGCCCCAGCCGATGGCCTTCAGCTGCTCGGCGGTGAGCGGCTCGGTCATCAGCGCGTAGTCGTAGACCGGGACGGTGAACGGGCGGATCCGCTTGACCAGGGACGGGAAGATGTTGGTCCCGAGCGCGACCCGGCGGGCGAAGATCCGCCCGTACGGGGTGCGGACGGCCATGCCGGCGCCGGAGGCGGCCAGCGAGAGCCCGCGGGTGTTCTCGTAGATCCGCACGCCGAGCCCGAGGCAGGCCCGCTTGAGTCCCCAGGCGAGTTTGGCGGGGTTGAGCATGGCGACGCCGTCGGTGTCCCACAGTCCGGCGAGGAAGGTCGGGGAGTCGACCTCGGCCCGGACCTCGTCGCGGTCCAGCCAGCGCGAGCCGTCGGCGAGGCCGAGTCCCCGGGCCTCTTCGTACAGTTCGCGCAGTTCCTCGACCTGGTGGGGCTCGGTCGCCACGTCGATCTCGCCGGTGCGCTCGAAGTCGCAGTCGATGCCGTAGCGGGCGATCGCCGCCTCGATCCCGTCGAGGTTGCGGGCGCCCAGCTCCTCCAGCTTCGCCAGCTCGCCGGGCCAGCGGGCCAGGCCGTTGGAGAAGCCGTGGGTGAGAGAGGCGGCGCAGAATCCGCCGTTGCGGCCGGAGGCGGCCCAGCCCGCCTCCTTGCCCTCGATCAGGACGACGTCCCGGGCGGGATCGCGCTCCTTGGCGATGAGCGCGGTCCACAGGCCGCTGTAGCCGCCGCCGATGACCAGCAGGTCGCATGCCTCGTCGGAGGTCAGCGCCGGCTCGGCGGCGGGCTTGCCGGGGTCGTCCAGCCAGTACGGGACCGGCAGTGCTTCGGAAAGGGATTGCGCAACGCTTCGCATGGCGACTGGGGCCATGTCTTCCAACTCCCCACAGAGTTACTTGGGCTGTGCCTTCTTGCGGCGGTTGCCGATCGTCTGACCGGCGAGGACCACCAGCACCGCGATGACGAACATCGCCGTACCGATGACGTTGATCTGGACGGGCGTACCGCGCTGGGCCGATCCCCACACGAACATGGGGAAGGTGACGGTGTTGCCCGAGTTGAAGTTGGTGATGATGAAGTCGTCGAAGGAGAGCGCGAAGGAGAGCAGCGCGCCCGCCGCGATACCGGGGGCCGCGATCGGCAGGGTGACGCGCAGGAAGGTCTGCACCGGTCCCGCGTAGAGGTCGCGGGCGGCCTCCTCAAGCCGCGGGTCCATGGACAGGACGCGTGCCTTGACCGCGGCGACGACGAAGCTGAGGCAGAACATGACGTGGGCGATCAGGATCGTCCAGAAGCCCAGCTGGATGCCCATGTTGAGGAAGAGGGCCAGCAGCGAGGCGGCCATCACGATCTCGGGCATCGCCATCGGCAGGAAGATCAGCGAGTTGACCGCGCCGCGCGCCCGGAAGCGGTAGCGGACGAGCGCGAAGGCGATCGCCGTGCCGAGGACCGTGGCGCCGATGGTGGCCCACAGGGCGATCTGGAGCGAGAGCGACAGCGAGCCGCACAGGTCGGCGACCCCGCAGGGGTCCTTCCAGGCGTCGAGCGAGAACTCCTGCCAGGCGTAGTTGAAGCGGCCGGTGGGGTTGTTGAAGGAGAAAACCGTCACGACGACGTTCGGCAGGATCAGGTAGGCCAGGGTGCCCAGGCCCGCGATCACGACGAGGTTGCGGCGGAGCCAGGCGATGGGGGTGCGCATTAGACCAGGTCCTCCGTCCCCGCTCGGCGGATGTAGATGGTGACCATGATCAGCACGATGGCCATGAGGATGAAGGACAGCGCGGCCGCTGTCGGGTAGTCGAGGATGCGCAGGTACTGCGACTGGATGACGTTGCCGATCATCCGGGTGTCCGTCGAGCCGAGCAGTTCGGCGTTGACGTAGTCGCCGCTCGCCGGGATGAAGGTGAGCAGGGTCCCGGAGACCACGCCCGGCATGGAGAGCGGGAACGTCACCTTCCGGAAGACCGTGGCGGGACGGGCGTACAGGTCCCCGGCCGCCTCGTGGAGGCGGGTGTCGATGCGCTCCAGCGAGGTGTACAGCGGAAGGATCATGAAGGGGAGGAAGTTGTACGTCAGACCGCAGACGACCGCGAGCGGCGTGGCGAGCACCCGGCTGCCCTCGGTGATCCCGAGCCAGCTGGTGACGTCCAGGAAGCCGATCTTGCCGAGGACGCCGACGACGGGGCCGCCGTCGGCCAGGATCGTCTTCCAGGCCAGCGTGCGGATCAGGAAGCTGGTGAAGAACGGGGCGATGACCAGTACCAGCAGGAGGTTTCGCCAGCGGCCCGCCTTGAAGGCGATCAGGTACGCGAGCGGGTACCCGAGGAGCAGGCACAGCGCGGTGGCGGTGCCGGCGTACGCGAGCGAGCGCAGGAACTGCGGGACGTAGCCGGTGAAGGCGTCCCAGTAGGTCTGGAAGTGCCAGGTGACCTTGAAGCCCTCTTCGAGGGAGCCGGTCTGCACCGAGGTGGAGGCCTGGTAGACCATCGGCAGGACGAAGAACACCAGCAGCCACAGGATGCCGGGCAGCAGCAGCCAGTACGGGACCAGCCGCTTGCGCAGCGACGGCTTGTGGACCGGTGGGTCGGCCGGGGGGGCCGCCTGGGGCGGCGCTGCGGTGGCGGTCACGCGGACTCCTCGACCGTCTCGATGCCCGCGTCGCCCATCGTCCCTGCAAGCATGGACTGGGCCGCGTCGAGCCCGAACGTGTGGTCCGGGTTCCAGTGCAGGACCACCCGGGCGCCGGCGGTCAGGCGGGCGTCGCGCTCGATGTTCTGGACGTACACCTCCAGCTCCGGGCAGACCGGGCTGTCGATGACGAACTGGGTGGAGACGCCGATGAAGGAGGAGTCGGCGATCGTGCCGGTGATCTTGTTCCGGCCGGCCGCGATGGCGTCCTCCTCGTCCGCGTGGACCAGGGATATCTTCTCGGGACGCACCCCGACCAGCAGCTTCCCGCCGGCCCGGGGCGTGGTCGAACATCGCGCGGCGGGGAGCCGGAGCTTCGTCCCCGCGCTGGAGACGACGACGTCGGCGGCACCGGCTTCCAGGACGTCGGCCTCGATGAGGTTGGAGGTGCCGAGGAAGTTGGCGACGAAGGTCGTCTTCGGGTTCTCGTACAGCTCCGCGGGGGCGCCCAGCTGCTCCACCCGGCCGCCGTTCATCACCGCGACGGTGTCGGCCATGGTCATGGCCTCCTCCTGGTCGTGCGTGACGTGCACGAAGGTGATGCCGACCTCGGTCTGGATGCGCTTGAGCTCCAGCTGCATCTGACGGCGCAGCTTGAGGTCGAGGGCGCCGAGCGGCTCGTCGAGGAGGAGCACTTGGGGGTGGTTGATCAGGGCGCGGGCGACGGCGACGCGCTGCTGCTGGCCACCGGAGAGCTGGTGCGGCTTGCGCTCGGCGAACTGGCCGAGCTGGACCAGCTCCAGCATGTCGTCGACCTGCTTCTTGACGGACTTGATGCCGCGGCGGCGCAGCCCGAAGGCGACGTTCTCGTCGATGTTCAGGTGCGGGAAGAGCGCGTAGCTCTGGAAGACGGTGTTCACCGGGCGCTTGTAGGGCGGCAGCTGGGTGACCTCGCGGTCGCCGAGGCTGACCGTGCCGGTGGAGGGTTCCTCCAGGCCGGCGATCATGCGCAGGGTGGTGGTCTTCCCGCAGCCCGAGGCGCCGAGCAGGGCGAAGAAGGAGCCCTGGGGAATGGTGAGATCGAGCGGGTGCACGGCGGTGAAGGAGCCGTAGTGCTTGCTGATCCCGGCGAGGCGGACATCGCCGCCCGCGGTCTTGTCAGTCATGGGCCTGGGCCTTCGGTGGTGGTGTCGTCGAAAAGGGCGGGGGCGCGGGTGCCGGTCGGGCCCCATCAGGCGCCGATGAGCTTGGTGAACTTCTCCTCGTACGCCGTCTCTTCCTCGCTGGTGAGCGAGCGGAAGGCGTGCGATTTGGCGGCCATTTCCTTGTCCGGGACGATCAGGACGTTGTCCGCGAGTGCCGGATCGATCTTCGCCAGGTCTTCCTTCACGCCGTCGACGGGGCAGACGTAGCTGATGAAGGCGGCGAGCTGGGCGGCGACCGCGGGCTCGTAGTAGTAGTCGATGAGCTTCTCGGCGTTGGCCTTGTGCCGGGCGTGCGCGGGGACCAGCAGGTTGTCGCTGGAACTGAGGTAACCGGCGGCGGGAATGGCGTACTTGATGTCCGGGTTGCCGGCCTGGAGCTGGATGACGTCGCCCGCCCAGGCGAGGCAGGCCGCGAGGTCGCCCTTGTCGAGGTCCGCCGTGTAGTCGTTGCCGGTGAAACGGCGGATCTGCTTGGTGTCGACGCCCTTCTGGAGCCGGCCGATGGCCCCGTCGAAGTCCGCGGTGGTGAAGTTCGCCGGGTCCTTGCCCTGGTCGAGCAGGGTCATGCCGACGGTGTCGCGCATCTCGGTGAGGAAGCCGACCCGGCCCTTGAGGGTGGGGTCGTCGAGCAGCTGCGTGACCGAGTCGACCTTCTTGCCCCCGGTGGCCTTGGCGTTGTAGGCGATGACCGTGTCGATGCCCGTCCAGGGGTAGCTGTGGGCGCGGCCCGGGTCCCAGTCGGGGTTGCGGAACTGCGGGATCAGGTTCGCGTAGGCGTGCGGGAGGTTGGCGGGGTCCAGCTTCTGCGCCCAGCCGAGGCGGATGATGCGGGCGGCGAGCCAGTCCGTGACGACGATCAGGTCCCGGCCGGTGTCCTGGCCGGCGGCCAGCTGCGGGCGGATCTTGCCGAAGAACTCGACGTTGTCGTTGATGTCCTCGGTGTACTTGACCTGGATCCCGGTGCGCTTGGTGAAGTCCTCCAGCGTGGGCCGGGACTTTTCGTCGTCACTGGTGTCCATGTACTCGGTCCAGTTGGAGAAGTTGATCTCCTTCTCGGAGGCCGAGTGGTCGTCGGAGGCCGTCGTCGCGTCGCCTTCCCGCTTGGCGGGCGGGATGCCGCAGCCGGTCAGCCCGTACAGGCCGCCGACGGTGAGCGCCCCGATGCCGGAGGCGCGCAGCAGCGACCGCCGGGTGAGGGCGCCGCGGCCACTGGTGAGGCTGCGGCGTATCGCGGCGAGTTGTGGCTGCGAGAGGCTGCCGGGCTCGAACTGCTCCATGCGCTGTGCCCTTTCGGGTGGGTGTGCCGCTTGGTCGGGCGGTCTCGGCTATCTGTCCCCGAAGATCGTGCGGTGCCAGTCCTTCGCGGCGACCGCGGTGTTGTCGTACATCACGTGCTTGACCTGCATGTACTCCTCGAAGGAGTAGGCGCTCATGTCCTTGCCGAAGCCGCTCGCCTTGTAGCCCCCGTGAGGCATCTCGCTGATGATCGGGATGTGGTCGTTGACCCAGACGCAGCCGGCCTTGAGCTCGCGGGTGGCGCGGCCGGCCCGGTAGACGTCGCGGCTCCAGGCGGAGGCCGCGAGACCGTACGGGGTGTCGTTGGCCAGCGCGATGCCCTCGTCGTCCGTGTCGAAGGGCAGGACTACGAGGACCGGGCCGAAGATCTCGGACTGGACGACCTCGCTGTCCTGCGCGGCGCCGGAGATCAGAGTGGGCCGGTAGTACGCCCCCTCCGCCAGCTCGCCGCCGGGGACCTCGCCGCCGGTGACCACCGTGGCGTACGCGCGGGCGCGCTCGACGAAGCCGGCGACGCGGTCGCGCTGGGCGTGGGAGACGAGCGGGCCGAGGTCGGTGTCCGGCTCGAAGGGGTCACCGAGGCGGACGGTCTCCATCAGCTCGGCGACCCGGGCCACGAAGGCGTCGTGCAGCGGCCGCTGGACGTAGGCGCGGGTGGCGGCGGTGCAGTCCTGGCCGGTGTTGATGAGGGAGGCGGCGACGGCACCGTGGGCGGCGGCCTCCAGGTCCGCGTCGTCGAAGACGAGGAAGGGGGCCTTGCCGCCGAGCTCCAGGTGGAGGCGCTTGACGGTGGCGGTCGCGATCTCGGCGACGCGCTTGCCCACGGCGGTGGAGCCGGTGAAGGAGGTCATCACCACGTCCGGGTGGCCGACCAGGTGCTCGCCCGCGTCCCGGCCGGCGCCGGTGACGATGTTGACCACGCCGTCCGGCAGGCCCGCGTCCTTCGCCGCCTGGGCGAACATCAGCGAGGTCAGCGGCGTGAGCTCGGCGGGTTTGAGCACGATGGTGTTGCCCGCGGCGATGGCCGGGAGGATCTTCCAGGCCGCCATCTGGAGCGGGTAGTTCCACGGGGCGATCGAGCCGACGACGCCGATGGCCTCGCGCCGTACGTAGGAGGTGTGGTCCCCGGAGTACTCGGCGGCCGCCTGTCCCTGGAGGTGGCGTGCGGCGCCCGCGAAGAAGGCGGTGTTGTCGATGGTCCCCGGTACGTCGAACTCCGTCGACAGCTTGATCGGCTTGCCGCACTGGAGGGATTCCGCGTACGCGAAGTCCTCGGCCTGCTCGGCCAGTACGGCGGCCAGCCGGTGCAGCGATTCCGAGCGCTCCCCGGGGGTGGCCGCGGACCAGGCGGGGAAGGCCCGCTTGGCGGCGGCGACGGCCTCGTCCACGTCCGCCGGGCCGGCGAGCTCGTAGGTGAGCACCTCGGAGCCGGTGGCGGGGTCCACGACGGTGTGTGACCGTCCTGAGGTGCCGGGCCGGAGCCGGCCGTCGATGTACTGCGCGCCCTCTGCGAAGCGGTCCTTGAACTGGAAGCGGTTGCCCATCACGCTCTCACGCTCTCCGTAGCTACAGTTCGGGGTGAACCCGAATTGAGTGCCGATCCTGACAGAGGTGCACCTCTCGGCCAAGTGATTCCGTTGTTGCCTTTTGATTACGCGACGGAATCGGTCGACCATGTGTCGAGGCACACCCGAAATCCCGTACGAAGTGTCAGTGGCGACTGCCAGACTCGCGTGCATGGAGAAGATCGACAACTTGATCGGCCTGGTCAGCCGTGGTGAGCGGCTGAAGTACCTGCCTTTCTGGGGGCACCGCCCGAGGCCGGACGGCAGCCTCGGACCGAGCTGTCTCAGCCAGTGGTGGCCCTCGCCCTTCACTGTGGGTGAAGTCCGCTACGCCTCCGCGGAGCACTGGATGATGGCCGGGAAGGCGCGCCTGTTCGCGGATGCCGACGCGGAGCGCGCGGCGGTGGAGGCGGGGAGTCCGGCGGCGGCGAAGAAGGCCGGGCGGCTGGTGCGCGGCTTCGACGAGGCGGTGTGGGAGCGGGAGCGGTACGCGCTGGTCGTGGCGGGCAGCGTGCACAAGTTCGGCTCCGATCCCGCACTGCGGGCCTACCTGTTGGGCACCGGCGACCGGGTTCTGGTGGAGGCGAGCCCGCTCGACCGGATCTGGGGCATCGGGCTGGCCGCGGACGACGAGCGGGTGGGCGATCCGGCCCGTTGGCGGGGCCTGAACCTGCTGGGCTTCGCCCTGATGGACGCCCGGGAGCGGCTGCGGGGGGCGGACGGAGCGTGAGCACGGCGGCGGCGGAGCGCCGCCGGGTCGCGGCGGTGATCATCCGGGACGGCTGTCTGCTCATGGTCCGCGAGCGCGGCCGGGGCCCTGCCGGGCGGCACGACGGCCCGGAGTACTGGACCTTGCCGGGCGGCGGTGTGGAGCCCGGGGAGGAGCCGCAGGAGGCGGTCCGGCGGGAGGTGGCCGAGGAGACCGGCCTGGTGGCCTCGGCGGTGCGGTACGCCTACGAGGCGCCTTATCCGTCGGGGTGGACCTCTTGCTACCGGGTCGAGGTGGGGCCCGGGGAGCCCACGCTGGGAGTGGACGGGGACCTGGAGTGCGACTGTCCCCGGATGGTGGGGCTGGTCTGGGTCCCGCTCGCGAGAGCCCTCGCCGGGGACGCGGAGGTCATGGTGCCGACGCTGCTCATGGCGGCACCGGTCTGACCCCGCCGCGCCGCTACCCCCGCACCGGCCGCGCGAGGGGCGCGTCCGGCTGCCGGAGGACGGCGTCCGGGGCCGCGGCGGCCAGGCGCGCGAGGCGGCGGGCCGTCTCGGAGCCGGGTGGCGTCGTGTAGACGACGACGAGCTGATCGGGTTCGCCGGGCAGGGCGAGCGTCTCGTAGGGAAGCACCAGCCTGCCCACGACGGGGTGGTCGATGAGTTTGACGCCGTGGGTCTTCTCCTTGACGGCATGGTCGGCCCACAACCGCCGGAACTCCTCGCTCCGGTCCGCCAGTTCCTGCGTCAGCGCGGCGAGCAGGGGGTCGCCCGGGTGCTGCCCCGCGTCGAGACGCAGATAGCCGACGGTCTCCTCGGCGATCCGCGCCCACTGCGGGTACAGCTCGCGTGCGGCCGGGTCGAGGAAGACGTAACGGGCGATGTTGCGGGAGCCGGCCGGCATCCGGGAGTGGCCCGCGACGGCGTCCGCGAGGGCGTTCCAGGCCAGGATGTCCATACGACGGCCGAGGACGAAGGCGGGCGCGGCCCCGCCGACGGCGTCCAGCAGGAGCCGGACCCCGGGGCGGACCTCCTGGACCGCCTCGGGCGTCGGGGCGGGACGGGCCAGGGCGCGCAGATGGGAGTGCTCCGTGGGGTTGAGCCGAAGCACCCGGGCGATCGCGCCGAGCACCGCGTCCGAGACGCTGGGGCCGCGGCCCTGTTCCAGGCGGATGTAGTAGTCGACGCTGACACCCGCGAGCAGCGCCACCTCCTCGCGTCGCAGTCCCGGTACGCGGCGCCGACCGTGCGAGGGCAGGCCCGTCTCCTCGGGCTGGATGCGGGCGCGGCGCGAGCGCAGGAAGTCTCCGATGTCCCCGGTCATGCGTTCGATCTTAGTCAGGCCGCTGTCGGCGCCGGGAGGCCGAGCGGTCAGCCTGGTACTGCCAGTCCCAGGAAGAGCACCACCCTGGGCCGGTCCGGGCCGCGCCGCCAGGCTGGGGCACGTCACCGGAACACCTCCGGCGACGGACGCGAAGGAGCCGCAGCAATGACGTACGCCACCCTGGAAGGCCGCACCGCGCTGATCACGGGGGCCGCGAGCGGGATCGGCGCCGCGACCGCGCTGCTGCTCGCCCGCCACGGCGTGAAGGTGGCCTTGCTCGCCCGCCGGGCCGACCGCTTGGCAGAGGTGGCCGGCAAGATCCGGGCGGAGGGCGGCCGGGCACTCACCGCCGCCGCCGACATCACCGAGCAGAGCGCGGTCGACGCCGCCGTCGACCGCGTCCACAGCGGGTTCGGGCCGGTGGACCTGGTGGTCAACGCGGCCGGGGTCATGATGCCCAACCCGATCCGGGACGGCCGCACCGATCAGTGGCAGCGGATGCTCGACACGAACGTCGGCGGGGCGCTGCGGGTCATCGGGGCGTTCACCCCGGACCTGGTGGCCCGCGCCGCCGAGGGCGGCACCGCCGACCTGGTCAACATCTCCTCCATCGCCGCGCACCTCCACTTCCCCGACTACGCGGTCTACGGCGCGACGAAGGCGGCGCTGACCCACCTCTCCCAGTCCCTGCGCACCGAACTGGGCCCGCAGCGGGTCCGGGTCACCAACATCGAGCCGGGCATGACCGACACCGAGCTGCCGCAGGGCATCGACAACCCCGCCCTGGCATCGCAGCTGTCGGGCATGTTCGAGGCGATCGGTCCGCTTGCGGCGGAGGACGTGGCGGACCTGGTCGCCTACGCCGCCAGCCGCGCCCGTCACGTCAACCTGCGTCAGTTGGTCATCCAGCCGACCACGCAGGCATGACGGTCCGGCAGGCCGGTGCGGTCATATCCGCTCCTGTACCTGCGGGTCCGACGACGGGCCGTGGTAGTCCTCGTCACCGGGACCGGAGAACGGGCCCGGCCCGAGTATGAGCAACAGCGTCAGGGCGGCGCCGATCACGATGCCCACCACGCCGCAGATGAGGCCGGCCAGCGCGACGCCGCCGTTGGTGGCCTCGCCCCGGTTCGCCTTGCCCCGGCCCAGCGCGCCGAACACGACCGCCACGATGCCGAACACGACGGACCCGAACATGGTGGGACAGGCCAGCACCGCGAGTATCCCGAGGACGAGCGCGGCGACGCCGAACCCGTTGCTCGGCTGCGGGTATCCGGGATAGCCGGGATACCCGGGCGCGTAGCCGGGATACCCGGGGTAGCCGGGCGGAGCGCCGTAAGGGGGCTGCCCGCCATAGCCGGGCTGGGCGCCGAACCCGGGCTGCACGCCGTATCCCGGCTGGGCCGGCGGCGTCGCCGGTCCCGGGTAGGCGTATCCGCCCGGGTCCGGCTGCGCCGGGTACCCGTAGGCCGCCGACGCGCTCGCCGCCCCCGGCAGCTGCGCCACCGTCGGGTGCTCGTGGACCCCCGCCCCGCCCGGCGCGTCCTTCGGCCGGGCGGGCTCCGACGCGGGCTGCTCGGGCGGCGGCGCCCACGGGTCCCTCGGCTCAGGGCTCTGGTGCTCGGTCATACGGCGCCCCCCTCTCGTACAGCCATGCTATGCGCCGGCACCGACACGGCCCGGCCTGCCTACGATGAAGCCGACCTGCCCGCACCCGCGTCCTCCCGGAGGCCTCCATGCCCGACCTGCACCCCTTCATCGCGGGGCTCCCCAAAGCCGAACTGCACGTCCACCACGTGGGCTCCGCGTCCCCGCGCATCGTGGCCGAGCTCGCCTCCCGGCACCCCGACTCGAAGGTGCCCACCGACCCCGAGGCACTGGTCGACTACTTCACCTTCACCGACTTCGCCCACTTCATCGAGGTCTACCTCTCGGTCGTCGACCTGGTCCGCACCCCCGACGACGTACGCACCCTCACCTTCGAGGTTGCCCGCGACATGGCCCGGCAGAACATCCGCTACGCCGAGCTGACCATCACCCCCTATTCCTCCACCCGCCGCGGCATCGACGAGGACGCCTTCATGGCGGCCATCGAGGACGCCCGCAAGGCGGCCGAGGCAGAGCTCGGCGTCGTCCTGCGCTGGTGCTTCGACATCCCCGGCGAGGCCGGTCTGGAGGCCGCCGCCGAGACGGCCCGGCTCGCCGTCGACCTGCGTCCCGAGGGCCTGGTCTCCTTCGGCCTCGGCGGCCCCGAGATCGGCGTACCGCGCCCGCAGTTCAAGCCGTACTTCGACCGAGCCCGGGCGGCCGGCCTGCACAGCGTCCCGCACGCCGGCGAGACCACCGGTCCGGAGACGATCTGGGACGCCATCAACGAGCTGGGCGCCCAGCGCATCGGCCACGGCACCAGCGCCACCCGGGACCCCGCGCTGCTCGCGTACCTCGCCGAGCACCGCATCGCGCTGGAGGTGTGCCCGACCTCCAACATCGCCACGCGCGCCGTCACCGACATCGACCTGCACCCGATCAAGGAGATGGTGCGGGCCGGCGTGCTCGTCACCATCAACAGCGACGACCCGCCGATGTTCGGCACCGACCTCAACAACGAGTACGCGGTCGCCGCCCGGCTCCTCGACCTCGACGAGCGCGGGCTGGCGTCGCTCGCGAAGAACGCCGTGGAGGCTTCCTTCCTGGACCCGGCGGGCAAGGCGAAGCTCATCGCGGAGATCGACACGTACACGGAGGCGTGGCTGGCCTCCTGACGGCCCCGCAGAATGGGAGCCATGCGCACCCTGACTGCCGTCGGACACCGCGGCGATCCCTACCGAGTCCGCGAGAACACCCTCGACTCGATCCGCTCCGCCTTCGCCCGTGGGGCGGACGCGGTGGAGATCGACGTACGGCTGACCCGCGACGGGACCCCGGTCCTGCTCCACGACGAGACGCTCCAGCGGCTGTGGGGCCACGACGTACGGCTCGACGCCGTCACGGCCGCGCAGCTCAGGGAGATGACGGCGGGCGGGGTGCCGGCGCTGCGTGAGGCCCTGGCGGCGGCGGGCTCCGGCCGGCTGATGCTGGACCTGCCGGGGGCCACGCCGGAGGCGGTGCGGGCGGTCGTCGAGGAGGTCCGCGCCTGCGGTGCGCGAGAGCGCACCTACTACTGCGCGGGCCCGAACTCGATGCTGGCCGTCCGCGCCGCCGACCCGCAGGCGGAGATCGCCCTGACCTGGACCACGCTCTCCCCGCCGCGCCGGGTGCTGATCGACGCGGTGCAGCCGGCCTGGCTCAACTACCGGTTCGGGCTGGTCAGCCGGGAGCTGACTGACGCCGTGCACCGGGACGGGCTGAAGGTGTCCGCCTGGACCGCGGACACGAAGCGGACGATGCGGGCGCTGATCACGGCCGGGGTTGACTCCGTCACCACGAACCGGGTGGACGCGCTGGCGGCGGTACGGGCCGAGCTCGGGCGGTGATACGCGCCTGGGGGGAGCGGTTCCGGCGGGCCGGCCCACGCCGGCAGGACCTGGGGCTGACGCTGCTCGTGCAGCTCGCCGTCTCCATGCCGTTCGTGGTGCCCCGGGCGGCGGACCTGCCGCCGGCCGACTGGGCCTCGTACGGGATGACCGCGCTCGGGGTGCTGCCGCTGGTCTGGCGGCGGCGGGCCCCGGTGACCGTCCTGGTGGCCGTCCTCGCGGTGGGCGGGGTGTACAAGCTGACGCTGGACGGGCCGGGGCAGCCGCTTCCGTACGCGGGGCTGATCGCCTTCTACACGGTGGCCCTGCGGTGCACGGCCCGGGTGCGGCTGGGCGTGGGGCTGTTCACGGTGGTGGCGGTCGCCGTGTCGGTGGGGTGGAACACGGGATCGGCGCGCGAGCTGCTCTTCACGGTGTTCGTGTCGGTCGCCGCGTACGCGCTCGGCCGCCTCCAGTACACGCGGCAGGCGTACACCCGGGCGGTCGAGGCGCGGGCGGCGGAGCTGGAGCGGGCCAACCGGATCGAGGCGGAGCAGGCGGCGGCGCGCGAACGGGCCAGGATCGCCCGGGAGATGCACGACGTCCTCTCGCACGCCGTCAGCATCATGATCGTGCAGGCGGAGGCCGGTCCGGTGGCGGTGCGCCGCGCACCGGAGCGGGCGGAGGCGGCGTTCGAGGCGATAGCGGGGACGGGGCGGGAGGCGATGGCGCAGCTGCGTTCGATGCTGGGGGTGCTGCGCACCGAGGAGACGGCGCCCCGTAGCCCGCAGCCGGGCGTGGCGGAGCTGGCGGGGCTGCTGGAACGGGTGCGGGGCAGCGGCCTGGAGGTGGCGTACGAACGCATGGGCGAGGTGCGCGACCTGCCGGCCGCGCTGGAGACGACGGTGCACCGCGTCGTACAGGAGGCGCTGACCAATGTCGTCAAGCACGCCCGGGCGGCGCGGGCCGTGGTACGGCTGGACTACGCGCCGGGGGCGCTGACCGTGTCGGTGACGGACGACGGGCGGGGGCCGGGCGGCTCGTCGGGCGGCCACGGGCTGATCGGGATCCGCGAACGGGCGGCGGCGCACGGCGGGACGGCCGAGTGCGGTCCGGGCCCCGGCGGCCGCGGGTTCCGGGTCCGCGTGACCGTGGTGACCTCGGAGGTAACCTCGGCGCGGGAGGTGGCGAGTTGACGATCCGTGTGGTGGTGGCCGACGACCAGGAGCTGGTGCGCAGCGGCTTCGCGATGATTTTGGACGCGCAGGACGACATCGAGGTCGTCGCGGAGGCCGGGGACGGGGCGGCGGCGGTGGCGGCGGTGCGGGAGCTGCGGCCGGACGTGGTGCTGCTGGACGTCCGGATGCCGGTGACGGACGGGATCGAGGCGTGCCGGACGATCTCGGCGCAGGGTGGCTGCCGGACGGTGATGCTGACGACCTTCGACTCGGACGAGTACGTCTACGAGGCCCTGCACGCGGGGGCGAGCGGGTTCCTGTTGAAGGACGTGCGGCGCGACGACCTGGTGCACGCGGTACGGGTGGTGGCGGCGGGCGAGTCCCTGCTGGCGCCTTCGGTGGCGCGGCGGCTCATCGAGGAGTACACGGCGGTGACGGCGCGTCCGGCGCCCGGGGCGGCGGCCCTGTCGGCCGGGCGACTGGAGGCGCTGACGGCGCGGGAGCGGGAGACGCTGCTGCACCTGGGGCGGGGGCTGTCGAACGCGGAGATCGCGGTGGCGCTGACGGTGAGCGAGCACACGGTCAAGTCGCACGTGGGGAACGTGCTGGCCAAGCTCGGTCTGCGGGACCGGATCCAGGCGGTGATCTGCGCGTACGAGACGGGACTGATCGCGGCGGGGATCGGGTCCCCCGTGCGGGGTACTCCCTCTGGAGAGTGAGGGCCGGGGTGTCGGCTCGCTCGCGCCGGTGAGTTGTCGTACCGCTGAAAACCCCTCTTGTTGGTGATCCGCAACTACCCCCGTGAGCTGGAGCATTGAGGTCATCGGGGCGGAGGTCGCCCGGATGCAGACGAGGGGGATCCCATGATGAACGCGCGTGCCCGCACTTTGATCGCCGCCACCTTGCTCCTGGGCATCGCGTCCGGCCCGGCCGTGGCCCATGCCGCACCGCTGCCGGCTGCCGCGTCGGGGAAGGCCTCGGCACCGGTCTTCTCCACCGCGCCGGACGGGAAGGCACTGAGGAAGGCACTGGACGGGGTCGGTGTCGGGAGCCAGGATGCGACGGCCGCCCTGGTGCGGGTCGGCGGATCGGGCGGCGGCTGGCAGGGGGTCGCCGGGGTGGCGGATCTCCGCACCGGGCGACCGGCCCTGGAGCAGGGCCGGTTCCGGGCGGGGTCGGTGACCAAGACCTTCACGGCGGCGGTGGTCCTGCAGCTTGCCGCGGAGCGCAGGCTTGACCTCGACAAGCCGGTCCAGCAGTACCTGCCCGGGACCTTCCCCGACCACTTCCCGCCGGTGTCGGTGCGCGAGCTGCTGAACCACACGAGCGGGATCAAGCCGGCCGACGGCCCGGGGGACGCGTTCGAGGCGCAGTGGGACCACCGGTTCGATGTCACCGATCCGCACGGTCAGATCGCCGATGCGCTGGCGAAGGGGCCGGAGTTCGACCCGGGCAAGGCGCAGCACTACTTGAACATCAACTACACGGTCCTGGGCGTCCTCATCGAGAAGCTGACGGGCACGGCGTACGAGGAACAGGTCGAGCGGCGCATCCTGCGCCCGCTGGGTCTGCGCCAGACTTCCTTCCCGGGGCTGATGCGGACCCGGATACCGGGGCCGTACAACCACGGCTACCAGGCGGTGCCGCGCCCGGACGGCTCCACCGAGCTGCGGGACGTGTCGGTGTGGAACAGCTCCGCCCGCTGGGCGGCGGGTGACATCATCTCGACCACCGCGGACCTGGAGCGGTTCACCGTGGCCCTGTTCGGCGGGCGGGTGGTACCGCGGGCGCAGTTGGAGGAGATGTTCACCGTCCCGGAGGTGAAGGACGTCGAGAGCGGAGAGAACGCCGTCCTGACGGCGGGCCTGTCCAGGATCGTGATGCCGGACGGCACCGAGGTGTGGGGCAAGTCGGGAAGCCGTCTCGGCTACAGCACCGGCATAGGCGGCACCCGGGACCTCTCCCGGACGCTCGTCTATTCCGTCAACTCCACTGACGCGAAGGGGGAGAAGATGAACCCCGTGGTCCAGCGCCTCCTGATGGCCGCCCTCAGCCGGCCGCACGCCTCGTGACCACCGGGTGCCGGCGGCGCGCCGCCCGGCGGGCCGGCGCACTCGGGGCGGGCATCGCCTCCAGCCGCTTGATCAGCCGGCGCAGGGCCAGCAGGGGGATGATCCCGAAGAGGCCGAACGACATGTCGATGAGGCTCCATCCGAAGGGGATGCCGCGGATCGGCCCGCAGATCAGGGCCAGTGGGACGATCCCGGCGCAGGCGATCATCCCGGCTTCCACGATCCAGACGTTGCGCACCGGGTCCCGGTGGACGCCGTAGAAGAAGACGGCGATCACCAGGTGGGCGAAGGCGAGCCAGTCGGTGCCGTAGAGGAGGAAGGGGTACTGCGCGTCGGCCCGGTCCAGTCCGTCTCCCACCCGCCGCAGCCACTCGTGGGACACCACCGCGTTCGCCCAATGGAGCTCACTGACCAGAGGGAAGGCCGTGAGCCCGCTGAGCACGAGGCAGACGATGAACAGGGCCAGCCAGGTACGGATACGCCGCTGGAGGGCGCTTCTCTCGCTCATGGGAGGAAGCGTACGCATTTTTCTGAACGCGTTCAGCCCGATCTCTGAACATGTTCAGTTCTGTGGCCGGACCGTGACGCGGCTCAGAGTCCGACGATGGCGTTCCAGCGCTTGGCGAAGGACTGGCGCTCGGCCGAGGAGATGTCCCGGGCCACGACGAGGCGCTTGCGCATCTCGTCGTCCGGGAAGATCAGCGGGTTCGAGGCGAGTTCGGCGGTTTCCTTGTCCGCGGAGGCGGCCAGCACCTCGCGGGCTGCCGGGACCGGGCAGACGTAGTTGACGGCGGCGGCGAGCGCCGCGGCCACGGCCGGATCGTAGTAGTAGTCGACCAGGGCCTCGGCGTTGGCCTTGTGCAGCGCCAGGTTCGGGACCAGGAGGCTCTCCGCCCAGAGCTCGGCGCCCTCCTCGGGGACCACGAACTCGATGTCGGGGTTGTCGGCCTGCAGTTGGACGACGTCACCGGAGTACGCCTGGCAGGCCAGCACGTCGCCCTTGCTCAGGTCGGAGGTGTAGTCGTTGCCGGTGAAGCGGCGGATGTGCTTCTTCTTCACCATGCTTTCGATCTGGTCGCACATCCGGTGGAAGTCGCTCTCGGTCCAGCGGGTGACGTCGACGCCGTTGCCCTGCATCAACAGGGCGAAGGACTCGTCGAGTCCGGAGAAGAGCGTCACCTTGCCCGCCAGGTCGGGGTGCCACAGGTCCTTGACGGACTTGATCTCGCGGCCCAGCGACTTGCGGTTGTAGGCGATGCCGGTGATCCCCGACTGCCACGGCACGGTGTGCAGCCGCCCTTCGTCGAAGGCGGGGGAACACAGCTGCGGGTCGAGGTGCTTGGCCACGTTCGACTGCGTCGAGCGGTCCATCTTCTGGGCCCAGCCGAGGCGGACGAAGCGGGCGGCCATCCAGTCGCTGACCACCACGAGGTCGTGGCCGGTCTGCTGGTGGTTCATCAGGGCCGGGCTGACCTTGCCGAAGAACTCGTCGTTGTCGTTGATCTCCTCCGTGTACCGGACCTCGATGCCGGTCTGCTCGGAGAAGGCCTCCAGCGTCGGACGGCGCTGCTCGTCCTCCTCGTCGGTGTCGATGTAGAGCGGCCAGTTGGAGAAGGCGAGGCTGCGCTCACCGGCGGAGCGGTCCGGGCCCTCCCGGCGGTCCTCGGGGACGTAGGCGGCGGGCACCCCGCAGCCGCTGAGGGCGGCCAGCAGGCCCGCGGCACCGAGGCCGCGCAGCGCGGCGCGGCGGGAGAAGGGGAGTTCAGGCATGCCCAAAGCCTGGGACAAGGCGAAGGGGCGGGCAATAGACAACGTGTCTACTGCCCGCCCCCTCAGCGCTCTGCGCTGAACAGTGCCGGACGGCCCCCGCGGGACGCCGCCCCGGCTCAGCCGTCGAGCGAGGTCATCACGTGCTTGATGCGGGTGTAGTCCTCGAAGCCGTAGGCGGAGAGGTCCTTGCCGTAGCCGGACTTCTTGAAGCCGCCGTGGGGCATCTCGGCGACGAGCGGGATGTGGGTGTTGATCCACACGCAGCCGAAGTCGAGGTTCTTGGACATCCGCATCGCGCGGCCGTGGTTCTTGGTCCACACGGAGGAGGCGAGGGCGAACTCGACGCCGTTCGCGTACTCCAGCGCCTGGGCCTCGTCCGTGAAGGACTGCACGGTGATGACGGGGCCGAAGACCTCGTTCTGGATGATCTCGTCGTCCTGCTTGAGGCCGGAGACCACGGTCGGGGCGTAGAAGTAGCCCTTCTCGCCGACCTGGTGGCCGCCCGCCTCGACCTTGGCGTGGGCGGGGAGGCGCTCGATGAAGCCCGCGACCTGCTTGAGCTGGTTCGGGTTGTTCAGCGGCCCGTACAGCACGTCCTCGTCGTCCGGCTGGCCCGTCTTGGTGTCCGCGGCGGCCTTGGCGAGCGCGGCTACGAACTCGTCGTGGATGGATTCGTGCACGAGCACGCGGGTGGCGGCGGTGCAGTCCTGGCCGGCGTTGAAGTAGCCGGCGACCGCGATGTCCTCGACGGCCTTGGCGAGGTCGGCGTCCTCGAAGACCACCACCGGCGCCTTGCCGCCGAGCTCCAGGTGGACGCGCTTGACGTCCTTCGAGGCGCTCTCGGCGACCTGCATGCCCGCGCGCACCGAGCCGGTGATGGAGGCCATCGCCGGGGTGGAGTGCTCGACCATGGCCTTGCCGGTCTCACGGTCGCCGCAGACGACGTTGAATACGCCCTTGGGCAGGATCGAGTCGATGATCTCCGCCATCAGGACGGTGGAGGCCGGGGTGGTGTCCGACGGCTTGAGCACCACGGTGTTGCCCGCGGCGATGGCCGGGGCGAACTTCCACACGGCCATCATCATCGGGTAGTTCCACGGCGCGACCTGGGCACAGACGCCGACCGGCTCACGGCGGATGATCGAGGTCATCCCGTCCATGTACTCACCGGCCGAGCGGCCCTCCAGCAGGCGCGCGGCGCCCGCGAAGAAGCGGATCTGGTCCACCATCGGCGGCAGCTCCTCGCTGGCCGTCAGACCCAGCGGCTTGCCGGTGTTCTCCGACTCGGCGGCCACCAGCTCCTCCGCGCGTGCCTCGAAGGCGTCCGCGATCTTGAGCAGGGCCTTCTGCCGCTCGGCGGGCGTGGTGTCGCGCCAGCCCGGGAAGGCCGCGGCGGCAGCCGCCATGGCCGCGTCCACATCGGCCTGACCGGAGAGCGGGGCGGTGGCGTACACCTCGCCGGTCGCGGGGTTGACCACCTCGGTGGTCCGGCCGTCGACGGCGTCCTTGAACTCTCCGCCGATGTAGTTGCGCAGACGACGCAGTTCGGTGGTCACTACAGCCACTCTCCTGATCAATGTCCAACGATTGAGACGAATCCCCAGCCTATCTCCTCCGACGACGCTTTCGACAGAGCCGGATGCTACGAACTGCGAAATCCGTGCAATCCGAGAGTCAAGACAACGAAATACATCGGTTACGGGTTGCGGAACCGACGACTCCTCGTGCACAGTGAGGTCGTGGTCAGTCGAAGCGCAGATTCCAGGAACAGACAACCGTCCCCTTCGGTCGATGCTGTGTCCCTGGCGATCATCGAGCAACTGCAGGAGGACGGTCGCCGTCCCTACGCAGCGATCGGTAAAGCCGTCGGCCTGTCGGAGGCAGCCGTACGCCAACGCGTACAGAAGCTGCTCGACCAGGGCGTCATGCAGATCGTCGCCGTCACCGACCCGCTCACCGTGGGCCTGCGGCGTCAGGCCATGGTCGGCATCAACGTCGAGGGAGACCTCGACCCGGTGGCGGACGCACTGACCGCGATGGCCGAGTGCGAGTACGTGGTGATGACCGCGGGCTCCTTCGACCTGATGGTGGAGATCGTCTGCGAGGACGACGACCACCTGCTGGAGACGATCAACAAGAAGATCCGCGCGCTCCCCGGCGTGCGATCAACCGAAAGCTTCGTTTACTTGAAGCTGAAGAAGCAGACCTACATGTGGGGAACTCGATAGCCCGTGAGCCAAGACCTCTCCAAGACCGCGTACGACCACCTGTGGATGCACTTCACCCGCATGTCGTCGTACGAGAACTCCCCCGTCCCCACCATCGTGCGGGGTGAGGGCACTTACATCTTCGACGACAAGGGCAAGCGCTACCTGGACGGTCTCGCCGGACTGTTCGTGGTCAACGCCGGTCACGGCCGCAAGGAACTGGCCGAGGTCGCCTACAAGCAGGCGCAGCAGCTCGCGTTCTTCCCCATCTGGTCGTACGCGCACCCCCAGGCCGTCGAGCTCGCCGAGCGCCTCGCCGGCTACGCCCCCGGCGACCTGAACAAGGTCTTCTTCACCACCGGTGGCGGCGAGGCCGTCGAGACCGCGTGGAAGCTGGCCAAGCAGTACTTCAAGCTGCAGGGCAAGCACACCAAGTACAAGGTGATCTCGCGGGCGGTCGCCTACCACGGCACTCCGCAGGGCGCCCTGTCCATCACCGGTCTGCCGGCCCTCAAGGCCCCCTTCGAGCCGCTGGTCCCCGGCGCGCACAAGGTGCCGAACACCAACATCTACCGCGCCCCGATCTACGGCGACGACCCGGAGGCCTTCGGCCGCTGGTGCGCCGACCAGATCGAGCAGGAGATCCTGTTCGAGGGCGCCGACACCGTCGCCGCCGTCTTCCTGGAGCCGGTGCAGAACGCCGGCGGCTGCTTCCCGCCGCCGCCCGGGTACTTCCAGCGGGTCCGCGAGATCTGCGACGAGTACGACGTGCTGCTCGTCTCCGACGAGACGATCTGCGCCTTCGGCCGCCTCGGCACGATGTTCGCCTGTGACAAGTTCGACTACGTGCCGGACATGATCACCTGCGCCAAGGGCATGACCTCGGGCTACTCCCCGATCGGTGCCTGCATCATCTCGGACCGCATCGCCGAGCCGTTCTACAAGGGTGACAACACCTTCCTGCACGGCTACACGTTCGGCGGCCACCCGGTCTCCTCGGCGGTCGCGCTGGCCAACCTCGACATCTTCGACAAGGAAGGCCTCAACCAGCACGTGCTGGACAACGAGGGCGCCTTCCTGTCGACGCTGCAGAAGCTGCACGACCTGCCGATCGTCGGCGACGTCCGCGGCAACGGCTACTTCTACGGCATCGAGCTCGTCAAGGACAAGGTCACCAAGGAGTCCTTCACGGACGAGGAGACCGAGCGCGTGCTCTACGGCTTCCTCTCCAAGGCGCTCTTCGACAACGGCCTGTACTGCCGTGCCGACGACCGCGGCGACCCGGTCATCCAGCTGGCTCCGCCGCTGACCGCTGACCAGGGCACCTTCGACGAGATCGAAGGCATCCTGCGCTCGGTGCTCACCGAGGCCTGGACCAAGCTGTAAGCAGCGGCTGCCACCGGCTCCGCCCGGGCAGTAAATAGTCCGAACCACACGGCCCGGATCCCCCGTTCGAGTGAGAACGCGGGGGTCCGGGCCGTGTGCTGTCACCATCCGGGACTTTCGTCTCTTTACATCTCCTTGCGGCGCCAGTGACCGATGGGGCTCCGCTTCGTTCCCCCGGACGGAGGTGTACACCATGGTGGCTCCCACAGACGATGCCCCGCCTGACAATGACGTCCTCTGGGCACGGTCCCTTCACTACTCCCACGCTGGCTCGCCCGACCTCATCGGCGTCTCCGTCGGTGTCCGCCAGGGCGAGATCCTGGCCCTGACCGGCCCGCGCGGCAGCGGCAAGACCACGCTGCTGCGCTGTCTGGCCGGCTCGCTCAAGCCGGAGCAGGGCGAGGTCTGGTTCAACAGCGTCCCCCTGCACACCATGGGCGCCCTGGCCCGCGAGCGGCTGCGCCGCGACCGGTTCGGCTGGATCGGCCCCGAGCCGCACCTGGTGCCCGAGCTCAAGGTGTGGGAGAACGTCGCGCTGCCGCTGCTGATCGCCGGGTCCGCGCACCGCGCGGCCAAGCGCACCGCCTGCGAGTGGCTGGACCGGCTGGACATCGGCGCCTTCGCCCGCAAGCGGCCCGGCGCGCTGACCCGCCCCGAGTCGCAACGCGTCGCGCTGGCCCGGGCCCTGGTCAACGAGCCCGCGGTGATCTTCGCCGACGAGCCGACGGCCCCGCTGCACCGCGCCGAGCGGTCGCTGCTGCTGCGGACGCTGACCACCGCGGCCCGCTCCCACGAGATCACCGTGCTGCTCGCCACTCACGACGAGGAGAGCGCGGCCGTCGCCGACCGCCGTTTCGCCCTGCTCGACGGCCGCACGGCCGGGGCCGCCGCCTCGTCCGGTCCCGCCGAGACCACGGAGGACCAGGCCGCGTGCTCGCTCTCCGCCTAGCCCGCGGCTCCCGCCCGCTGGTCCAGCTGCGCCGGCTCCTCGTCGCCGCCGCCTCGGCCGGGGCCGGGTTCCTGTTGCTGTACGTCCTCACGGAGGCGACCGCCCGGCCCGCCGGATCGTTCCCTCGGCTGCTGTGGGCGCTGGTGCCGCTCGCCGCCACCGTCCAGTTCGCGGTCGCGGTCGCCCGGACCGACCCCGCGACCCGGCCCCGGGAAGGGCTGGACGCCGCCGGGCTGGGCCCCGTACGGCTCACCGTGGCCGCCGCCCTCTCCACCGCCGTCGCCTGCACCCTGGGCAGCGCCCTGGCCCTGGCCCTCGTCCTCCACCTGCGCGGCGAGCTCGCGGGGCTGCCCTTCGACGGGGCCGGCTCGGGTCTGCTCCACGCCGAGCAGCCGCTTCCGGTGGCGGCCGCGCTGACCCTGCTGGCCCTGGTCCCGCTGGCCGGCTCCGTCGCGACGGCCCTCGCCCTGCGTCCGCGGGAGTCGGGGGCCGGGCTGTCGCCGCAGACCGGGGTGCCGTGGGGGGTCGCGGTCTGCGCCTGCGGGCTCGCCCTCCAGGCGTACGCCGGCCGGGGCGGTCCCGCGCTGCCCGCCGGGTGGGCGCTGATCGCGCTCGGGCTCGCCCTCGCCGGTCCGGGTCTGACCTACGCCTGCGGGACCCTGCTGCTGGCCGTCCGCCCGGGCGCGCTACGCCTGCTCGCGGGGCGGGCGCTCCAGGCGGAGGCCCCCCGGGTGGGCCGTCCCCTCGGCGTGCTGTGCGCGGTCGGGGCGGCCGCCCTCACTGCGCTGGCCCTGCGGGAGCGGGGCACCGTCTTCGCCCCGCTCGGCCCGCTGACCGGGGCCGCCGCGGCGCTCGTGGCGCTGTGCGCGGCCGCGACACTTCTCACATCGGCGGTGGAGTCCCGGCAGGCCCGGGCCACCACCCGCGAGACCCTGACCGGGCTCGGCGCACGGGGGACGGTACTGCGTACGGCCGCCACTTTGCGGGCCTCCGCGCTCGTGGTGGTGTGCGTACCGCTCAGCTGGGGTGTGGCACAGCTGACGTCACTCGCGCTGACCCGCTGACCCGCGCAGCCCTTAGGGTGGGCCGAATGGTCAACGCAGACATCGAGATCGAGACGCTCGCCGAATTCGACCAGGTCGTCGCCAAGGGCTCACTGAGCGGCTACCGCGTCCAGTCGGTCAATTTGCTGGAGCGGACCTTCGCCCTGCTGTCCGCCGACACCTCGGCCGCCGTCTTCCTCGGCTGCGCGATGGAACCCGACGCCGCGGCGAAGGTGCGCGCCGACGGCGCCCTGGTCTTCCCGCCGGTTCCGGACCTGCCGTTCAACCCGTACCGGAGCCTGCTGTACACGTCCGAGGAGCTGTTCACCGGGCTGCAGACGGGCTACGAGGACACCCCGGACGCGCAGGCCTACGCCTGGTTCCAGGAGACCAAGTCGGACGGCGACGTCTTCTCCTCGATGCTCCGCTCCATCCACGACGACGCCATATCCGACGCCCTCGACGAGCACCTGGCCGGGGCCCGGGTGGTCGGTGTGATGGGCGGCCACGCCATGGCCCGCGGCGCCGCCGACTACCGGGGTGCGGCCGAGCTCGGCCGCACGCTGGCCCGCAGCGGGCTGACCGTGGCCACCGGCGGCGGCCCGGGCGCGATGGAAGCGGCCAACCTCGGCGCCTACCTCGCACCGGCCCCCGACGAAGCCCTCCCCGAGGCGCTGGAGCTGCTGGCCGGGGCGCCGTCCTTCGTCCCGTCCGTGTCGCAGTGGGCGCGGGCCGCCTTCGCCGTTCGGGAGCGCTGGCCCGCCGGCGGCGACTCCGTGGGGATCCCGACCTGGTTCTACGGACACGAGCCGCCGAACGCCTTCGCGGGCCACATAGCCAAGTACTTCGCGAACGCCACCCGCGAGGACGGGCTGCTCGCGCGGTCGAACGCGGGCGTGGTGTTCCTGCCGGGAGCGGCCGGCACCGTGCAGGAGATCTTCGACAACGCGACGCCGAACTACTACGCCTCGCGCGGCGAGCCGACGCCGATGGTCCTGGTCGACCGGCGGCACTGGACCGAGGAGCTGCCCGCCTGGCCGCTGCTGCGGGCACTGGCGCGCGGCCGCGGCATGGAGTCGCGGATCGCGCTGGTCGAGTCGGTCACCGAGGTCCCGGCGGCCCTCGCCGCGATGGGCTGACCGGCGCAGGCAACTTCCCGGGCGCTCCGCACGTCTGCTTTAGGTAATCACACCGCAAAATCTGCCAGACGTGAACGGAGCCCTAGGTGCTCATAGGACTGCTGACCGCCATCGCGGCGTCCATCTGCTACGGCACGGGATCCGTCCTGCAAGCCGTCGGCTCCCGGCGGGCGGCCCGCCTGTCCCCGGCCGCGACCGGGGTGACCGCGCACGGCGGCCCCAACCTGTCCTCGACCGCGAAAGCGGCGATGACCTGGGAGTTCATCGTCGGCACGATCCTGGACTTCGTGGGCTTCGGGCTGGGCGCGCTCGCTGCGCGGCTGCTCCCGCTGTTCCTGTCCCAGACGGTGATCAGCGCCAACCTGGTCATCACGGCCGTGCTGAGCGTGAAGCTGCTGGGCATCCGGCTCTCGCGCAAGGAGTGGACCTCGATCGGGGTCGTCTGCGCGGCGCTGGTGCTGCTGGCGACGGCCGCGGGGCACGAGGGCGGCCACCACGCGCCGATGTCCACGCACTGGTGGCTGCTGGCCGTCACCCTGCTGATCATCGCGGGCGGCACGGTGGCCGTGCGCCTGCTCGGTGCGCGGGCCGCCATCCTGGCCGGCCTGCTGTCGGGGCTGGCCTTCGGCGCACTCGGTGTCGGCGTACGGATCCTGGACGGGATCGAGCCGTTCTCGCTCGGTACGCTCCTGCGCGACCCGGCCCTCTACGCGATCGTGCTGGCGGGCGTCGGTGGCATGTACCTGCATACGGTCGCGCTGCAGATCGGGTCGGTGAACGGGGCCACGGCCGCGCTGGTGGTCGGGGAGACGGTGCTGCCCGGCGCGATCGGCGTGCTGTGGCTGGGCGACGCGTCCCGGCCGGGCCTCGCCTGGCTGGCGGCCCTGGGCTTCGTCCTGGCCGTGGCGGGCGCCGTGGCGGTGGCCTGGTACGGCAACCACGACGCCCCCGACCGGCAGGCGGCCCCCGTCCCCGAGCCGGCCCCGGCGTCCCGCTGACCGGAGCGGGCCTACTGCGGCGGCAGGACCACCACCTCCGACGGCGTGAAGGACACCGCCACCCGGTCCCCCACCGCCGGAGCCCCGGCCAGCCCGCACTCGGACTCCAGCACCGGCCCCGCCTCGGGCCGCAGCAGCAGCGCGACGTGCGTCCCGCGGAACGTGCGGGACAGCACCTCGCAGCGGAGCCCGTCCGCGCCCAAGGTGACCCCGGCGGGGCGGATCAGCAGTTGCTGCGGCCCCTCGGGCGCCCCGGCCGGAACCCGGACCTTGCCCCATTCGGTGGCCGCGACCCCGCCCGACACCACCGCCGGGGTCACGTTCTCGAAGCCCAGGAACCGGGCCACGAACTCCGACGCGGGCCGCTGCCAGACCTCCAGCGGGGTCCCGGCCTGCGCGATCCGCCCGTCCCGCATCACCACCACCCGGTCGGCCAGCGCGAACGCCTCCCCCTGGTCGTGGGTCACGGCCAGCACGGTCGTCCCCAGCCGGGCGAACAGCCCCCGCAGCTCGACCACCAGCCGCTCGCGCAGCCCCCGGTCCAGCTGCCCGAGCGGCTCGTCCAGCATCAGCAGCCGCGGGGAGGGCGCCAGCGCCCGGGCCAGCGCCACCCGCTGCTGCTCGCCCCCGGACAGCGAGGCGACCGCCCGGTCCTGCGCCCCCGGCAGCCCGACCAGCTCCAGCAGTTCCGCGACCCGGGCCCCGTGGGAGCCCCGGCCGCCACCGCGCATCCGCAGCCCGAACGCGACGTTCCCGCCCACGTCCCGGTGCGGGAACAGCTGGTGGTCCTGGAACATCAGGCCCACGCCCCGCCGGTGCACCGGCACCCCGGCCTGGTCGGCGCCGCCCAGCAGCACCCGCCCGCCGGACACCGGCTGCAGCCCGGCCACCACCCGCAGCAGCGTGGACTTGCCGCTGCCGCTCGGCCCCAGCACGCACACGGTCTCGTGCTCGGCGACCGCGAGATCCACCGAGTCCAAGGCGGCCACGGCGGGCCGCCCGCCGAAGCGGACCGACACCCCCTCCAGCCGGAGCAACGTCATCAGAACTCTCCCGAGGTCTTGTCGGGCCGCAGCCGCTCCAGCACCAGCAGGGACACCGCGCACACCAGCATCAAAATCGTGCTCAGGGCCATCGCCTGCCCGTAGTTCATCTCTCCCGCCCGGCCCAGCAGCCGCGCCACGGCCACCGGCAGCGTCGGCCGGTCCGGCCGCGCGATGAAGACGGTCGCCCCGAACTCCCCCAGCGACACCGCGAAGGCGAAACCGGCCGCGATCAGCAGCGCCCGCCGCACCAGCGGCAGGTCCACCGCGCGCCACGCCCGCCACGGCGACGCGCCGAGCACCGCGGCGGCCTCCCGCAGCCGCAGGTCCACCGCACGGAGCACCGGCAGCATGGTCCGTACGACGAACGGGACGCCCACCAGCGCCTGCGCGAGCGGCACCAGGATCCACGAGGTCCGCAGGTCCAGCGGCGGCTCGTCCAAGGTGATCAGGAACCCGAAGCCCACCGTCACCGCCGACACCCCGAGCGGCAGCATCAGCAGCGCGTCGAACCCGCGCACGAACCGCCCCCCGCGCCGGGTGAGCGCGGCCGCCGCGAGCCCGCCGACCAGCACGGCGATCGCCGTCGCGGCCACCGCGTACTCCAGGGAGTTCCCGATCGCCTCCAGCGGCGGTACCAGGAACGTCCCGGAACCGGCCTGCTGCAAAGCCCGGTAGAAGCCGAGCCCGTATCCGCCGGGCGCGTCGAGGGAGCGCTCGACCAGCACGCCGAGCGGCAGCACGATCAGCAGCGCCACCGTCAGCAGCACCCCGGCCAGCAGCGCGCGCTGCCCGGGCCCCTGCGGCCGGTGCGCGGTCCGCCCGGGGTCCACCAGCCGCAGGGCGGTCTCCCGCCGGCGCACGGTCCGCGCGTGCACGGCCAGGACCAGCCCCATCGCGGCGAACTGGATCATGGTCAGCACGGCGGCCGTCGGCAGGTCCAGCAGCTGCGCGGTCTGCCGGTAGACCTCCACCTCCAGGGTGGAATAGGCGGGGCCGCCCAGGATCTGTACGACGCCGAAGGAGGAGAAGGTGAACAGGAACACCATCAGCGCGGCCGCCGCCACCGCCGGGGCCAGCGCGGGCAGCGTCACCCGCCGCCACGCGGCGAACCGCCCCGCGCCCAGCACCCGCGCGGCCTCCTCCTGCCGCGGGTCGAGCTGCGCCCAGAGCCCGCCGACCGTCCGCACGACGACGGCGTAGTTGAAGAAGACGTGCGCGAGCAGGATCGCCCAGACGGTGGTGTCGAGGCGGATCCCCCACAGTTCGCCCAGCAGCCCGCCCCGGCCGACCAGCGCGAGGAAGGCCGTACCGACCACCACGGTCGGCAGCACGAACGGAACCGTGACCACCGCCCGCAGCAGCCCCTTGCCCGGGAAGGCGAAGCGGGCGAAGACGTACGCGCCGGGGAGCGCGATCAGCAGGGTGAGCCCCGTCGAGGCGAGAGCCTGCCAGGTCGTGAACCACAGCACCTCGGCGATGTCGGGCCGGGCCAGCACCTCGCCGATCCGGCCGAACTGCCACCCCTCGTCCGTCCTGAGCCCGCGCCCCACGATGGCGACGACGGGATAGGCGAAGAACAGCCCGAAGAAGACGAGCGGGACGGCCATCAGACCCAGCCTGACGGCCGTGGCCCGCCCGCGCTCCCGTCCCGGAGCGGCGAAGGCTCCGGCAGCGGCCGAGGCTCCGGACGCCTCGGGACCGCTTCCGCGTGCTACTTCACGACGAGCGAGGACCATGCCTTGACCCACTGCTCACGGTTCTTGGCGATGGCGTCCGGGGCGACGTTCTCCGGCTTGTCGATCACCACGCCGTGCTTCGTGAAGAGCTCCGGCAGCTTGGCGTCCTTCACGACCGGGTTCACGAACATCTGGAGCGGCATGTCCTCCTGGAACTTCTTGCTCACCAGGAAGTCCAGGAGCGCCTTGCCGCCCGCCTCGTTCTTCGCGCCCTTGAGCAGGCCGGCGAACTCGACCTGGCGGAAGCACGTGCCGGTGGAGACGCCGGTCGGCGCCTCGGCCGGCTGAGGCTCGCCGTACAGGACCTCTACCGGCGGGCTGGAGGCGTAGGAGACGACCAGCGGCCGGTCGCCCTTGGCCTTCTTGCCGCCGGCGGAGCCGGAGAACCGCTCGTTGTAGGCCTGCTCCCAGCCGTCGACGACCTCGACGCCGTTGGCCTTGAGCTTGCTCCAGTAGTCCTTCCAGCCTTCGTCGCCGTACTTTCCGACGGAGGCGAGGAGGAACCCGAGGCCGGGCGAGGAGGTCGCGGCGTTCTCGGTGACCAGCAGGTTCTTGTACTCCGGCTTGACCAGGTCGTCCAGCGTCTGCGGCGGGGCGAGCTTCTTGTCCGCGAAGTACTGCTTGTCATAGTTGACGCAGATGTCGCCGGAGTCCACGGGGGTGACCCGGTGCTCCTTGTCCAGCACGTACTCGGGCTTGACCTCGCCGAGGCCCTTGGCCTCGTAGGCGGTGAAGATGCCGTTGTCGAGCGCGCGGGAGAGCAGCGTGTTGTCCACGCCGAAGAAGACGTCGCCGCGCGGCGATCCCTTGGTGAGGATCTCCTGGTTGAGGGCGGCGCCCGCGTCCCCTGACTTGAGGACCTTGACGGTGTAGCCGCTCTGCTGCTCGAACTCCTTGAGGACCGGCTCGCTCACGGCGAAGGAGTCGTGGGAGACGAGGGTGACGGTCTTGGACTTCGGCGCGTCGCTCGCGCCCGCCGCGGGCTTGCCGCCGGCGTCGCCGCCACAGGCGCTGAGCGTGCCGACGCCCAGCGCGGTCACGAGCAGGGCGCCCGCGAACTTCTTGGTGGTGCTCACTGGTGAATTCCTCCTGGGATGTCCAGGAGAAGACGCGGCCCTGCCCGGCGCTCAGTACGAGCGGTCGCCGGGCAGGGCGCAACAGCTTGAGTGAATGACCGAACTTCCTACCCCGAATGACCGGGGCGAGGTTCAGAGGGTCTGCGGATGACGGTTACCGCACTCTCAGCGCTGTGGCGCTCCCCTGTCGGAATATGCAATTGGTTCGGCCACAGGGTACCCCGTGGCCGAACGGCCCCAGGAGGGCGCGTCAGCGCTCGGACGCGGCCAGCTGGCCGCACGCGCCGTCGATCTCCTGGCCGCGGGTGTCGCGCACGGTCACCGGCACCCCGTGCCGGGCGATCGCCTCGACGAACGCCTTCTCGTCCTCGGGCCGCGAGGCGGTCCACTTCGAGCCGGGCGTCGGGTTCAGCGGGATGAGGTTGACGTGCACGCGCTTGCCCTTGAGCAGCCTGCCGAGCAGGTCACCACGCCAAGCCTGGTCGTTGATGTCGCGGATCAGGGCGTACTCGATCGAGACCCGGCGGCCGGACTTCTCGGCGTACTCCCACGCCGCGTCCAGCACCTCGCGCACCTTCCACCGGGTGTTCACCGGCACCAGGGTGTCGCGCAGCTCGTCGTCCGGCGCGTGCAGCGAGACGGCGAGGCGGCACTTGAAGCCCTCGTCGGCGAAGCGCAGCATCGCCGGGACCAGGCCGACCGTGGAGACGGTGATCCCGCGCTGCGACAGGCCCAGGCCGTCGGGCTCCGGGTCGGTCAGGCGGCGGATGGCGCCGACGACGCGGTTGTAGTTGGCCAGCGGCTCGCCCATGCCCATGAAGACGATGTTCGACAGCCGGGCCGGGCCTCCGGGGACCTCGCCGTCGCGCAGGGCGCGCATGCCGTCGACGATCTGGTGCACGATCTCGGCGGTCGACAGGTTGCGGTCCAGTCCGGCCTGGCCGGTGGCGCAGAACGGACAGTTCATCCCGCAGCCGGCCTGGGAGGAGATGCACATGGTGACCCGGTCGGGGTAGCGCATCAGCACCGACTCCACGAGGGTGCCGTCGTGCAGCTTCCACAGGGTCTTGCGGGTGGTGTCGTCGTCACAGCTGATGTGCCGGACCACGTTCATCAGGTCGGGCAGCAGCTCCTGGCGGAGCTTGTCCCGCGAGCCCGCCGGGATGTCGGTCCACTCGGCGGGGTCGTGCGCGTAGCGCGCGAAGTAGTGCTGCGAGAGCTGCTTGGCCCGGAACGGCTTCTCGCCGATCGCGGCGACCGCCTCGCGGCGTTCGGCCGGGGTCATGTCGGCGAGGTGCCGGGGCGGCTTCTTCGCTCCGCGAGGGGCGACGAAAGTGAGCTCTCCCGGAACGGGGCGGGCCATGGCGGGTACTCCTTGTAAGACGAAAGGCGCGCCGCAGAAGCAGCGCGCCTTTCAAGAGTAACCGCCCGGACCCACCCGAAGCCTTCGCACGTACGTCGCCCCGGCTCAACGGGGCCGCACTGGTGAAAAGCCCGCGGGCCGGAGCCCCCGGGGGCGGGTATCAGCCGGTGCCGACGAACGCGGCCAGCAGCAGCCACACCACCGGGGCGGTCGGCAGCAGCGAGTCGAGCCGGTCCATGATGCCGCCGTGACCGGGGAGCAGGGTGCCCATGTCCTTGATGCCCAGATCCCGCTTGATCATCGACTCGCCCAGGTCGCCCAGGGTGGCGCTGACCGCGACGGCCAGGCCCAGCAGCAGGCCCTGCCACCAGACTCCGTCGTCGATGACGAACTCCATGCACAGCGCGCCGGCCGCCATCGCGAACGCCACCGCGCCGACCAGCCCCTCGCGGGTCTTGCCGGGGCTGATGCGCGGCGCGAGCTTGGTCTTGCCGAAGCGCCAGCCCACCGCGTACGCCCCGGTGTCGCTGACCACGGTCAGCAGCAGGAAGGTGACGACCCGCTGGGGCCCGTCGTCGGCGGTGAGCAGCATCGCCACGAAGGTCGCGAGGAAAGGCACGTAGAACGCGGCGAAGACACCCGCCGTGACGTCCTTGAGGTAGTCCTCGGGCGGCTCGGTCATCCGCCAGACCAGCACCGCCAGGGCGGTCAGGGCCATCGCCACCCAGGCGCCCTCGGCCCCCCGGACGTACCCGGCGATGACCATGGCGGCGCCGCCGACCGCCAGCGGTACCAGCGGCGCCTTGATGCCCTTCTTCTCCTGGAGCCGGGAGGTGAGCTCCCACAGGCCGACGACGACCGCGACGACGATGACGCCGACGAAGACGGCCTTGACGATGAAGAGCGATGCGAAGATCACCGCTCCGAGGCCGACGCCGACCCCTATGGCGGCCCGCAGGTCCCGCCCCGCGCGCTTCTTCGGCGGCGGGGAGGCGTCCTTGGGTGCCGGCGAGGGCGGAGGCGGGGGGCTGGGCATGGGCTCCTGCGGCGGCGTCTCGGCGCGGAAGAGGGGGCCGCTGTGGGCGGCGACCCCCCGATCGCGTGCTTCCCGGTCGTCGAAGTCACGGCCGGCGGCATCGGGCACGATGGGCATGGGCCGAGTCTGCGGGCCCACCTGCGCATCGTATGCGGGACCCGCCGGAACGGGCTCCGGCTGCCAGGAAGAGTCGTTCATCAGACTTCGAGGAGCTCGGCTTCCTTGTGCTTGAGCAGCTCGTCCACCTGCGTGACGTACTTCGCGGTGGTGTCGTCGAGCTCCTTCTCCGCACGGCGGACCTCGTCCTCGCCGGACTCCTTGTCCTTGACGAGCTTGTCGAGGGCGTCCTTCGCCTTGCGGCGGATGGAGCGGATCGAGACCTTGGAGTCCTCGGCCTTGGTGCGCGCGACCTTGACGTACTCCTTGCGGCGCTCCTGCGTCAGCTCGGGGAAGGTCACCCGGATGATGCGGCCGTCGTTGCTCGGGTTGACGCCGAGGTCGGAGTCGCGGATGGCCTGCTCGATGTTGCGCAGCGCGGACGCGTCGAACGGCGTCACGACGGCCATCCGGGGCTCGGGCACCGCGAAGGAGGCGAGCTGGTTGATGGGCGTGATGGCACCGTAGTAGTCCGCCACGATCTTGTTGAACATCGCCGGGTGCGCACGGCCCGTGCGAATCGCGGCGAAGTCTTCCTTGGCGACGACGACGGCCTTCTCCATCTTCTCCTCGGCCTCGAGGAGGATTTCTTCGATCACCACGTGCTCCTGCATGTCAGATATGGATGGTTCAGGCGGGGCGGGCCGGCCGGGCCGGTCCGCTGCGGGCGGGGGCCCGGCGGCGGCGGGATCAGACCCGGGTGCCCTGGTCGCTCACGAGCGTGCCGATCTTCTCACCCTTGACGGCGCGGGCGATATTGCCCTCGGCGAGGAGCTCGAAGACCAGGATCGGCAGCCGGTTGTCGCGGCACAGCGTGATGGCGGTGGCGTCGGCGACCTTGAGGTCCCGGGACAGCACCTCGCTGTACTCCAGCGCGTCGAACTTGACCGCGTCCGGGTTGGTCTTCGGGTCGGAGTCGTAGACCCCGTCGACGCCGTTCTTGCCCATGAGCAGGGCCTCCGCGTCGATCTCCAGGGCGCGCTGGGCGGCCGTGGTGTCGGTGGAGAAGTACGGCATGCCCATGCCGGCGCCGAAGATCACGACGCGGCCCTTCTCCAAGTGCCGCACGGCCCGCAGCGGGATGTACGGCTCCGCGACCTGGCCCATCGTGATGGCGGTCTGGACGCGGCTGTCGATGCCCTCCTTCTCCAGGAAGTCCTGGAGGGCGAGGCAGTTCATGACCGTGCCGAGCATGCCCATGTAGTCGGAACGGGCACGGTCCATGCCGCGCTGCTGGAGCTCGGCGCCGCGGAAGAAGTTGCCGCCGCCGATGACGATCGCGATCTCCGCGCCGTCACGGACCACGGCGGCGATCTCACGCGCGATGGCGTGCACGACGTCAGGGTCGACGCCCAGCCCGCCGCCGCCGGAGAAGGCCTCGCCCGACAGCTTCAGCATGAAGCGGCGGCCCTTCTTGTCGTGGTCGCTCTTGTCGTCGGAAGCGGTGTGGTGGTCCACGCCCTGATTCATGGGATCTCCTCGTGCACATACGAAGAAGGCCATTGCCGGTGGGTCCTCGCGGTTCCCTCTACGGCAATGGCCTCCTCGTCAGATCTGCGGTCGCCCTGCGCGAGCGCGGACGACTGCTTCAGACCCTACCGGGGTCCGGTGTCCGTCGCGTACGGACGGACTCAGATGCCGACCTTGATGCGGCTGAAGCGCACCAGGGTGACACCGGCCTCGTCCAGGACCTTCTGGACGGACTTCTTGTTGTCCAGCGCGTACGGCTGGCCGAGCAGCGTGGCTTCCTTGAAGAAGCCGTTGACGCGACCCTCGACGATCTTCGGCAGGGCGGCCTCGGGCTTGCCCTCCGCGCGGGTGGTCTCCTCGGCGACGCGGCGCTCGCTCTCGACGACCTCGGCCGGGACGTCCTCCTTGGAGAGGTACTTCGGCGCGAAGGCGGCGATGTGCTGGGCGATGCCCTTGGCCAGGTCGGCGTCGGCCTTGTCCAGCTCGACCAGGACGCCGATCTGCGGGGGCAGGTCGGGCATGGTGCGGTGCATGTACGCGGAGACGAAGGCACCGTCGTACTGCGCGAAGCGGTCCAGGACGATCTTCTCGCCGAGGTTGGCGTTGGCCTCGTCCACGAACGCCTGGACGGTCTGACCGGGCTTGATCTCGGAGGCGAGCAGCGCCTCGATGTCCGCCGGCTTGGTGGCGGCCACGTGCTGGGCCAGCTCGTCGGCGACGGCGAGGAACTTCGGGCTCTTCGCGACGAAGTCGGTCTCGCACTTGAGCTCGACCAGCACGCCGGAGGTGTTGTCCGCGGCGATCAGGGAGGCGACGGCGCCGTTCTCGGCGGAGCGGCCCTCACGCTTGGCAACGCCCTTGAGGCCCTTGACGCGCAGGATCTCGTTGGCCTTCTCGACGTCACCGTCGGCCTCGACGAGCGCGTTCTTGCAGTCCAGCATGCCGGCGCCGGTGAGCTCGCGGAGCTTCTTGACGTCAGCGGCGGTGTAGTTCGCCATGAGTCTTGGATTCTCTCTCGAAGTCGTAGATCCAGGGTGAGCGGCGGAGGAGTCGCGCTCGTGGCGCGGCTCCCCCGCCGTCATCGTCCGTGCTGTGAGTGCCCGGCGCGTGAACGCCGGGCGCTCTCAGTGGGTCAGGCCTGCTCGGCGTCGGCGGCCGGAGCCTCGACGACGGCCTCGGCGTCGGCCTCGGCGGCCGGGGCCTCGGCGGCAGCCTCGGCCGGAGCAGCCTCGGCCGGAGCGGCCTCGGCGGCGGCGGCCTCGGCGGGCTCGTCGGCCTTCTTCTCACCCTCGAGCAGGTCGCGCTCCCACTCGGCGAGCGGCTCGGCGGCGGCCTTCTCGCCCGGCTTCGAGTCACCGGTCGCGGCACCGGAACGGGCGATGAGGCCCTCGGCGACGGCGTCGGCGATCACGCGGGTGAGCAGGGTGACGGAGCGGATGGCGTCGTCGTTGCCCGGGATCTTGTAGTCGACCTCGTCGGGGTCGCAGTTGGTGTCGAGGATCGCGACGACCGGGATGTGGAGCTTGCGCGCCTCACCGACGGCGATGTGCTCCTTCTTGGTGTCGACGATCCAGACGGCGCTGGGGACCTTCGACATCTCGCGGATACCACCGAGGGTCTTCTCCAGCTTGATCTTCTCGCGGGAGAGGACCAGGAGCTCCTTCTTGGTGAGACCCGAGGCGGCGACGTCCTCGAAGTCGATCGCCTCAAGCTCCTTCAGACGCTGGAGGCGCTTGTAGACGGTGGAGAAGTTGGTGAGCATGCCACCGAGCCAGCGCTGGTTGACGTACGGCATGCCGACGCGCGTCGCCTGCTCGGCGATGGCCTCCTGGGCCTGCTTCTTGGTACCGACGAACATGATGGAGCCACCGTGCGCGACGGTCTCCTTCACGAACTCGTAGGCGCGGTCGATGTACGACAGCGACTGGAGCAGGTCGATGATGTAGATGCCGTTGCGCTCGGTGAAGATGAAGCGCTTCATCTTCGGGTTCCAGCGACGGGTCTGGTGACCGAAGTGGACGCCGCTTTCCAGCAGCTCCCGCATCGTTACGACGGCCATGGCCATCTCCTTGTTTTCTCGGTTTGGTTCCTGACGCCCCGCCGCGCCCTGCCCCCGAGGAGGGGACCGAGAGACGCTCTCACCTGGCCTTGACGGGCCGGTGCTGGGGCGTGCGAAGTCGACCCGGTGACCCGGATCGCCACAAGAAGTGTACGGGACCCGGCGGTATGCCGGGTGACGCGCTTGTCCACACCGTCCGGGTTGTCCACAGGCCGGGGCGGCGCACCCGGGGCGCGCGGGACGCTGTTGCGCATGACGACACTGCTGCTCACCCTGCTCGTGGCGCTGACCCAGGCGCTCACCCCCGCGCCCTCCGCGCCCTCCGTGGCCGCCACGGCCACCACGCCCTCCGTGGCCGCCACTGTCTCCGCCGTCCGCCCCCTGCCGCAGCCCCTGGTGGTGGCGCGGTGGTGGGACCCGCCGCCGACGCCGTACGCGGCCGGTCACCGCGGGGTGGACCTGACGGCGCCCGTGGGGGCGCGGCTACGGGCCGTGGGGCCCGGCCGGGTGTACTACGCCGGGCAGGTCGCCGGCCGCGGGGTGCTCTCCCTCACCCTGCCGGGCGGACTGCGCACCACGTACGAGCCGGTCCGGCCGCTCGTGGCGGAGGGCGAGGAGGTCGGGGCGGGCCAGGTGGTGGCGGTCCTGACGCAGGGCGCCCACTGCGCCGAGCCCTGCCTGCACTGGGGGCTGCTGGCGGGCGAGACCTACCTCAACCCCCTGGCCCTGCTCCCGCGCCCCACCCCGAGACTGCTGCCCACCTCGCCGCCGGGCAGCTGAGGCCGGGGGCGAGCCGCGGGGGGGGGCGGGCCGGGCCGGTGGTATCCGCCGGGCACCCGTCAGCCCCGGACGCCCCGCAGGGCCATCGTGACGGCCGCCTCCGTCACCACGTCCGGGTCCTCGGCCGCGCCGAGCTCGATCCGCCGCACCGCCGCGTCCACGACGCCCTGGAGCAGCATCGCGGCCAGCTTCGGCTCCGGCTGCCCGAGGGCGCCCAGCGCCTCGACGACCATCGCGACCAGTCCGCCGTGCGCCGCGCGGATCTTCTCCCGCGCACCGGCGTCCAGCTCGCTGGCGGAGATCGCGACCACCGCCCGGTGGCGCCGGTCCCCCACCAGTCCGAGCTGACTGCGGACGTAGGCCTCGATCTTCGCCTCGGGGGTCGGGGCCGCCTCCATCGCCGCCTCGATCTCGGTGGCCCAGACGGGGAAGTCCACCGCGCACAGCTCCTCCACGACCGCCGCACGGGAGCGGAAGTACTCGTACACGGAAGACCGGGCGAGCCCGGTGCGCTGCGCCAGGGCGGGGAAGGTCAGCGCCTCCGTACCGCCTTCGGACAGCAGGGAACGGGCAGCGTCCAACAGGGCGCCGCGCTGCATCGACCGGTGCTCGGCCACGGAGGCCGCTCGAATCCTTGGCACCCGACCACTCTACGGAGCAACGGCGGCCCGGACACCGGTCATCGGCGGAACGCGTCGGGCCGGCCGCACCACCGTCACCGGCCCGGTCCGCACGTCACCGGCCGACGTCCGCGAGCTTGGCGCGCAGCTGGAGCACGGACTTGGTGTGGATCTGACTGACCCGGCTCTCGGTGACCCCCAGCACGTTGCCGATCTCGGCGAGGGTGAGGCCCTCGTAGTAGTAGAGCGTGACGACCGTCTTCTCCCGCTCCGGCAGGGTGTTGATCGCGCGGGCCAGCAGCCTGCGCAGCTCGCGGTCCTCGGCCACCTCGACGGGGTCGTCGGCGGCGTGGTCCTCCAAGGTGTCCATCAGGGAGAGCCGGTCGCCGCCCTCGCCGCCGACGTGCAGCAGCTCCTCCAGGGCGACCACGTTCGCCAAGGACAGCTGGCTGAAGACGGTGTGGAGCTCTTCCACCCCGATCCCCATCTCCCCGGCCACCTCGTGCTCGGTCGGGGTGCGCCGCAGCTGGGCCTCCAGCGTGGCGTACGCACGCTCCACGGCACGCGCCTTCTGCCGGACCGAGCGGGGGATCCAGTCCAGTGCCCGCAGCTCGTCGATCATCGCGCCGCGGATGCGGGTGATGGCGTAGGTCTCGAACTTGATGGAGCGCTCGATGTCGAACTTCTCGATGGCGTCGATGAGGCCGAAGACGCCGGAGGAGACGAAGTCGGCCTGTTCGACGTTGGGCGGCAGGCCCACGCTGACCCGGCCGGCCACGTACTTCACCAGCGGCGAGTAGTGCAGGATCAGCTGCTCCCGCAGCCGCTCGTCACCCGAGTCCTTGTACGAGCGCCACAGCACCTCCAGGGACGAGGGCGCGGTGGACCGCACACTGCCGCCGCGGGCAGCGGGGGGCACCGCAGCGCGGTCAGACCCTGAGGTGTGCTGGGGCATGCTTCGCCTTTGCCGGAGCCGGATTCCTTGGGAGCGTAGCGTGACGGAAGTGTCGCGGTGCGCGAAGAGTACGGGATGGCGCGGGGCCGCAGGAGCGCCCCGACCGGCACGGCCGGGCCGGGACCGGCGCCTGGCGCACGGTCCCGGCAACCGCCCTCGGGAAGACCGCGTCTCTCATCGGCGTCACTCTTTCACCGGAACGCCCCAGGTCAACGACCGCCTCGCCGGGTGCCACCGGTTCGAGTGCCTCCCCGGCGTGTCCGCACCGTCAACCGCCAGCCGTCGCCCTGCCGTTCGACGAACCCCAGAGAGTGAAGTTCGTACAGTCTGCCGATGACTTCATCGGTGCCGGTGCCGGCGGCGAGGGCCACCTCCTCCAACCGGGCCGGGCGGCCCGCCGGCAGGGCTTCGAGCACCCGGGCGGTGGCGGGGTCCAGCAGGTCCCGGGGGAGCACCGGGCCGCGCCGCTCGGGAGCCAGCTCGCCCATGTCGCCGACCAGTTCGACCACCTCGGCCGCGTCCGTGACGAGCACCGCCTCGCCGCGCAGCAGTTCGTGGACCCCGGCCGAGAGACCGCTGGTCGCCGGTCCCGGGACGCCCATCGTGAAGCGCCCCAGCTCCCGGGCCCGCCGGGCGGTGACCAGGGAGCCGCTGCGCACGGCCGCCTCCACGACCACCGTGCCCCTGGTGAGGGCGGCGATCACCCGGTTGCGCAGCACGAACCGGCTCGGGGTGGGGTGGCTGCCGGGCGGCAGCTCACCCAGCACCAGCCCCTGGCCCGCGATCCGGCCCAGCAGCCCGGCGTGCCCGCGCGGATAGGCCACGTCCGCCCCGCAGGCCAGGACCGCGACCGTGGCTCCGCCCGAGGCGAGGGCCCCGCGGTGGGCCGCTCCGTCGACCCCGTAGGCCGCTCCCGAGACCACCACCCAGCCGCGCTCGGCCAGCCCGGCCGCCAAGGTCTGCGCCATGTGGGCCCCGTACGGGGTGCAGGCCCGGGCCCCGACCACGGCGACCGAGCGCAGCGCCCAGGTCCGCAGGTCCGCCCGGCCGCGCAGCCACAGTCCGACCGGCCGGGCGTCGCCCAGGTCGTCCAGCTGGGTCGGCCACTGCGCCGATCCTGGGCAGATGAAGCGCACCCCGGCTGCGGCGGCTTTCGCCAGGTCGCGCCGGGGATCGGCGAGGGCGGCCCGTCTGCGGTACCCGGCGAGCCGCTCGGGGCCCACCCCGGCCGGGCGCCCCTCCTCCGGCCCGGGGCCGGTCCCGGTCAGCAGCCTTATCAGGCCAACGGCGCCGAACTCCCGCAGCCAGCGCCCGCCGTGCTCGTCGCCCGGCTCCAGCACCCGGGTCAGCGCGGCCCGCGCCAACGCCTCCGGCCCCGGCTCGCCCCCTCCCGCCGGCCCGGGCGCGGCGTCCGGTCCGCAGTCCGGCCCCGCCGCGGCCGGCCCCGCGGCCCCCGGTTGCCCGGTACCCGTCTCCCCGGTACCCGTCTCCCCGGCACCCGGCTCCGCGGCGTCCGGCTCCCGTGCGGCGCTCATGACCCCGCCCCCATGGCCAGGGTCGCCCCGCGGGCGATCCCGGTACGCAGCTCCAGCGCGACGGCCACGTCCAGCGCGTCGGGACGCTCGTTGCCGCGCAGGTCGGCCACGGTCCAGGCGACCCGCAGCACCCGGTCCAGCCCCCGCGCCGTGAGCAGCCCCCGCTCCAGGTCCCGCTCCGCCTGGGCCAGTGCGCCCGGCCCGGCCTGCCAGCGGGTGCGCAGCTCGTGCCCGGGCACCTCGGAGTTGAGCCGCCAGGGGGTGCCGTCGAGCCGGGCGGCGGCCCGGTCCCGGGCTTCGCGGACCCGGGCGGCGACCACCGCCGTGGCCTCGCCGCGGCCGCTCCGCCCCAGCAGGTCGGAGCGGGTGACGGGCTCCACCTCGACGCGCAGGTCGACCCGGTCGAGCAGCGGCCCGGACAGTCTCGCCTGGTAGCGCCGGACCACCGAGGCCGGGCATTCGCAGCCGGCCCCCTGCAGCGTGTGCCGCCCGCACGGGCACGGGTTGGCGGCGAGGACCATCAGGAAGCGGGCCGGCAGCCGTACCACCCCGGCGGCCCGGGCGATGACCACGTGCCCGGCTTCCAGGGGCTGCCGCAGGGCGTCCAGCGCCTTCGAGCCGAACTCGGCGGCCTCGTCCAGGAACAGCACGCCCCGGTGGGCCAGCGAGACCGCTCCCGGCCTGGGCACCCCGGCCCCGCCGCCGACCAGGGACTGCATGGTCGCGGAGTGGTGCGGGGCGCAGTACGGCGGCCGGGCGAGCAGGGGTTCACCCGGCGGCAGGATTCCCGCGACGGAGTGCACGGCCGTCACTTCCAGGGCGTCCTGGCGGGTGAGCGGCGGCAGGATCCAGGGCAGCCGCTCGGCGAGCATCGTCTTGCCCGCGCCCGGGGGACCGCTGAGGAAGAGGTGGTGTCCCCCGGAGGCGGCCACCTCCAGCGCCCGCCGGGCCGCATGCTGCCCGGCGACATCGGCGAGGTCCGGGAATTCGGGGCCGTCCCCCGCGCCCGCACCGGCGCGGGAGATGCCGGTACCCAGCCCGGCGCCCGGCACGAGCAGTCCGGCCAGCATCGGATCGGGGCGTCCGGCGGCCGGATCCTCCTCCTCGGGCACCACCCCGTCGGTCAGGACGGCGATCAGCTGCCGCAGGCTCCGAACCCCGAGCACGCCGACGTCCGGGACGAGCATCGCCTCGGCGGCGCACTGCTGTGGCACCACCACCTGCCGGTACCCGGCCTCGGCGGCGGCCAGCACGGCGGGCAGGATGCCCCGGACGGGCCGCACCCGGCCGTCGAGCCCGAGCTCCCCGATGAGGACCAGATCGGCGATGGCGCCCGGCTCGACCACCTCGGCGGCCCCGAGGACAGCCGCGGCCACGGCGAGGTCGAAGCCGGCGCCGCCCTTGGGTACGGAGGCCGGGCTGAGGCCGACCGTGAGCTTCTTCTGCGGCCAGGCGGCGCCGGAGTTGACCACGGCGGCCCGCACCCGGTCCCGGCTCTCCACCAGCGTCTTGTCGGGCAGCCCCACCAGGGTGAAGGCCGCGACCCCCGGCTCCAAGTCGGCCTGGACTTCGACGACCACCCCCTCGACCCCCACCAGGGCCACCGAGCAGGCCCGCGCGAACCCCATCAGGCCACCCCCCTGACGTGCTCCACCACCGGCGCACCGCGCCGCGGCAGCAGGATTCCGACGAGGTCGATCCGCACCCCGCCCGGCGGCGGCCCGCCGTGGTCGGCGAGCCAGCGCCCGGCGAGCCGGCGCAGCCGCTCCGTCTTGCCGGGCCGGACGGCGGCCATCGGGTGCTCGAACACCCCGTGCCCGGGCCGCCCCGCCCTGCGCGTCTTCACCTCGCACACGACGACGCAATCGCCGTCCCGTGCGACGATGTCGATCTCCCCGCTGCGGCACCGCCAGTTCCGGGCGATCACCGTCATCCCGGACTCGGTGAGCCGCCGCACCGCGAGTTCCTCGCCGTACCGGCCCAATGCCTGCTGCGCCACGCTCTTCGCGTTCATCCGGCACCACCTCCGGCACCGACGATCCCGCGTCCCCGTCCCCCTTGTGGATCTTGGTGGACAACCGCAGCGTTGTGGACAACCCCGTCACCCCTGCGGACGACCCCGAGCCGCAGGGCCTACGCCGGGCGGATCAGCTCCCGGGAAGTTCGAGGTCGCTCTTGTTGAGCTCCTCGATGTTCACGTCCTTGAAGGTCAGCACCCGCACCTGCTTCACGAACCGGGCCGGGCGGTACATGTCCCAGACCCAGGCGTCGGCCATGGTGACCTCGAAGAAGACCTCTCCCTGGACCGAGTGCACCTGCATCTCGTAGTCGTTGGTGAGGTAGAAACGGCGTTCCGTCTCGATGACGTACTTGAACAGACCGACGACGTCGCGGTACTCCCGATAGAGCTTCAGCTCCATCTCGGTCTCGTACTTCTCGAGGTCCTCGGCACTCATGGCATGTTCCCCTTCAGCCGTGCGTCCCCCTATTGTGCGCCAGAGCCCCGCGCCCCTAAACGATTTCCGGGGCCAAGACCACCGGCGCACCCGGAGGACCGTCGTCGAGCAGCGTACGGAGCAGCCCGGCGAGTCTGGTCGGGTACACCGTCTCATGTGCCGAGAGAAGTTCCTCGGAAGTCCACCACCTCGCTCCCGTGACGGTGCGCCGCTCCAGGTCCGTGAAGCCGGTCGTCACCGTCTCGGTCCGGGTCGTCCGGGCGAGGAAGTACCACTCGTCCTGCTCCCAGCGCCGCCCGTCGAAGGGGAAGGCGCAGTACCGCTGCCACAGCACCGGCCCCAGCTCCACTTCGGTGATGCCCGTCTCCTCCGCGAGTTCCCGCAGCGCGGCCTGCGCACGCGTCTCGGCGCCCTCGACCCCGCCGCCCGGGGTGAACCACCAGTCCTTCGCCGGGTCGTCCGGCTCGAAGCCGTGCAGCAGCAGGATCCGGTCCTGCGGGTCCAGGAGGACGACCCGGGACACCTTGCGGACCGGGTCAGCGGGCATCGCCGCGCTCCCGCCGTCGCCCGCGCCCCAGGGCCCGCGCGACGGGTCCGTAGGCTGCCCCCAGCAGCACCAGGGCGGCCCCGGCCACCACCGCGGCCAGCTGGAGCCGCAGCGGCCCGGGCCGGGACGTCCCGCCGGGCAGGGCGGCGTACGTCTCGGGCCGCCCCACCATCGACATCGACGGCCAGGCCAGCGCGTCCACCCGGGCGCTGACGGCCGAGCGGGCCACGGTCCCCTGCCCGCTCTCCTGGAGGTGGGCCCGGGAGTCCAGCGAGCCCGCGCGGTGGTCACCGAGCAGGAAGAGGTTGCCCTCGGGCACCCTCACCTCGAAGGTAGTGTCGGAGGCGCCCCCGGGCACCGGGACGGTCGCCGGGTCCAGCGGGGTGAGGCGGGAGTCGTCGAGGTAGGGCTCGTCCAGCGCCTTGCCGTTCACCGTGAGCTTCCCGCCCGCGCCGCAGCACTTCACGGTGTCGCCGCCGATCGCGACCACCCGCTTGACCATGGGCGAGTTGCTCCACACGGAATCGGTGAAGATGACCACGTCGCCGCGGCGCACCTGGTCGCCGTCGATCCGCTGTGCGAGGACCCGGTCGCCGGGCCGCACGGTCGGCACCATCGAGTCGGTCGGCACCGTGTACGGCTGGTACGTCAGGGCGCCCCAGCCGAAACCGCCGAGGAAGAGCACAAAGCCGATGGCCACGGCGATTCCCGACAAGACGTTGCCGAGACCGCCGCGGCCACTGCCACTGCGTATGACCTGCGTACCGCTTGTTCGTGTTCCGCCCATTGCAGCGCCCCCACACTCCGGGATCGTCGACCTGGGCGGCACCCTACCCGGCGGTACGGCCGGTGGTCAGCCTCCGCCTGCGCCACAGGACGACCGGGACGGCACCCGCAAACCCCAGGGCGGCCGGCCCGAGGCCCACCGGGGCCAGTCCCGAGGCGTCGAGACCGAGGGCGGCGGCCTTGGCCTGGTGTCCGATGCCCGGCTGGTCGAAGGTGTCCGGAACCGGGAGGGTGGCCCAGCGGGTGACCGGCCACGCCACCACCACGGCCCGGCCGACGACGTCCTTGACCGGCACGAAGCCCTGCGTCGAGTCCTGCATGTGGTAACGGGAGTCCTGGGAGTTCTGCCGGTGGTCGCCCATCACCCAGATCTTGCCCTTGGGAACGGTGATCGGACCGAAGGGGGCGTCGTCACAAGGGGTGTTGCCGGGGTAGATGTACGGCTCGTCCAGCTCCTTGCCGTTGACGACGACCGGTCCGCCCCGCTTGCACTCGACCGTGTCGCCCCCGATGGCGATGGTCCGCTTGATCAGGTCCTTCTCCTCGGCCGACGGCATCAGGCCGATCCAGCTGAGGGCCTTCTGCGCGATGTTGGGCTCCGGAGTGGCCTCGCCCGCGAGCCAGTTGGCGGGGTCGTGGAAGACGACGACCTCACCGCGCGCGGGCTCCGATCCGAACCACGGGGTCAGCTTGTCCACCAACACCCGGTCGCCGCGCTGGAGGGTGTTCTGCATCGACTCCGACGGGATCGAGAACGCCTGCACCAGGAAGGTCTTGATCAGCAGGGCCAGCAGCAGGGCGATGCCGATGAGGAGCGGCAGCTCCTTCCAGAACGAGCGCTGGGGGCGCGCCCCGGCACCGCCCTTCTCGGTCTCGCTCTCGACGCCCTCCTCCGGCCGCTCGTCACCCTCGTCGCGTCCGGACCGCGCGCCTACCGCCACATCCCCCACATCCACTCCCTCAATCGGATTCGCCGCCCGCGCCGGTACGGACACGGGCCCTCCCCTCCCTTAACGAGCGGGAGTTCCCTAAGGCTCGGGAGACCGAGGACACACTATGCGAACCGCGCGCCCCGACGCCGTCCACCACGTCCGCGCCGCCCGCGCCGTGCCTCATCGGGCACCGTGAGGAAGGTCGCCGGCTGTTCCAGCTCGCGCCAGTGGCCGTAGGGCCAGGCGATCACCACGGCCCGTCCCACCACTCCGTTCTCGTCGATCGTGCCCTGGAACCCCTCGTCGAGGTGGTAGCGCGAGTCGGCCGAGTTGGCCCGGTGGTCCCCCATCACGAACAGCCGCCCCTGCGGCACCTTCACCTCGAACCGGATCTCCGACGGGGCGTTGCCCGGATTGACGTACGGCTCGTCCAGCGGCGTCCCGTTGACGGTGATCCGCCCGCGCGCGTCACAGCACGTGACGGTGTCCCCGCCCACGCCGATGACGCGCTTGATCAGGTTCTGCTCGTCCGCCGAGGGCAGCAGGCCGATGAACGTCATGGTCTGCTTGATCTGCTTGACCACGACCGGGTCCTCGGCCGGCCGGGCCGCCTCGCCCCTGAGCCAGCCGCCCGGATCCTTGAACACCACGACGTCGCCCCGCTCCACCTTGGAGCCGAACCAGGGCGTGAGCTTGTCGACCAGGACCCGGTCGCCGATCCGGATCGTCTGCTCCATCGAGCCCGAAGGAATGAAGAAGGCCTGCACCAGGAAGGTCTTGAGGAGCAGGGCGATGCACAGCGCGACCACCACCAGCAGGGGCAGCTCCCCCGCCCTGCGGGTCCGTCTGCGCCGGCGGACCCGGCGCGCCAGCCGGCGCCGCTCGGCCCGGCCGCCCTCGGGCTGGGACTGGGTGCGGGACGGCGCACCCGCGGCCGCTTCCGGCTCCGGCTCGGGGTCCGGCCGGCCCTTCGGCCGCCCACGGCTACCCATGTCCGCTCCCCGCGCTTCCCGCCGCGCCCCAGCGCGAGAGGGGCCAGCCGATCCAGTCGGCCCGCCCGATCACCTTGTCCACCGGCACCATCCCCCCGCCGGGCTCGCCCAGGTGGTCGCGGGAGTCCCGCGACTGAGACCGGTGATCGCCCATGACCCACAGGGTCCCAAGGGGTACGACGATCCGGAAGGGCACCTTCGAGGAGGTGTCGCCGGGGTAGAGGTACGGCTCCTCCACCGGCACCCCGTTGACCTTCATCCGGCCGTTCTCGTCGCACGCCACGTCGTCGCCGCCGACCCCCACGACCCGCTTCACGAAGTCGGTGTCGGAGGGCTCCGCGAGTCCGAGCACCGAGGCCGCGCCGTGCAGGGCCGCGCCGACCGGATTGCCCTGCGGCCCCTCCGGGACGAAGGAACCCGTGCCGTCGAAGACCACCACGTCCCCGCGCTTCGGCAGGTCGCCGAAACGGTACGCCAGCTTGTTGACCAGGACCCGGTCCCCGACCCGGAGCGTCGGCTCCATCGACCGGCTCGGGATCAGGAACGGCTGCACGACGAAGTTGCCGAGCAGCAGCACGAAGACCGTGCAGACCAGCCCCAGCAGCCCGGCCCGGCGCCAGGTCAGCCCGCCCGGGGCCAACGCACGGCGCGGCCGCCCCTCCCCCTCGTCGGGGGAAGAGCGGCCGCGCTGTGTGAGCTCTGCTTCGGTGTCCATCGGGGGGAGCCTATCCGGCCGCCCCCGGGACCCGGAGGGGAGATCAGCGGTCGCGCTTCTCCTTGATCTTCGCGGCCTTGCCGCGGAGCTCACGGAGGAAGTACAGCTTGGCGCGACGCACGTCACCGCGGGTGACGACCTCGATCTTCTCGAAGATCGGGGAGTTCACCGGGAAGGTGCGCTCGACACCGACGCTGAAGGAGACCTTGCGAACGGTGAAGGTCTCGGAGACGCCAGAGCCCTGGCGACGGATGACAACACCCTTGAACTGCTGGATGCGGGAGCGGTTGCCCTCGATGACGCGGACGTGCACGTTGATCGTGTCACCCGGGCGGAAGGCCGGGACGTCGGAGCGGACCGAGGCGGCGTTGACGCCATCGAGCAGGTGAGACATGTTCTTCGTCTGCTTTCTTCGCACGACGCCACAGGCCGCCGGTGCGGATTTCCGTAGAGAATTCGGGAGCTGCGCCGCTCGCGGACGACGGTCCCCCTGTGGCAGGGGCGTACGCGAGCACACAACAGCCGCCTATTCTTCCACGGTCTGCGGCCTACGCCAAAACCGGCCGTCGACGGTCGGCTCCCAGCCCAGCAGACTCAGGGTCTCCCGGTCCTTCTTGTCGAAGGCGGAGGCCTCGCAGCGCTCGATCAGGTCGGGGCGGTTGCGGGCGGTCCTGCGGAAGGCCTCGTCCCGCCGCCACCGGGCGATCTTCCCGTGGTGGCCGCTCAGCAGGACGTCGGGGATGCCCCGGCCGCGCCACTGCGGGGGCTTGGTGTAGACGGGCCCCTCCAGCAGGTTCGCCATCTCACCGGGCGCGAACGAGTCGTCCCGGTGCGATTCGGCGTTGCCGAGCACCCCGGGCAGCAGCCGGGCCACGGCCTCGGTGATGACGAGGACGGCCGCCTCGCCGCCCGCCAGGACGTAGTCGCCGATGGAGACCTCGTACACCGGCATCCGCGTCGCGTACTCGTCCATCACGCGGCGGTCGATGCCCTCGTACCGGGCCGGAGTGAAGATCAGCCACGGCCGCTCGGACAGCTCGACGGCCAGTTCCTGGGTGAACGGACGCCCGCTGGGGGTGGGGACGACCAGGACCGGGCCGTGGGCGCCGGCCTCGTACCCGTCGGCCAGTGCCGCGTCCAGGGCCTCGCCCCACGGCTCGGTCTTCATGACCATGCCGGGACCGCCGCCGTAGGGGGTGTCGTCGACCGTGTTGTGGCGGTCGTACGTCCAGTCCCGCAGGTCGTGCACGTGGACGTCGAGCTGGCCGCGCGCCCGCGCCTTGCCGACGAGGGAGACGTTCAGCGGCTCCAGGTACTCGGGAAAGATCGTGACGACGTCGAGACGCATCAGGCGTCGTCCCCGGCGGCTCCGTCGTCCTCGGCCCCGGCGTCCCGGCTGGACACGACCTCGGCGCGGTCGTCGATCAGCCCGGGCGGCGGCGTGATGACGCAGCGCTGCTCCTCCAGGTCGATCTCGGCGACGATCTCCTCGACGAAGGGGATCATCACCTCGGTGCCGTCGGGCCGCTCCACGATGAACAGGTCCTGGGAGGGCAGGTGCGAGATCTCGGTGATCCGGCCGATCTCCGTACCGTCCTCCAGCACCACGTCCAGGTCCATCAGCTGGTGGTCGTAGTACTCGTCGGGCTCCTCGGGCAGCTCCGCGGGGTCCACGTCGGCGATGAGCAGGGTGTTGCGCAGCGCCTCGGCACCGGTGCGGTCCTTCACGCCCTCGAAGCGCAGCAGCAGCCGCCCGCTGTGCACCCGGCCCGTCTCGATGGTCAGCGGGCCCGTGGCCGCCGGCTCGGTCTGGAGCACCGCGCCCGGCGCGAGCCGCAGTTCGGGCTCGTCGGTCCGCACCTCGACGGTGACCTCACCCTTGATCCCGTGGGCGCGGCCGATCCGCGCGACTACCAGCTGCACTGTCTTGTCTCTCCCTCTTGCGGCCGTACCGCCGCCGCTCTCGCGGGGTGGCACCTCTCCGTCGTGGTTGCCCCGTCCATGGTCGCTCTCGCACCCGGGCGGAAACGACTCGGGCCGGGAAAGGGCGCATGCGCCCCTCCCCGGCCCGTGCCGGTGGTTCAACTGTTCAGCGGACCTGGTCCACGTCGACGAGGTCGACCCGGATCCCCCGGCCGCCGATGGCGCCCACGACGGTACGCAGCGCACGTGCGGTGCGGCCGTTGCGGCCGATCACCTTCCCGAGGTCGTCCGGGTGGACCCGGACCTCGAGCACCTGTCCGCGGCGCAGGTTGCGCGAGGCGACCTGCACTTCGTCGGGGTTGTCCACAATGCCCTTCACGAGGTGCTCAAGAGCCTCCTCGAGCATGATCAGGCCTCGGTCGACTCGGCGGCGGCCTCAGCCTCGTCCGCCTTCTTGTCGGCCTTCTTGGCCTTCTGGGTGATGGCCTCTCCCTTGCCCTCGCCGATGCCCTCGAGGGCCTTGGCGAACTCGTCGAAGGAGCGACGCTTGCTCTCCTTCGTCTCCGGCTGCAGGAGCGGCGCGGGGGCGGGGAGACCCTTGTGGGCCTGCCAGTCACCGGTCAGCTTCAGGATGGCGAGCACAGCCTCGGTGGGCTGGGCGCCGACGGACAGCCAGTACTGCGCACGCTCGGCGTTGACCTCGATGCGCGACGGGTTGTAGGTCGGCTGGTAGATACCGATCTCCTCGATCGCGCGACCGTCCCGGCGGGTGCGGGCGTCGGCGACGATGATGCGGTAGTGCGGCTGGCGAATCTTGCCGAGGCGCTTGAGCTTGATCTTGACTGCCACTGGAGTGGTGTCTCCTGAACTTGACGTGGTTGGGCACATGAGATGCCACGTGGGGTTGCGGTACTCGGGTGCCCGATGGACGCGTCAGCCGGAGGAGAGAGGGGTCCTGTGCGACTGTCGAGTACAGCTAGCCATTGTGCCACATGCCTGCGGCGGGCTCGGCCGACAGGGGCCCGGCGGAAGCGGGGGGCCGGACACCACGGAGCCCGCCCGCGGCCGGACGGGCGCGGGCACACCGGCCCGGCGGGGCGACCGCCCGCACGGCAGCCCGCCGCGACCGCTCCTCCGGCTCAGGAGGCGGCGGCCGAGACGGCCACCTCGGGGATGCGGAAGGGCTTCATGCAGCCACCGCAGACGATGGGCGCCTGGGCCAGCACCGACGGGACGACCCGCACGTTGCGCCCGCAGTCGCAGACGGCCTTGACCCGGACACCGCCGCCGGAGGAGCCGTGCCGGGCGGCCGGTCCGCGGAAGCTGCGCTTGGTGTCGGCGGCCGTGGCGACCGTGTGCGCCTTGAGGGCCCGCTGCAGCCGCTCCATGGTGGGGCGGTAGCGCTTCTTCGCCTCGGGGCTGAGCGAGACCAGTGAGAAGCCGCTGCTGGCGTGCGGCTCTTCGGAGTGGTCCAGCCCCATCTCCTCGGCGATCGCGAGGAATCTGCGGTTGTGGTAGCGGCCGGCCCGCGAGGTGTCGCGGACTCCACGGGCGGCTGCGATGCCGTGGACTGCCTCGTGCAGCAGTCGCTCGAAGGAGAGCTCGGCGCCACATGCGGACGACGACTCTCCGATCAGGGACTCGGGCGCGGCAAGGTCAGGCAGCTCGGGGTGGTACCGCTGAATATCGGCCCACGCCTGCGCCAGCTCTGCGGCGAGAACAGGTGGTGTCGTGCTCACGTCGTGACAACGAGCCGGGGTGCCCCGGTGTTCCGATTCCGGGCCATTCCAAATTTTTTGCACGTACCAGTCAGTTCAGTCTGATGCGTCGCGACGAGGACGGGTGCGCATATCCCCGGAGGAGTCGGTACGTAATGACGGCTACGCCCCCGGCGCGCAGAGGAAACCGCACGCCGGGGGCGCAGGAGCGAACAACGGGCGATCAGTACGAGCGCGCCACGATGGCCAGGGTGCCCGGGGCGTCGTCCGCCTCCGGAACCGAGCCGTCCTCGGCGATCAGGCAGCGCACTGACACGGCCTGCTCGGCCAGCTTCGCCTCGCCCTCGGGGCCCAGGTCCGCCCACGGCATGCGGGCCCAGCCGCCGGCGACGGCGGCCTCTGCGGCCTCCTCGATCGTCGCGACGTCCGAGGTACGGGCCTCCCGGCGCTCGCGGGACTCGCGCAGCAACTGCGCCTGGTCCTCCTCCAGCACCTTGGGCAGCAGGTCGGCCAGCGCGGAGATCTGCACGGCCTCCTTGCCGCCGGGGATCCGGCGGGCCAGCATCGCGGTGCCGTTCTCCAGGTCGCGCGGGCCGATCTCGACGCGCACCGGTACGCCCTTGAGCTCCCAGTCCACGGCGCGGCGCCCGAAGGGCGTGTCCACGCGGTCGTCGACCTGGACCCGGATCCCGGCGGCCTTCAGCTGCGCCCCCAGCTCACGGACCTTGGCCACGGCCTCGTCGCCCTTGATCGCCATGACGACGACCTGGACGTGCGCGAGGCGCGGCGGCACCCGCAGGCCGTTGTCGTCGCCGTGGGACATGATCAGGCCGCCGACCATGCGGGTCGAGACGCCCCACGAGGTCTGCCAGACGAGCTCCTGCTTGCCTTCCTTCGACAGGTACTGGGTGTTGAAGGCCTTGGCGAAGTTGGTGCCCAGTTCGTGGCTCGTGCCCAGCTGGAGCGCCTTGCCGTCGCCCATCATCCCCTCCAGCGTGAGGGTGTTGATGGCGCCGGCGAAGCGCTCCTTGGCCGTCTTGCGGCCGAGCACGACGTCGATGCCGAGCACGTTCGTCATGAAGTCGCCGTACACGTCCCGGTGGATGCGCGCCGCGTACTCACGGGCGTCCTCGTACGTGGCGTGGGCGGTGTGGCCCTCCTGCCAGAGGAACTCGCTCGTACGGAGGAACACGCGCGGGCGCATCTCCCAGCGGACCACGTTGGCCCACTGGTTGATCAGCAGGGGCAGGTCCCGGTAGCTCTGGACCCACTTGGAGAAGTAGTCGTTGATGATCGTCTCGGAGGTGGGCCGGACGACGACCGGCTCCTCCAGCTCCTTGCCGCCGCCGTGCGTGACGACCGCGAGCTCGGGGGCGAAGCCCTCGACGTGCTCGGCTTCCTTCGTCAGGTACGACTGCGGGATGAACAGCGGGAAGTACGCGTTCTGGGCGCCCGCGTCCTTGATGCGCGCGTCCATCTCCTGCTGCATCCGCTCCCACAGCCCGTAGCCGTACGGCCGGATGACCATGGTGCCGCGTACCGGACCGTTGTCGGCCAGCTCGGCCTTGTTGATCAGATCCTGGTACCAGCGGGGGAAATCCTCCGCCTGCGGGGTGAGAACGGGTGCCTTTGCCATGGCGCGAATGGTACGGCGCCGGGCCCTCGATGCGTGAATCGGGTGGCGCACTCCTCTGGACGCGGGGGCCGATGGGGAGTTCCCTGGCAACGGGGGCTCGGGGAAACCCGTAGGGGGCGACATGGAATCAGGAGCGCTCTTTCGATGACACCGATGCCGACGACGACGCTCGTCGCCCGGGACTGGGCGGAGATCCAGGAACGGATGCTGGTACCGCTGTACGAGGCGGTCTACGACCGGCTGGAGGTCGGGCCCGGGGCCCGGCTGCTCGGCCTGGGGTGCGGGGCCGGGCTGGCCCTCCTGCTGGCGCAGCGGCGCGGCGCCGCCGTCACGGGCGTGGAAGCGGACGCGGCGCGCCGTGCGCTGGCCCGGGAGCGGCTGCTGGAGGTGCGGGCGGATCCGCCGTCCGCCGCGCGGCCGTACGACGTGCTGCTGGCGTTCTCGCCGGGCCCCGAGGCGCTGGCCGCGGCCCTGCCGGCGGTCCGCCGGGGCGGGGCGGTGGTCCTGGCCGGCTGGGGGCCGGCGGAGCGGTGCACCGTTCCGGCGGTGCTGGGCGGCGGCCCGTCGCCGCGGGACCTGGACGCGGTGGCGGCGGGCGCCGGGCTGGTGCCGGACGGCTCGGGGCGGGTGTTCTGCCCGTTCGGCTACGCGGATGTGGACAGCGCGGTACGCGGGCTGCTGTCGACGGGGCTGTACGAGTGCGCCTGCGACCCGGCGCAGGTGGAGAAGGAGCTGACCGAGGCGCTTCACCCGTACGAGCGGCCGGACGGCGCCGTGTGGCTGCCGAACATCTTCCGCTACGTGATCGCCCGGGTCCGTTAGCCGGGCGCCCCGCGGGTTCCGGGGGCGGCTACTTCGACAGGCGGGGGATGCCCGCGGCGGCGTAGGCGGCGGGTTCGTCCAGGGTCTCGGCCGCGAGCAGCGCCTCGGCGAGGTCGTCGAGCTGCGAGCGGTGCTCCCGCAGCAGGCGGCAGGCCTCGACGTAGCACTCGTCGACGATCCGCCGCATCTCGGCGTCGACGGCATCCAGCGTCGCGGGCGCGGCCGAGAGCCCGTACGCGCTCTGTGCGTCGGAGGGGATGGCGGTCAGCCGGCCCACCCGTTCGCTCATGCCCCACCGGCCGACCATGCCGCGCACGAGGCCGGTGACCTGTTCGAGGTCGTTCTCGGCGCCCGTGGTGATCACGTCGTAGACGACCTGTTCGGCGGCCATGCCGCCGAGGGCGCCGATGATGCGCCCGCGCAGGTAGGGCTCCGTATAGGCGTAGCGGTCGGCGTCCGGAGTGGAGAGGGTGACGCCCAGGGCCCGGCCGCGCGGGACGATGGTGATCTTGCGGACGGGGTCGGCGCCCGGCTGGAGCATGCCCAGCAGGGCGTGGCCGCTCTCGTGGTAGGCCGTGCGGCGCCGTTCCTCCAGCGGCATGACGAGCGGGCGTTCGGCGCCGAGCTGCACCTTCTCCAGGGCCTCGGACAGGTCGGCCTGGGTGACCTGCGACTGCTTGCGCTTGACGGCCAGCAGGGCGGCCTCGTTGGCGAGGTTGGCCAGCTCGGCGCCGGTCATGCCGGGTGTCGTACTGGCGACCCGGCCGAGGTCCACTCCGTCGGCAAGCGGGATGTCGCGGGTGTGGATGCGCAGGATGGCCTCGCGGCCGCTCTTGTCGGGCGGCGAGACCTGCACCAGCCGGTCGAAGCGGCCGGGCCGGGTCAGTGCCGGGTCCAGCACGTCGGCGCGGTTGGTGGCGGCGAGGACGACCACCCCCTCGGAGCCGGAGAAGCCGTCCATCTCGGTGAGGATCTGGTTCAGCGTCTGTTCGCGTTCGTCGTGGCCGCCGAGTCCGCCGCCCGCGCCGCGCACGCGCCCGATGGTGTCGATCTCGTCGATGAAGATGATCGCGGGGGCGACCTTGCGCGCCTCGGTGAAGAGTTCGCGGACGCGCGACGCACCGACGCCGACGATCATCTCGATGAACTCGGAGGCGGAGGCCGAGAAGAAGGGGACCCCGGCCTCTCCGGCGACGGCCCGGGCGAGGAGGGTCTTGCCGGTGCCGGGGAGACCGGCGAGGAGCACCCCGCCGGGCATGCGGGCGCCCATCTTCCGGTACGCCTGCGGGTTCTTGAGGAAGTCGACGACGTCGTGGAGCTCGCCCTGGACCTCGTCGATGCCCGCGACGTCCTCGAAGGTGGTGCGTTTGGCGCCCGCCTCCAGCTCCACCGGTTTGGGCGGCGTCTTGCGGCCCAGCCCGCCGAGGCCGCCGCCCATGGTGGAGCCCATCCGGCGGGCGATGAGCACCCACAGCACGACCAGCAGCAGCATCGGCGCGAGCGAGAGCAGGAGGTTGGCGAGGAAGCTGCGCTGGACGACGACGGGCGAGGCGGTCACCGTCACCTGGTGCTTGGTGAGGTTGGCCCACAGGTCGTCGTCGGCGAAGGCCGGGCGCTGGGTGACGAACTTGGTGTAGTGGCCCTCGCCGCCGTCCGGCATCGGCGCCTTGGCCTTGAGCTGCCCCTGGATGGCGTCGCCCTTGGAGTAGATCTTCGAGACGTTGCCGTTCGCGACCTGCTTGCTGAACTCGGTGTAGGAGACGGTCGGCTCGTCACCCTCGTTGAAGAACGACAGCACCAGGTTGGTGATCAGGAAGACGATCAGGGCCACGAGGATCAGCCCGCGCCATCCGCCGGCCATCCGCTTCCTCGGCGGTGGGGTGGGCGGCGCGCCCTCGGAACGCCAGGGAGTGTCGGCCCGGTCGCGGGGCGGTGCGGGGGTGGGGCTGGGCACGGGGCCTCCTTCTGCCGTCCTCCCGGCCGACCATAAGGGAGATACCGGACGATTGCCCCCGGGGAGCCGCAGCCCGGAACGACGCGGGGCCCCGGCCGGCTGGTCACTCCCGGGCCGGCCAGGGCCCTTGCGTACGACGCCGCGCGCGCCGCGCCGCCGTTACTTCATGAACTTCTTGAACTCGTCCGGAAGGTCGAAGTCCTGGCCCGGCTGGGCCCCGCCCGCGGGCAGCCCGAACGGGTTGCCGCCGACGGCCGGCTCGACGGCCTGCGGCCCCTGCTCGCGCCGGGCCGCTGCCGCGGCCTCCTCTTCCTTGCGCTTCATCGGGTTGCCGCTCTTGCGCTTGCCCTTGGCCTGCTTGACCTGCTTCTTCTGCCGGCCGGGGCCGCCGCCCATCCCCGGGATGCCGGGCATGCCCGGCATCCCGCCGCCCTGGGCCATGCGGGACATCATCTTGCGCGCGTCGAAGAACCGCTCGACGAGGTTCTTGACGGCGCTGACCTCGACGCCGGAACCCTTGGCGATACGGGCGCGGCGGGAGCCGTTGATGATGTGCGGGTCCTGGCGCTCCGCCGGGGTCATCGACTTGATGATCGCGGCGGTGCGGTCGACGTCGCGCTCGTCGATGTTGTTGATCTGGTCCTTGATCTGCCCCATGCCCGGCAGCATGCCGAGCAGCTTGGAGATGGAGCCCATCTTGCGGACCTGCTCCATCTGGGCCAGGAAGTCGTCGAGCGTGAACTCCTTCGGGCCCTTCGCCAGCTTGGCCGCCATCTTCTCGGCCTCGGCCTGCGAGAAGGTCTTCTCGGCCTGCTCGATGAGGGTGAGCATGTCACCCATGTCGAGGATCCGGCCCGCCATGCGGTCGGGGTGGAAGGCGTCGAACTCGTCGAGCTTCTCGCCGTTCGAGGCGAACATGATCTGCTTGCCGGTGACGTGCGCGATGGAGAGCGCGGCACCGCCCCGGGCGTCGCCGTCGAGCTTGGAGAGCACGACGCCGTCGAAGCCGACGCCGTCGCGGAAGGCCTCGGCGGTGTTGACCGCGTCCTGGCCGATCATGGCGTCGACGACGAAGAGGATCTCGTCGGGGCTGACGGCGTCACGGATGTCCGCGGCCTGCTGCATCAGCTCCTGGTCGATACCGAGGCGGCCGGCGGTGTCGACGATGACGATGTCGTACTGCTTCGTACGGGCGTACTCGATGGAGTCCTTGGCGACCTGGACCGGGTCACCGACGCCGTTGCCGGGCTGCGGCGCGTAGACCGCGACGCCGGCGCGCTCGGCGACGACGCTGAGCTGGTTGACGGCGTTGGGGCGCTGGAGGTCACACGCGACGAGGAGCGGGGCGTGGCCCTGCCCCTTGAGCCAGAGGCCGAGCTTTCCGGCGAGGGTGGTCTTACCGGCACCCTGGAGACCGGCGAGCATGATGACGGTCGGCGCGGTCTTGGCGAAGCGCAGGCGGCGGGTCTCGCCGCCGAGGATCGACACGAGCTCGTCGTTGACGATCTTGAGCACCTGCTGGCCGGGGTTCAGCGCCTTGCTGACCTCTTCGCCGCGGGCGCGTTCCTTGACGTTGGCGATGAAGGAACGGACGACGGGGAGCGCGACGTCGGCCTCGAGGAGGGCGATACGGATTTCCCGCGCCGCAGCGTCGATGTCCTGCTCGGAGAGGCGGCCTTTGCCCCGGAGGGACTTGAAGGTCGCGCTGAGGCGGTCGGAAAGCGTATCGAACACGGTGGTCGCGATTCCTCGGGTCGGGGGCGTGTGGTCGTCCCCCAGGGTATCGGCCCTTTCCCGGTGGTGGGCCCTGCGGTCCGGCTCCGGTCCGGGGCCTGCCCCCGGGGCGGGCTCAGCGCAGGGCCGCCTCGATCGCCGCCGCCAGGGCGCCGGCGGCGCGGGGCGGCAGGGGTTTGCCGTCCGGGTCGACCACGTACAGGGTGTCCACCGCGTTCGCGCCGAGGGTCGAGACGTGTGCGCTGCGGACCCGGACGCCGCCCGCGTCCAGCGCCCGGCCGATCCGGTGCAACAGCCCCACGGCGTCGGGGGCCCGCACCTCCAGGACGGTGGCCAGCGAGGACGCGTCCGGCATCACCGCCACCCGGGGCGGCGGCGGGACCACCCCGCGCCGCCGCGGGTACGCCGCCTCGCGGTCGGCCAGCTTCGCCGGGACGTCCAGCGAACCGTCCAGCGCCCGGACCAGGTCGGTGCGCAGCCGGGCCGCCTCCGGCAGGGCCCCGTACTCGGCGGCGACCCGCCAGCGGAACACCAGCACCTCCCCCAGCCGGTCCGGCAGCTCCAGCGACCGCAGGTCGGCCGCCCGGACCGTCAGCCGGTGCAGCGCCAGCACCCCGGCCAGGGCGGGCAGCACCCCGGGCTGGTCGGGGACGGCGACGACCAGGTCCACCCCGACCGCGTCCTCCTCGTGGCGCGCCTCCAGGGCCAGGACCGGCTCTCCGGTGCGCAGCGCCTCCACCGCCAGGCGTTCCTGGTCGGTGACCGGGATGCCCAGCTCGGTGGCGGCGGGGGCCGCGCCCTGGAGGACCGCCCCGACCCGGGACACCAGGTCCGCCACGAGGGAGCCCCGCCAGGCGCTCCAGGCCGCCGGGCCGGTGGCCAGCGCGTCGGCCTCGGTCAGGGCGTGCAGGAGTTCCAGGGTGCCCGCCGAGCCGACTGCCTCGGCGACGGTGCGCACGGTGGCCGGGTCGTCCAGGTCGCGCCGGGTGGCGGTGTCGATGAGCAGCAGGTGGTGGCGTACGAGGGCGCCGAGCACCGCCACGTCCTCAGCGTCGAAGCCGACGCGGGCGGCCATGTCCCGGGCGATGGTCTCCCCCGCCACCGAGTGGTCGCCGGGCCACCCCTTGCCGATGTCGTGGAGCAGGGCGGCCATCAGGAGCAGGTCGGGGCGGCTGACGCGGCGGGTGAGGGCGGCGGCCCGGACCGCCGTCTCCACCAGGTGCCGGTCCACCGTCCAGGTGTGCACGGGGTTGCGCTGCGGCCGGCAGCGCACCCGCTCCCAGTCGGGCAGCAGCCGGGTGATCAGCCCCTCGGCTTCGAGCGCCTCCCACACCCCGACCGTCGGCTCGCCCGCCCCGAGCAGCGTGACCAGCTGTTCCCGCGCCTCGGCCGGCCAGGGCACGGGCAGCGCCTTGCCCTGGGCGGCGAGGCGGCGTACGGAGTGCAGCGAGACGGGCAGGCCCGCCTGCGCGGCGGCCGCCCCGAAGCGCAGCGCCAGCACCGGGTCCCGGTCGGGCCGGGCGGCGAGGGCCAGGACGGCCTCCCCGTCGGACTCCACGACGCCCTCGGCCAGCGGTGCCCGCTCCACGGCGGGCCCGCGGGCGCCCAGCAGCAGTCCGCGCAACCTCGGCCGGGCCGCCCGGGAGCGCAGTACCCGGCCGACCTCCCGCCAGGTGACGTCCGCGGCGTACGAGATGACCCGCGCGGCCTCGTACACCTCGCGCAGCAGCGCGTCCGCGTCCAGCAGCCCCAGCCGGCCGGCGACCTGGTCCTGCTCCTGGAGGGCGAGCCGGTCGGTGGCCCGGCCCGTCACCAGGTGCAGGGCGTCGCGGGCGTCGAGCAGCCGCCGCCGGGCCTCGGCCAGCCCCTCGCGCGGGGCGTCGGCCAGCCACGACGCGGCGACGGCCCGCAGGGCGGCGGCGTCGCGGAGCCCGCCGCGGGCCTCCTTGAGGTCGGGCTCCAGCAGGAAGCGCAGCTCCCCGGCCTTCTCGGCCCGCTCCCGGCACAGGGCGTGCAGCTGCGGGAGCCGTTTGCCGGCCTGGTTGCGCCAGTCCGCCAGGACGGAGGTGCGCAGCCCGGCGAGGAGTCCCGCGTCACCGGCGACGGGCCGCGCGTCGAGCAGCCCGAGCTGCACCTTGAGGTCCTCGGCGGCGGTCTTGCGGGCCTCGCCGGGGGTGCGTACCGAGTGGTCCAGGGCCACTCCCAGGTCCCACACCGGGTACCAGAGGCGGTCGGCGAGGGCGCTCAGCGCCTTGGTGTCCGCCTTGCCGTCGTGCAGGAGCAGCAGGTCGAGGTCGCTGCGGGGGGAGAGTTCGGCGCGGCCGTAGCCGCCGACGGCGACGAGCGCCGCGCCGCGGACACCGGTCTCCCGTACGGCCCGCGCGAACAGGGCGTTCAGCCAGTCGTCGGTCACTGCGGACAGGGCGGAACGCCGGGAGGGCCCGGACCGCGACTCCTCCTGGAGGAGTCGCAGCCGGGCCGCGGCGTAGCCGCCGGGTCCCGGGCCGTCCGGATCGGACGGCTCGGCGGTCGTGTGCTCCACACTCGTCACCCGGGGCTCCCGTCGCCTAGAGCGCGTCAGCGCCGCGCTCGCCGGTGCGGACCCTGATGATCGAGTCCACCGGCACGCTCCACACCTTGCCGTCACCGATCTTGCCGGTGTGGGCCGCGGTGACCAGCACGTTCATCACGTCGTCGGCCGAGTCGTCCTCGACGACCACCTCGATGCGGATCTTCGGGACGAGGTCCACGGTGTACTCGGCGCCCCGGTAGACCTCGGTGTGTCCGCGCTGGCGGCCGTAGCCGCTGGCCTCGGAGACCGTGAGTCCCTGGACGCCGAACCGCTGGAGGGCGTCCTTGATCTCGTCGAGCCGGTGCGGCTTGACGATCGCGGTGATCAGCTTCATGCGTCAACCTTCTTGGTCGCGGCGGCAACGTGGGCGGGTGCGACGGTGCTCCGGGAGGAGGCGCCGCCGCCTGCCCCGCTGAAGTCGTACGCGGTCTCGGCGTGCTCGACCTGGTCGATGCCGGAGACCTCGGCGTCCTCGGTGACCCGCATCCCGATCGTCTTGTCGAGCAGGAAGGCGAGGATCGCGGACGCGAGGAGAGAGTAGGCGAGGACGGCGAAGACACCGATGGCCTGCTTGCCGAGCTGCGTGAAACCGCCGCCGTAGAAGAGGCCGGCCACGTCGGACTGGACGCCGCCGGTGGCGAAGAGGCCGACGAGGAGGGAGCCGATGACCCCGCCGACGAGGTGGACGCCGACCACGTCGAGGGAGTCGTCGAAGTTGAACCGGTACTTCAGGCCGACCGCCATGGCACAGACGACGCCGGCGATGGCGCCGATGGCGATCGCGCCGAGCGGGGAGCAGGAGCCGCCGGAGGGGGTGATCGCGACGAGGCCCGCGACCGCGCCGGAGGCGGCGCCGAGGGTGGTGAAGGAGCCGTGGCGCAGCTTCTCGTAGCCGAGCCAGGCCAGCATGGCGGCGGCGGTGGCGACCTGGGTGTTGACGAACATGACGGCGCCGACGCCGTCGTCGTTGCCGAGCCAGGAGCCGGCGTTGAAGCCGAACCAGCCGAACCAGAGGAGACCGGCGCCCAGCATGACCAGCGGAAGGCTGTGCGGGCGCATCAGGTCCTTCTTGAAGCCGACGCGCTTGCCGATGACGAGGATCACCCCGAGGGCGGCGGCGCCGGCGTTGATGTGGACGGCGGTGCCGCCCGCGAAGTCGATGACGCCGAGTTCGAAGAGCCAGCCTCCCGTGCCCCAGACCCAGTGGGCGACGGGGAAGTAGACGAGGCTCACCCACAGGGCGGTGAACAGGGCCCAGGCGCTGAACTTGACGCGGTCGGCGAGTGCGCCGCTGATCAGGGCCGGGGTGATGACGGCGAACATCAGCTGGAAGACGGCGAAGACGTAGACCGGGATGGTGTAGCCGTCCCAGAGCTCGGTGATGCCGATGCCGCTGAGTCCGACGTAGTCGGAGTTCCAGCCGATCAGCGAGCCCGCGTCCGTCCCGAAGGCGAGGCTGAAGCCGTAGAGGACCCACAGGATCGTGACGATCCCGAGGCTGATGAAGCTCATCATGAGCATGTTGAGGCTGCTCTTGACGCGGACCATGCCTCCGTAGAAGAAGGCGAGTCCCGGGGTCATCAGCATGACCAGGGCGGAGCAGATGAGCATGAACCCGGTGTTCGCGGCAGAGAGGGTCGGGGCGTCTGCCGCGAGGGTCGTGATGGCTGATGCCATCGGCGTCTCCTCGTCGTCGGTACGTTCGCGTGCGGGCGATCGTGGCTACCTAAGCGGCGCGGGGCATAAGGCCTGCTGGTGTGGGCCTAGAGGCTGGCCGGTTAATGCCCCTGAGATTCGCGCAGCCCGGTTTCCGGCGCCGCCGCTCGATGTTTCGCACCGGTGACGAAGGGGTCGTGCCTGTTACGGCGCGGTGAACGCGCCGACGGTCAGGCGCGAGAGGAAGGGACCGGCCGCGGCGGCGACCCGGGTGGCCTGGCTGGGGGAGCCTGATCGGGCTTCACGGGGTCGGCCGCCGCGGCCGGGGCTCGGATGGACGGCTGCCAGGGCCGTCAGACGGCCTCCGCCGCTTCGGGGAGCCGGGAGGCGAGGTGATCGGTCAGCCGGACCACGTCGGCGACGTCGCCGTACTCACGGGCCGCGGTGTCGACGGTCTTGCGCAGGCGGGTGTTCACCCGTTCGGACCGTACTTTTCGCGCCACGTCGAGGGCCTGGTCGACGAGAACGGTCGCCTGCTCGGGCTCGCGCTGGAGGAGGTGGACCGTGGCCATGCCGATGAGGTTCAGGGCGTACGAGCGCTGGTGCTCGGGGTCCTTGGCGAACAGCTCGACGGCGCGTTCCATGACGGGCTCGGCGAGGGAGGCGTAGGTCGGGCTTCGGCCGGCCACGTAGGCCAGGTCCCGGAAGGAGTGGGAGTTCTCGCCGTTGAGCTCGGCCTCGGAGAAGAAGCGGATCCAGTCGGGCTCGGGCTCGCCGCCGAGGCCGACGTCGCCGAAGGTGTCCTCGGCCATCCGCACGGCGCGCTTGCAGCGGCTGGGCTGGCCCATGTTGGCGTACGCGCGGGCCTCCATCGCATACAGCATGGCCTGGGTGCGGGGCCCGGCGCAGTCGCGGCTTCCGTACTGGGCGAGGTGGATGAGTTCCAGGGCGTCCTCGGGGCGCCCAAGGTGGATCATCTGGCGGCCCATGTTGGAGAGGATGTAGGAACCGAGCGGCTTGTCGCCGCCCTCCTTGGCGGCGTGCAGCGCGAGGACGAAGTACTTCTGCGCGGTGGGGTGCAGTCCGATGTCGTAGCTCATCCAGCCGGCCAGTTCGGCGAGCTCGGCGGCGACCTTGAACAGGCGCTTCATGACGGGCGCCGGGTGGCTCTCCTGGAGCAGGTCGGTGACTTCGTGGAGCTGTCCGACGACCGCTTTGCGCCGCAGTCCGCCGCCGCACTGGGCGTCCCACTGGCGGAACATGACGGTGGTGGCTTCGAGCAGGTCGAGTTCCGGATCGGAGAGCCCGGCCGGCCGGTAGCTCGCGGTGGGCGCCGTCGGCCCGCCCTCGGCGCGCGGTCCGGGGTCGGCGGCCGGGACCGGGACGAGCCAGCGCTGCATGGGCTCGATGAGGGCGGGGCCGGCGGAGAGGGCGAGCGAGGTCCCCAGGAAGCCGCGGCGGGCCAGCATCAGGTCGCTGCGGGAGAACTCGCTGAGCAGCTCGACCGTCTGCGGTCCGGCCCAGGGCAGGTCGACCCCGGAGACGGAGGGGGTCTGGTGCGCGGTGCGCAGGCCGAGCTGTTCGATGGCGACGACGGAGCCGAAGCGTTCGGAGAACAGCTCGGACAGGATGCGCGGGACGGGTTCGCGGGGCTGTTCCCCGTCGAGCCAGCGGCGCACCCGCGAGGTGTCGGTGCTGATGTGGTGGGCGCCCATCTGGCGGGCCCGGCGGTTGACCTGGCGGGCGAGTTCGCCCTTGGACCAGCCGCTGCGCACGAACCAGGAGGTCAGCTGTTCGTTGCGGACGGTCTCTGCGGACGCCTCCGAAGTCGCGGGCGACTGCCCGTTCGTTCCGCTTGCGTCGTTGCCGCTCACTGGAACGCCCCCATCCGTTAAGCCTCTTCCGCACAAACCCTGACCGGAACGGCGCCCACCGCCAGGGACTTCACAAGTCCTTCACGCATTGCCTCCGGCATACGCACGGATGGGCTCGCCACGGGGGTTCGTGCACCGAAAGTAATCCTACGATCACCCCTCGGGCGAGACCGGCCGTGGAAACGCCACCATTCGCCACCCCTTCGAATGAACTCGCCACCGGCCAGGCGCGATTCACTTGACAGGAAGGCGAAACGGAATGGTTGGACGGGAGTGCGGCCGGGGCGCGCGCGGCGAGGAGTGCGCCGGGCAGCCCCGCCGGAAGCCGCACTCCGCCCCACCGGACAGCAGGTCTCGCCGGCGTCGTAACCACCGGCGCGTCCGACCCGTTGGAGGGGGCATGGGCATGGGCTTCACGATCGGCGGCAGCCGCAGCACCAAGGAGTTCCGTTCCGGCTCGCGGCGGCGCGGACGGTCCTCGGAGAGCACGGCGGTGGCCGAGTACACCGGGCTGTGGGGCTGGGACGCGGTCCCGGGCGCCCGCGCCGCGGCACCCGGCCGCGACTGCTCCTGCGGTCATACGAATTGCCGCACGCCGGGGGCGCACCCGCTGGACTTCGCGCCCACCGTGCCCGCGGGAGCGACCCTGGACGAGGTCGCCGAGATCTGGGACGGGTACCCGGGCGCCGCGATCCTGCTCCCCGTCGGCCGCGTCTTCGACGTCATCGAGGTGTCCGAGGAAGCCGGCCGGCGCGCGCTGGTCCGGCTGGAGCGGATGGGCCTGCCGCTCGGGCCGGTCACGGTGACCCCGGACGGCCGGGCGCAGTTCTTCGTTGCTCCGGGCGCGGCGGCCGGGCTGCCGCAGCTGCTGTACCGGATGGGCTGGGACGACGCCGATCTTGACCTGCGCGCCCTGGGCAGCGGCGCCTTCCTGACCGCCCCGCCCTCCGACCACGCGGGCCTCGGCCCGGCCGGCTGGCTGCGCCCGCCCGCGCTCGACTGCGTGGGCGGGCCGCCGCAGGCCCGGCTGCTGCTGGGGACGCTGGCGTACATCTGCCACCGCTTCCGCCGCTGAACCCCCCGCGTACGCCAGTGCCCCCGCGTCCGGTCCGGATGCGGGGGCACTGGCGCGCGTACGGCGGCGCGGGAGCGGGCCTCAGTCGCCGATCAGGGCGTCGACGAACGCCTCCGGCTCGAAGGGGGCCAGGTCGTCCGGGCCCTCGCCGAGGCCGATGAGCTTGACCGGGACGCCCAGCTCGCGCTGGACGGCGACGACGATGCCGCCCTTGGCCGTGCCGTCGAGCTTGGTCAGCACGATGCCGGTGATGTCCACGACCTCGGCGAAGACGCGCGCCTGGGTCAGGCCGTTCTGCCCGGTCGTCGCGTCCAGGACCAGCAGCACCTCGTCCAGCGGACCGTGCTTCTCCACGACGCGCTTGACCTTGCCGAGCTCGTCCATCAACCCGGTCTTGGTGTGCAGCCGGCCGGCGGTGTCGATGAGCACGACGTCCGCGCCTTCGGCGATGCCCTCCTTGACCGCGTCGTAGGCGATCGACGCGGGGTCGCCGCCCTCGGGGCCGCGGATGGTGCGCGCGCCGACCCGGTCGCCCCAGGTCTGCAGCTGGTCGGCGGCGGCCGCGCGGAAGGTGTCGGCCGCGCCGAGCACGACGCTGCGGCCGTCGGCGACCAGGACCCGGGCCAGCTTGCCGGTCGTCGTGGTCTTGCCGGTGCCGTTGACGCCGACGACCATCACGACACCGGGGGTGTCGACACCGCTCTCGGTCTTCACCGCGCGGTCGAAGTCCGTGCCGACCAGGGTCAGCAGCTCCTCCTTCAGCAGGGTGCGCAGCTCGGCGGGGGTACGGGTACCGAGCACCCGGACCCGCTCACGGAGCCGGTCGACCAGCTCCTGGGTCGGTACGACACCGACGTCGGCGATGAGGAGGGTCTCCTCGATCTCCTCCCAGGTGTCCTCGTCGAGGTGCTCGCGGGAGAGCAGCGTGAGCAGGCCCTTGCCGAGCGAGTTCTGCGAACGGGCGAGCCGTGCGCGCAGCCGGACCAGGCGGCCGGCGGTGGGCTCTGGCACCTCGATCTCGGGGGCGGGCGCCAGCCCGACCACGGGGTCCTCGACGGCGACCGGCGACTCGACGGCGGTCTGCGCGTCGGGGAGCTCGACCTCCTCGATCGTGCGGCGCGGCTCTTCCGCCGTCGGTGCGGCGTCCTCCCCCACCTGCGGTTCGGCGGGCGGGGCAGTGATGGTCGGCGTGCTCGACGGCGCCGTGGGCGGCAGCTGCTTCTTCTTGCGGCTGCTGACCACGAGCCCGCTGATCGCGCCGACCGCGACCAGGGCGATGACTACAGCGAGAATGAGGATTTCCATAACCCACCCAGTATGGCGTGAGGTCTTCCGGGTCCCGCGTGCCGGAGCTGTGCCCGGGGCGCGAATCCTCAATTTGTGCTTTTCCGGGCGAAAATACGATGATGTACGACTCCCCTCACATCCCCCGGAGTAGTGCATGCCTGCCGAGCCCGCAGAGTCCGCGGTCGAGACCCGTGGTCTGGAGCCCGTTCCCGACAGCGAGCGCGGCGGCCGCGTCCGCGAACTCGTCCCCACCTGGGTCGCCGCCAACATCAGCGTGCTGCTGCTGACCATGGGCGCGGGGCTGGTGATCTCTAACAAGCTGAACATCTGGCAGGTGCTCGTCGTCGCTCTCGCCGCACCCGTCGTCTCGTACGGCATGGTCGGGCTGATCTCGATCGCGGGCAAGCGCGGCGGCGCCCCCGGCATGGCGCTCTCACGGGCCGTGTTCGGGCAGCGCGGCAACCTCTTCCCCGGCGCGCTGATCTGGGTGGCCCGCTGGGGTTGGGAGACCATCAACGCGGTGAGCGGCGCCTACGCCGTCCTGACGGTCCTCGACCTCCTCTTCGGCGTGCGGGCCAACACCCCGCTGATCGTCGTCACGCTGCTGTTCTTCGTCAGCTGCACGTTCGTGGTCTCGGGGCTCGGCATCAACGCGCTACGGGTCTGCTCCAAGTGGTCGACGTACCTCTTCGGCGCGTTCAGCGTGCTGGTGCTCGGCTACCTGGTCCTCACGACCGACTGGGCCGCCGTCTTCGACAAGCCGGCCGGCTCCACGGCCATGATGATCGCGGGCATCGGCACGATCGCGGCCGGCGGCATCAGCTGGGTACCGTCCGGCCCGGACTTCACCCGCTACCTGCCGCGCACCGCCTCCGCCAGGGGCATGGTCGGCGCGACGATCGGCGGCGCGGGGATCGTCGTCCTGCCCATGGTGCTGATGGGCGCGGTGATGGCGGTCGGCACCCCCGACCTGGCCACCGCCGCGGACCCGGTCTCCTTCATCGGCGAGCTGCTGCCGGTCTGGCTGGCGGTCCCGTACCTGCTGATCGCCCTCGTCGGCATGCTGCTGATCAACTCGATGTCCATGTACTCGGCCGGCTTCACCGCGCAGACCCTGGGCATCAAGGTGCCGCGCGCCTGGGCCGTCAGCGTCAACGCCGTCATCAGCCTGGTGTTCGGCTTCCTGCTGATGGTGGTCGCGAAGAGCTTCTTCGGCTCGTTCATCTCCTTCCTGACGCTGCTGGCCGTGGCCTTCTCGGCCTGGATCGGCGTCTTCGGCGTGGACATGCTGCGGCGCACGTCCTACGACGGCCCCGCGCTGCTGGACACGACGCCGGGCAGCGTCTACTGGTACCGCGGCGGTTTCGCCTGGCAGGCCATGACGGCCTGGGGCGCGGCGCTGGTGGTGGGCCTGCTGTTCACGAAGGTGGACTGGTTCGCCGGACCGCTGTCCGGGAGCTGGATCGGGCAGAACGGGCTGGGCTGGGCGATCGGCGTCCTCACCTCCGGCGCGCTGTACGCCGCACTGCCGCGCACCGCGCCGGTCGACGGCGCGGCCGGGGCGCAGGAGCCGGCGCTCGCCGGATCCCTGTCCAACTGACGCTACGTCAGCTAACGTCCCCCTTCGCCCGCCCAACCACCCGGCGAAGGGGGACTGCGCCATGCCCATCACCGTGGCCCGGTTCAATCTGGTCGACCCGAACGGCACCCCCGACAGCCTGCGCGACCGCTACCGGGCCGCGCTGGAAATGGCCCATTACGCGGACGACCGCGGGGTCGACACCATCCAGACGGAGGAGCACCACGGCACCGGCAACAACTGGCTGCCCTCACCCTTCGCCTTCGCGGGCGCCGTGTTCGGGGCCACGCGCCGGATCGCGGTCACCGTCTCGGCGATCATCGGACCGCTCTACGACCCGCTGAAGGCGGCGGAGGACATCGCCGTCCTCGACCTGCTGAGCGGCGGCCGGCTGGTGACCGTCGCGGGCATCGGCTACCGGCCGCAGGAGTACGAGCAGCAGGGGGTGGAGTGGGGCCGGCGCGGCAAGCTCCAGGACGAACTGCTGGAGACCCTGCTCAAGGCGTGGACCGGCGAGCCCTTCGTCTTCCGCGGCCGCACGGTACGGGTCACCCCGCGGCCGTTCACCCGGCCGCACCCGCTGCTGCTGGTCGGCGGCAGCTCCGAGGCGGCGGCCCGGCGCGCGGCCCGGCTGGGGCTGCCGTTCTTCCCCAGCGCGCACCTCCCGGAGCTGGAGGCGTACTACCGGGGGAAGCTGGCGGAGTACGGCACGGAGGGCTTCTGCATGATGCCCGCCGCCGAGACCCCGCTGCTGCACATCGCGCAGGACCCGGACCGGGTCTGGGCCGAGCACGGCGAGTGCTTCCTGCACGAGGCGGGGACGTACGCGTCCTGGCAGTCCAAGGAGATCCGCAGCGCGGTGCGCTCGGCCGCACGGTCGGTGGCGGAGCTGCGGGCGGAGGGCGTGTACCGGGTGCTGACCCCGGAGCAGGCGGTGGCGTACGCCCGCGGCGCGGGCGGGGCGGGGAACCTGGTGCTGCACCCGCTGTGCGGCGGAATGCCCGTCGACGAGGGGTGGCGCAGCCTGCAACTGCTGTGCGAACAGGTACTGCCCCGGCTCAAGGACTGAGCCGGGGCAGTGCCTGTCGTAAGAGGAGAGGGGGTGGTGGCGGGGATGGTTACCCCATCTCCTCCAACGCCTTGCCCTTGGTCTCCGGCACCCACTTGAGGATGAACGGGATCGAGAGCGCGGCGAAGACCGCGTAGATGACGTACGCGCCCGACAGGCTCCAGTCGGCCAGCGACGGGAACGTGACGGTGATGACCCAGTTGGCGATCCACTGGGCGGCGGCGGCGACGCCGAGCGCGGCGGCGCGGATGCGGTTGGGGAACATCTCGCCGAGCAGCACCCAGACCACCACGCCCCAGGACAGGGCGAAGAAGAGGACGAAGGAGTGCGCGGCGACCAGCGCGACCGTGCCCTGGGTGTCGGGCATGGAGATGTTGTCGCCGGTGCCCTCCTTGTACGAGAACGCCCACGCGGCGAAGCCGAGGGAGATCGCCATGCCGACGGAGCCGATGAGGGCGAGCGGCTTGCGGCCGAGCCGGTCCACGAAGATCATCGCGATCACCGTGCCGATGATGTTGATGATCGAGGTGGTGAAGGAGTACAGGAACGAGCTGGTCGGGTCGATGCCGACGGACTGCCACAGCGCGGAGCTGTAGTAGAAGATCACGTTGATGCCGACGAGCTGCTGGAAGACGGAGAGGCCGATGCCGATCCAGACGATGGGCAGGAAGGCGAAGCGGCTGCCCAGCAGGTCCCGGAAGGTGGACTTGTGCTCGGAACGCATCGCGTGCTCGATCTCGGCGGCCCGCGCGTCGAGGTCGACGCCGGAACCCTCGACCTCGCCCAGCACCTTCTTGGCCTCGTCGGTACGGCCGATCGAGATCAGGAAGCGCGGGGACTCGGGGATGACGAAGGACATCAGCCCGTAGAGGACGGCGGGGACGACCATGACTCCGAGCATCCACTGCCAGGCTTCGAGGCCGCCGATCTCACCGCGCTGATCGCCGTCGGCGAGGTTCAGGATGCCCCAGTTGACCAGCTGCGAGACGGCGATGCCGGTGACGATGGCCGCCTGCTGGAACGAGGCGAGCCGGCCGCGGTAGGCGGGCGGCGAGACCTCGGCGATGTAGGCCGGGCCGATGACCGAGGCCATGCCGATGCCGAAGCCGCCGATGACGCGCCACATGGCGAGGTCCCAGAGGGCGAACGGCAGGGCGGAGCCGATGGCGCTCACGGTGAACAGGGCGGCGGCGATCTGCATGCAGCGGATACGGCCGATCCGGTCGGCGATCCGGCCGGCGGTGGCCGCGCCGATCGCGCAGCCGATCAGGGCTGCCGCGATCACTTGCGCAAGGGTCCCGGGGCCGACGTCGAAGCGGTCCCGGATCGCGACGACGGCGCCGTTGATGACCGAGCTGTCGTATCCGAAGAGGAAACCGCCCATGGCCGCGGCCGCGGTGATGAAGATGACGTGCCCGAGGTGGTCGGGGTGGGGCGCGCGTCCGCCGCCCGAGGCCGACGCCTGCTCTGTGCTGCTGGTCAAGGTCTGCTCCTGCGTGCCCGGCTGCGGTGGCGGGTGGGTGTGGTGCCTTCCAGTGGCGCACAGGTGAGGGACCGGCACCACCCGAAAGGAAAAGGCAGCGGAGCAGAGCCTATGTGTTCAGTTTGTGAAGTCAACACTTCGGCAGAGTTCCGTAACGAAGAACTGAGCTTCACTTCTTTAATGAACAGCGTTCGGGTGCGACGGCCCCCTCAGCGCAGCCGCTGACTGATGACCTTCGACACGCCGTCGCCCTGCATCGAGACGCCGTAGAGGGCGTCCGCGATCTCCATCGTCCGCTTCTGGTGCGTGATGACGATCAGCTGCGAGCTCTCCTGGAGCTCCGCCATGATGCGGATGAGCCGCTGCAGGTTGGTGTCGTCAAGGGCAGCCTCCACTTCGTCCATCACGTAGAACGGGCTGGGCCGGGCCTTGAAGATGGAGACCAGCAGGGCCACGGCCGTCAGCGACCGCTCCCCACCGGACAGGAGGGAGAGCCGCTTGACCTTCTTGCCCGGCGGCCGGGCCTCCACATCCACCCCGGTGGACAGCATGTCGTCCGGATCGGTGAGGACCAGCCTGCCCTCGCCGCCGGGGAACAAACGCGCGAACACGCCCTCGAACTCCCGTGCCGTGTCCCGGTACGCCTCGGTGAAGACCTGCTCCACCCGCTGGTCGACCTCCTTCACGACTTGAAGGAGATCGGCCCGCGTCTTGCGCAGGTCCTCCAGCTGTTCGCTGAGGAACTTGTGGCGCTCCTCCAAAGCCGCGAACTCCTCCAGCGCGAGCGGATTGACCTTGCCGAGCTGCTGGTACGCCCGTTCGGCCGCCTTGAGGCGCTTCTCCTGCCGGGCCCGGTCGAAGGGGCCGGGACGGTTGCGCGGGTGCTCCGGGTCCGCCGGGAGTTCCTCCCCCTCGGCGGGCGGGGACGGCGGCACCGGCTGGTCCGGTCCGTACTCGGCCACCAGCCCGGCCGCCTCCACCCCGAACTCCTCCAGGGCGCGGCCCTCGACCTGCTCGATCCGCAGCCGCTTCTCGGCGCCGAGCACCTCGCCCCGGTGCACGGAGTCGGTGAGCTTGTCCAGCTCCCCCTTGAGGTCCCGCCCCCGGGCGCGGGCGTCGGCCAGCTCCCGTTCCCGCAAGCCCTTGGCCCGCTCGGCGAGGGACCGCTCCAGCTCGGCCCGGCCGATCGACACCTCCAGGTGGGCGAGGAGCTGCCGGGCGCCGTCGGCCACCGCCCGGCCGACCTCCGCCTCGTGGCGCAGCCGCTCGCGGCGGCGCTCCGCCCGGACGCGGGCCTCGCGCTCGGCGCGGGCCGCCCGGTCGAGCGAGTCGGCGCGGCCGGCCAGGCCCTTGACCCGCTCCTCGTGCGTCCTGAGCTGGAGCCGGGCCTCCATCTCGGTCTGCCGGGCATTGGCGCCGTCGGCGGCGAGCCGGTCCCGGGCTGAGGTGTCGGGCTCTTCCGCTACGGGCATCTCCTCGGCGATCGCGAGCCGCTCGGCGCACTCCTCGACCTCCAGCCGGGCCTCGTCCAGCGCGGCCTGGGCCCGGGCCGCGGCGGCGGCGCTGCGCTCGGCCTCGCCCGCGGCCCCCTTGGCCTGCCCGGCAAGCCGGCCGAGCTGCTGGGCGAACTGGGCCCGGGCCTGTTCCCCGGCCCGGCGGCGCTCGCCCAGTTCTTCCACGAGGGCCGCCGCGGCCCGGCGGCCGTCCTGGGCAGCGGCCTGGGCGGCGCCGAGTTCCGCGCACTCCGCCTCCAGACGGGTGAGCTCGGCGTCGGCCTCGTCGACGGCGGCCCGCACTTCGAGGAGGCTGGGCACGCCGGCGGAGCCGCCGTGGGCGATGTGGGTGCCGAGCACGTCGCCGTCGCGGGTCACGGCGACGAGGTCGGGGTGCTCGGCGACGACGGCCTCGGCCTGCGCCAGGGTCCCGACGACGACGTAGTCCCGCAGCACCCACCCCACGGCCCGCACGACCGCCGGGTCCCCCTCCACCAACGCGGCGGCTGGCACCGCCCGCTCCACGTCCACGGCAACCTGCCGTACGACGGCCGCGGCCTGCGGTGCGGACACCACCGCAGGGCCGCCGGTGCCGCCGTCCGGGGCATCCTGCGGCGCGGAGCCCCCGCCGAGGCGGGCGTCCCCCCGGCCGGCTCCGCTGCGGAACCCGTCGGCTGCGCCGTCGGCGGTGACACCGGTTCGCGGCGCGGACCGCGCCGAGGCGGCGGCCTGCGGGCCGACCGCGCCATGCGCCGATTGCAGCGGGGCCCCGCCGAAGGCTGTGGCCTGCGGGCCGGAGGCGCACGGGGGGCCGGCCGGCAGCGTGGGCTGCGCCAGGTCCCCGCCGCAGGCCTCCGGCCGGGCGGCGGGCCCGCCCTGGACGTCGGCCGACGGCACGGGCAGCGTCCCGGCGGCCGTGGCCTGCGGGCCGGGTGCGTACGGGGCAACGCCGACTGCGCCATGAGCGGCCGCCCCACCCTGGGCCGGGGCCCCGCCGGGGGCGGCGGCCCGCGTACCGGCCCCCTCTGGGGTGTCGCACTGCGCCGGGATTCCGCCGGGGGTGACGCCCCGGGGACCGGTCCCGTCCGGGGTGCCCCGCTGCTGAGCGGGCTGGGGCAGGGCCCCGCCGGGGGCGTCGGCCTGCGGGCCGGTCCCGTGCTGGGTGTCGCGCTCGGGCAGGGCAGCGCCGGGGGTGTTGGCCTGGTTGGGGAAGGGGGGCGCGGGGTCCGGAGGGGTGATCAGCAGGGTCGCGCGGCCCGCATCCGCCTCGCGGAGGTGGCGGAGCGCCTCGGCCGCCTCTCCCGGCGACGCGACCGCCACCGCGTCGGCCGCCGCGCCCAGCGCCGCCGCCACCGCGACCTCGTATCCCGCCGCCACCCGGACCCGCTCGGCCGCGGGCCCCAGCAGCCCGCCCGGCCGGTCCCGGGCGTCCGCCGCCAGCAGCGCCCCGGTGCCGTCCTTGCGCCGCAGGCCCAGCGCCAGCGCATCGCGCCGCGCCGACACCGCCGCCCGCGACCGCTCCGCCGCGGTCAGCGCCTCGCGCGCACCTGCCAGCGCCGCCTCCGCCTGCTCCAGCCGGGCCCGCGCCGCCTCGTACTCCCCCTGCGCCGACGGTTCGTCGAGGCCGCCGACCTCCTCCGCCAGCGCCTCGTACTCCGCCTGCGCGGCCTCGGCCCGGGCCCCCGCCTCGTCCCGCGCCGCGATCAGCCGGTCGATCTCCGCCTGCGCCGCGCCCGCCCTGGACCGCGCGGCGCCGAGCCGCCCGGTCAGCCGGGCCAGCCCCTCGCGCCGGTCGGCGATGGCCCGCGCCGCGTCACGGAGCCGGCGTTCCTCCTCGGCCAGCGCCCGCTCCAGCTCCGCCCGGTGCTCGACGGTGTCCTCCAACGCCCGCGACGCCGCCTCCAGAGCGGCCGTCAGCTCCGCCTCCTGCTCGCGGATCCGCTCGGCCTCCCGTTCCAGTTCCTCGGGGTCGCGGCCACGCCGCTCCTCCTCCGCCGGGGCCGAGGCCGACTTGACCCGCGCCTCGGCGAGGGACGCCGTTCCCCGGACCCGCTCGGCGAGCTGCGACAGCTCGTACCAGGTCTGCTGCGCCCGGTGCAGGCGCGGCGCGAGGTCCCGTACCGCTTCCTCCAGCTCGGCCTCGCGCCGCAGGGCGCCCGCGAGTTCGCGCTCCGCCGACTCCTTGCGCTCCTTGAGGGCCGCCTCGTCAGCGATCTCCGCTTCCAGCGCGCCCCGCAGCGTGACCAGGTCGTCGGCGAGCAGCCGCAGCCGCGCGTCGCGCAGGTCCGCCTGGATCACCGCCGCCCGGCGGGCCACCGCCGCCTGCCGTCCGAGCGGCTTCAACTGGCGCCGCAGCTCGTCTCCCAGGTCCTGCACGCGGGCGAGGTTGGCCTGCATCGCGTCCAGCTTCCGCAGCGCCTTTTCCTTGCGCTTGCGGTGCTTGAGCACACCGGCCGCCTCCTCGATGAAGGCGCGGCGGCCCATCGGGTCGGCGTGCAGGACGGAGTCCAGCTGGCCCTGACCGACGATGACGTGCATCTCCCGGCCGATGCCGGAGTCGGAGAGCAGCTCCTGGATGTCGAGCAGCCGGCAGGTGTCCCCGTTGATCTGGTACTCGCTGCTGCCGCCGCGGAACATGATCCGGGTGAGGGTGACCTCTGCGTACTCGATGGGCAGGGCGCCGTCGGAGTTGTCGATCGTCAGGGACACCTCGGCGCGGCCGAGCGGGGGGCGGCCCGTCGTGCCCGCGAAGATGACGTCCTCCATCTTCCCGCCGCGCAGGGACTTCGCCCCCTGCTCCCCCATGACCCAGGACAGCGCGTCCACCACGTTCGACTTGCCCGACCCGTTCGGCCCCACGACGCAGGTGATCCCGGGTTCGAACCGCAGGGTGGTGGCGGAAGCGAAGGACTTGAAGCCACGCAGGGTCAGGGACTTGAGGTGCACGCCGCCGGACTCTACCTTTCACGTTCGGTTTCGCCCTTGAAGGTCCCGGGCAGATCAGACGCCAAAGGAAACAGTCCCCAACTGGCCCAACGCCCTCCAACGGCGCATCCGTACCCGTGGCGGGCGGGGTGGCGGGCGGCGGCCGACGGCAGGAAGGGCGGAGGGGAAAGAAAGAAGGGACGCCGAAGCGTCCCTTGCAGATCATGCTGGCTGGAGTCTAGCGTCGACGCGAGAGCGCGGATCAGGTGAGCGCAGGCTCCGCCTGGGATACGTCGAGGGTGTCCAGCAACGTGTCTCCGTGCTGAGCGGCGGCTGCATTCAGCGCGTCGTTCTCGGACTGAATTCGTCCGAGTTCGGACTCAAGGTCCTGGACGCGCTGCTGAAGCCGTCGCATCTCGGCGAGGAGTCGCGGGTCAGAACCGCCGACGTAACCGAGAAGCGCCTTTGCCATGATGGATGGTCCTCCACACTGAGTGACCGACCGAAGCGGTGTGGGTCGTGAGGGAATCGCACCCGCGGCGGTCCGGCAGCGACTGTCAGTCACTGCGCTTACTACTGTCAGCGCTGCCAAACAGCTCAGGTGCGCGGGGCTTCCAGCGTCTCACCAAAAAGTTTGACGGTCAACACGATCACGCCCTGTATCGGCGGGCAGCCCGGCCCTCGCACGGGGGGCGGAGATCATCCTCGCCTCCGAGCCTTCCACGATTCGGCGCGCGCGGCAACGCCGCCGCGGGGAATCCGCAGTTCCCAGGCCTGCGGACCGGCCGGGGATCGGATCAGCGCATCATCGGCCGATCTGTCACCGGATCCCGAACCCGTCGTAGCCACCGCGCGGTGTGCCCCAGATCTCTGTCACTCCGTCCACCCGCCCGGGCGTGTCGGACGAGCGGAGCCAGTCCAGCAGCCGGTGGCAATTCTCACGTTGACCCTCGGCCACCACCTGTACTCGACCGTCGTCCAGGTTCAGCGCGAAGCCGACCAGCCCGCCGATCTCCAGCGCATTGGCCCTGGTGAACCAGCGGAAGCCCACTCCCTGTACACGGCCGCGCACCCATGCGGTCAGCCGGACGTCTTCGTTCATGCGTGAACGCTAACCGGACGATCACTTTCCAGGCACATCACCCCCCTGGGCCCATGGCGTACAGTCGCGCACCAATGAACTCACCCATTTGGGGGAGTTAGGGATGATCTTGTAAGAAAGGCCAGCCGGATGGGACGCCACCGACTCCACGCCGCACCGCCCCGTGGCGGCGAGCGCCGCACCGTCGTGCGCAACGGTCTGCTGGGCGTTTCGGTGGCCGTGGCCCTCGGCACGGCGGCCGTCACCACCGGACTCGTGCCGGTCGGCAGTTCCTTCCCCTACGTGGGTACGGACTCCGGCTCCAAGACCGAGGCCAAGGCGTCGGCCAGCCCCGACGCCGGGCGCTCCCTCCAGCAGCAGGGCGGCCTCACCGGGCTCCCCGGCCGGGCCGTTCCCTCCTCCGCGGCGAGCAGCGCCTCGCCCACCCCCTCCGCGTCGCCTTCCCCCTCCGCTTCCGCCTCCCCCTCACCGTCGCCCACGCCCACACCCGCGGCGTCGACCAAGACACCGGAGCCGACGAAGACCACGGCCGCCCCGAAGCCCGCCGCCCCGAAGCCCCCCAAGCCCGCGGCGCCCAAGCCCCCCGCCCCCGTGCCCGTGCCCGTGCCCGCGGCTCCGGTGCCCGCAGCGGGCGACGGCCACTCCGCCGAGGAGGCGGCCGTCCTCACCCTGGTGAACCAGGAGCGCGCCCAGGCGGGATGCGGCCCGGTCCGGGCCAACCCGCCGCTCGCCTCACTGGCGGCGGCGTTCAGCAAGGACATGGCGGTACGGGGCTTCTTCGACCACACCGACCCCGACGGCCGGACCCCTTGGGACCGGGCCCAGGCCGCAGGCATCTCCGGCCTCGGCGGCGAGAACATAGCCCGGGGCCAGGGTGACGCCGCATCGGTGATGAAGGCCTGGATGAACAGCCCGGGGCACAAGGCGAACATCCTCAACTGCGAGTTCCGCACCCTGGGCGTCGGCGCCTACTTCGCCGCCGGCGGCCCGTGGTGGACCCAGGACTTCGGTTTCTGAGCGGAAGCGCCTCAGGCGGCCAGCACGGCACGGCCGGCCACGAGCACGCGGGTGTGCTCCGCGACCCGGCGGCCGAGGTGCTCGGCGGTGGCTATGTCGGCCTTGTGCACGTCCTCCACGCCGTGGTCGGTGTGGGTCTGGGCGGCCGCGCCGGAGAAGAAGCCCAGCCGGTTGAGGTCGTTCTCCGAGGCGGTGCTGGTGTTCCAGCCCGGCTTGAGACCGAGGTTGACCCAGCTCATGGAGTGCTGCGCGGCCAGCGTCTGGAAGTAGCCCAGCGTGCCCGACTTGTCGCCGCTCTTCGAACCGGAGTTCGTGAACCCGGCGGCGACCTTGTCCTGCCAGACATCGCCGAACCAGCGCTTCGAGGTGGCCTCGGCGAAGGCGTGGAAGGCGCCCGAGGCGGTGCCCATGTAGGTCGGCGAACCGAAGACGATCGCGTCGGACGCGTCGAGGAGGTCCCACTGCGCGTCGTCGATCTCGTCGACCTTGATCAGGTGAACCGTGGCGCCGGCTTCGACGGCGCCCGCCCGGACGGCCTCGGCGAGGACCGCGGTGTGTCCGTATCCGGAGTGGTAGGCGATGGAGACGACGGGGGTGTGGGCAACGGCGGACATGGCGGTTCTCCTCAGGAGTGCTCGTGGTGGCCGCCCCGCGGAGCGGCGGGGCGACGAACACAAGAGAAGCACTAACTTTTGGATAGCGCAAGCATCCGGTTAGCGCTGTGGAGGAGTACGCTTGCGCTATGGAGAAACCCCTCTGCCCCGAGACGACGTACACGGACCTCCCGTTCGACGTGTTCGCGCGCACCTGCCCGTCGCGGGAAACCCTGGAGCACGTCACCGGCCGCTGGGGCAGCCTCACGGTGGGCGCCCTGCGCGAAGGCCCCTGCCGCTTCAACGAGCTGCGCCGCCGGGTCGACGGCGTGAGCGAGAAGATGCTCTCGCAGACCCTGCACGCGCTGGAGCGGGACGGCATCGTCACCCGTGACGCCCAGCCGACCAACCCGCCCCGCGTGGACTACGAGCTGACGCCCCTCGGCCGCGAGGTCGCCGACCGGCTGCTGTCGCTCATCCACTTCCTGGAGGGCAGCATGCCCGAGGTCCTGTCCTCGCGGCAGACCTACGACGGCAGCCGCGGCAGCCGCTGACAGCGCGGGCAGAAGTAGCTCGACCGGTTCATCCACGGCCGGCGCCGCATCGGCGTGCCGCAGCGCCGACAGGGCTCGTCCTCGCGCCCGTACGCGTCGAGCGACCGGTCGAAGTAGCCGGACTCGCCGTTCACGTTGACGTAGAGGCTGTCGAAGCTGGTCCCGCCGACGGCGAGGGCGGCGTTCATGACGTCCCGGACGTGCGTGAGGAGTTCCACGCTCCGGGGGCGCGTGAGCGTGGCGGTGGGCCGCTCGTAGTGCAGCCGCGCGCGCCACAGCGCCTCGTCCGCGTAGATGTTGCCGACGCCGCTGATCAGCGACTGGTCCAGCAGCGCCCGCTTGAGGGTGGTCCGCTTGGCTCGCAGGGCGAGGTGGTAGGAGGCCTCGTCGAACAGGGGATCCAGCGGGTCGCGCGCGATGTGCGCGATGACGTCGGGCAGCCCCTCGGCGCTCTCGGGAACGGTCTCGTGCAGCGAGAGCCCGCCGAAGGTGCGCTGGTCGACGAAGCGCAGCTCGGTCCCGGCGTCGTCCGCGAAGCGCACCCGGATCCGCAGGTGCTTCTCGTCCGGCGTCCTGGCCGGCTGCACCAGCAGCTGCCCGCTCATCCCGAGGTGCCCGAGCACCGAGAGGTCCCGGCCCTCCAGGGGCAGCCACAGGTACTTGCCGCGCCGCATCGGCACCCCGAAGGTCTGGCCGGTCAGCCGGGCGACGAAATCGGCCCCGCCGCCGGGATGGCGGCGTACGGCCCGGGGGTGCAGCACCTCGACGCCGGCGACCGTCCGCCCGGCCACCCAGCGCTCCAACCCCCGCCGCACCACTTCGACTTCGGGCAGCTCGGGCACGGTGTTCCTCCGACGGGTACGGTTCTGCGGCGCTCACTCGCGAGCCTACCGGCCACCACCGACAGACCGCCCCGAGCGGCCCGGGAAACAGGACGCCCGCCCCTGCGAGGCAGGGGCGGGCGGTGATCCCGAAGGAAGCGTCAGGCGCTCGGCGCCGGACCGGCGGGCGTCGGCGCCCCGCCGTCCACGGCCGCGGCGTCGGGCTCGGCCGAGGCCGGGACCGCCGCCGGAGCGGCGGCGGCCGCGGCTGCCGCCGCGATCCGCTCGTCCGCCGCGGCGCGGATCCCGCGCCACGCGGACTCCGCCGCCTGCTGTTCCGCTTCCTTCTTGCTGCGGCCGGTGCCGGTGCCGTACGAGACACCACCGACGCGAGCGGCAGCTGTGAAGGTCTTCTCGTGGTCCGGTCCGGTCTCGGTGACCAGGTATTCCGGTACACCGAGCCCTTCGGCCGCCGTGAGCTCCTGGAGACTGGTCTTCCAGTCCAGGCCGGCCCCGAGGTTGGAGGACTTCTCGATGAGCGGGTCGAAGAGCCGGTGCACCAGCTCCGAGGCCGCGTCGAGACCCTTGTCGAGGTAGACCGCGCCGATCACCGCTTCAAGGGTGTCGGCGAGGATGGAGGCCTTGTCCCGGCCACCCGTGCCCTCTTCGCCCCGGCCGAGCCGGATGAAGGAGCCCAGGTCGAGGCCGCGCCCGACCTCCGCCAGTGCGCGCGAGTTGACCACCGCGGCCCGCAGTTTGGCCAGCTGGCCTTCCGGCAGGTCGGGGTGGGTCGTGTACAGCGTGTCCGTGACCACCAGGCCGAGCACGGAGTCCCCGAGGAACTCCAGGCGCTCGTTGGTGGGCAGACCGCCGTTCTCGTACGCGTACGAGCGGTGGGTCAGCGCACGCACCAGAAGGGCGGACTCGAGTTGGTACCCGAGCCGCCCTTCCAGAAGCACGTGGGACGAGGCCGCGTTGTTACTGTCTGCCTGCTTCTCAGCGTTGGACAGCTCAGACATTGCGCCTCTCACCAGCCGCTCAGACCTCGAGGACCTGGCGCTTGTTGTAGGTGCCGCAGCTCGGGCACGCAATGTGCTGGAGCTTCGGCTCCTGGCAACGCTCACACGAAACCAGGGTGGGGACCGCAGCCTTCCACTGCGACCGGCGGTGGCGCGTGTTGCTGCGCGACATCTTCCGCTTCGGAACAGCCACGGCTACTTCTCCTGCTTCTCGGCGGCGCTCTGAACTCCGTCAGATGCAGTGCCGCTCATGTTGTCCTTCTCGTCGTCCTGATCGGTCACGACGAGTTCCTGCAGAGCCGCCCAACGGATGTCGACGGCGTCATGGTGGTGGTCCGGGTCCTCGTTCAGATTGAGCCCGCATTCCGGGCACAGTCCGAGACAGTCCTCCCGGCACACCGGCTGCAGCGGCAGTGCGAGCACCACCACGTCGCGCAGCACGGGTTCGAGGTCGAACAAGCCGTCCTCAAGGTGGAGCGTGTCCTCGTCGTCCTCGGCGTCGTCGGCCGGCTCCGCCTTGGAGCGGCTCCGGTCGTCGGCGTCAGGGTACGAGAACATCTCCTGGAAGTCCGCCTTGAGCTCGCGCTCGACGGACTCCAGACACCTTACGCACTCCCCCACGGCCCGGCCACGAGCGGTGCCTGTGACAAGCACCCCTTCCATGACCGATTCCATGCGGAGGCTGAGCTTCAGCGGGGCGCCTTCCGGCACTCCGATGACGTCGGCGAGACCGAGGTCCGCCGGCGCCGCGACCTCGCGGGACAGCCGCTGCATGGCACCAGGACGCCGACCCAGCTCGTGCGTGTCGAACACGAGGGGGTTGCGGTGGTCAAGGTGGGTGCTCAGGGCCGGTTCCTGCTTTCACAGATCGCTGAAGGTCAAACCCGCTGCACTCAAGAGGCTGAGCCGCTCAAGGGCAGCATGGATCGCGGTGCATACGCGCGACCGAACAGCCAGGATACCCGGCGCCGCGCCCAGCGCCCAATCCGGTCTAGCGTCCCTGCTCATACTGCCGCAGCTGGTCCAGGTTGATCATGCTCGTGTCGAAGAAGCTGGTCTCGTCGAGCGCGGGCTGCTGGGGCGCCTGGGGCTGGTGGTAGGCCGCGTAGGGGTCCGGCTGCTGCTGGTAGGGCATGCCGTACGGGTCCGGCTGCTGGCCCTGCTGCTGGTAGCCGTACGGGTCCTGGTAACCGGGGTACGGATCGTGCTGCGGCTCCTGCTGCGCCTGCGGCTGCTGCCCGTAGGCGTACGCGTCGTAGACCGGTTCCTGCCGGGCCTGGGCCGGGACGGACACCGGGACCATCTCGGGCGCGGGTTCGGCGAGGCCCGCCAGGAAGTCCGCGTCGCTCGCCGAGCGGGACTGCGAGGAGCCCGCCGCGTCCTGGGCGGCCATGTGCGCGCCGAGGTCGTCCGTCGGCGCCCGGCCCAACAGCTTCTGGCGGCCCCGGCCGACGGCCTCCAGGGTCTTGGAGAGCACCGCTTCGAAGGTGGCCAGCTTGGTGTCCACGTACGCGTCCGCCTGCTCGCGCTGCGTCTGCGGGTCGCCGCTGCGCTCGGGGGCGTCCGTCTCGGGGTACCCGTGCTCGTCCAGCCCCGGGCCGCGCCCCAGCAGTTTCTCGCGGCCCCGGTCCACGGAGCCGATGGTCTTGCTGAGCACGACCTCGAAGTTCGCGAGCTTGCTGTCGACGTAGTCGTCCGCCTCGGCCCGGATCTCCCCGGCCTCCCGGCGGGCGTCCGCCAGGATCCGGTCGGCCTCGGCCTGCGCGCGCCGGGCGATCTCGGTGTCGGAGATGAGCGAACCGCGCTGGGCGTGCGCGGACTCGATGATGCGGTCCGCCTCCCGGCGGGCCTCCTCGACCATCTGGTCCCGGCCGCCGATGAGCTCCTGTGCCTGCGCGAGCGAGCCGGGGAGCGCCTTGCGGACCTCTTCCAGCCCGGCGAGCAGCTCCGCGCGGTTGATCACGCAGGAGGCCGACATGGGCATGGACCGGGCGCCGCTGACGGCCGCGACGGTCTCGTCGAGCTTCTTCTGCACGTCCATGGGGGCTCGCACTCTCTCGGCCTCGGGCGGTTCCCGAGTCGGACGGGACGACTGTAAGGCCGCCGGGTGACCGCGCGGGACCGGCTGTCGCAACGCCCGGCGGTCAGCGCTCCGCGAGCCGGGCGAGGAGCGCCGCGTGCACGTGGGCGGGCAGCAGGTGGGCGACGTCACCGCCCCAGGCCGCGACCTCCTTGACCAGGGAGGACGACAGGAAGCTGTAGGTGGGATTGGTCGGCACGAACAGCGTTTCGACGCCGGAGAGGCCCATGTTCATCTGGGCCATCTGGAGTTCGTAGTCGAAGTCGCTGACGGCGCGCAGGCCCTTGACGATCGCCGGGATGTCCCGCTGCTTGCAGAAGTCGACGAGCAGCCCGTGGAAGGACTCGACCTCCACGTTGCCGTAGTCGGCCGTCGCCTCGCGGATCAGCTCGATCCGCTCCTCGACGGTGAACAGTCCCTTCTTGGACTGGTTGATCATCACGGCCACGTGGACGACGTCGTAGAGCCGGGAGGCCCGGCCGATGATGTCGAGGTGTCCGTTGGTGATGGGGTCGAACGACCCGGGACAGACGGCGCGGCGCAAGTGAAGTCCCTCGCTCTCCGGTGCGGGCATCATGATTCTTCGCTGGTGAAGGCGGCGCGACCGTACCAAAGGGTGCCTTCGCCGTACTTCCGCGACCGGAGCGGCTCGAACCCGTCGGGCCAGGGGAAGGCACCGCTCCTGGTGCTGCGTTCCACGGTGACCAGTGCGTCGTCCGTGAGCCAGCCATTGGACCGGAGTGTGAGCAGGATCTCTCCAAGATCGTCGTGTCCGACGGCGTACGGCGGGTCCAGGAACACGATGTCGTACGGCTCCGCGTGCGCGGCGGCCGCGACGATCTGTTCCGCTTTCCCGGCCCGGAATTCGGCGCCCGGCAGACCGACCGCCTTGATGTTGTCGCGGATCGCCTTGGCGGCCTTCGCGTCGGGCTCGACCAGCAGGGCGTGGTCCGCGCCGCGCGAGAGCGCCTCCAGACCGACCGCGCCGGAGCCGGCGTACAGGTCCAGCACGCGGGAGCCCGGCACGCCGTGCAGGGACTCCCAGGTGGAGAAGAGCCCTTCGCGCATCCGGTCCGAGGTCGGGCGGGTGCCGGTGCCGGGCGGCACGGCCAGCCGTCGCCCGCCGGCGCTGCCGGCGATCACGCGGGTCATCTGGGTCCTTCGGGGTGCAGGGGGCGGTGGAGAGGGCGGGGGTGCTCGGGGGCTCCAACGATATGTCGTACCGGTCAGCCCTTCTCCAGGTACTGCTCGCGCTCGGTGTCCAGCAGGGCGTCCAGCGCCGTACGCAGTCCGGGCAGCCGGGTCAGCTCGGGGTCCTCGGCGACCACGCGGGTGGCTTCCTCGCGGGCCTGGGCGATGACCTCCTCGTCCTCGATGACCGCGAGCATCCGCAGCGAGGAGCGCACGCCCGACTGGGCCTGGCCGAGCACGTCGCCCTCGCGGCGCTGCTCCAGGTCGATCCGGGACAGCTCGAAGCCGTCCAGGGTGGCGGCGACGGCGGCGAGCCGGGCGCGGGCGGGGCTGGCCTCGTGCATCTCGCTGACCAGCAGGCACAGTCCGGGCGCGGAGCCGCGGCCGACGCGGCCGCGCAGCTGGTGCAGCTGGGAGACGCCGAACCGGTCGGCATCCATGATCACCATCACGGTGGAGTTCGGCACGTTCACCCCGACCTCGATGACGGTGGTGGCCACGAGCACCTCGACCTCGCCCGCGGCGAAGCGCCGCATGACGTCGTCCTTGTCGGCGGGGTCCATCCGGCCGTGCAGCACCTCGACCGACAGCCCGGCGAGCGGCCCCTTGACCAGCTGTTCGGCGATCTCCAGGACGGCCAGCGGCGGCCGCTTCTCGCTCTCGTCCTCGGCGGACTTCTTCTTGGCGTCGTCCTCCGCGTCACCGATGCGCGGGCAGACCACGTACGCCTGGTGGCCGTTCCCGACTTCCTCGCGGACCCGCTCCCAGGCGCGGGCGAGGAAGTGCGGCTTGTCCTTCGCGGGGACCACGTGCGTCGCGATCGGGGAGCGGCCGGCGGGCAGCTGGTCGAGGACGGAGGTCTCCAGGTCGCCGAAGACGGTCATGGCGACGGTGCGCGGGATCGGGGTGGCGGTCATGACCAGCAGGTGGGGCGGCTGTTTGCCCTTGGAGCGCAGCGCGTCGCGCTGTTCGACGCCGAAGCGGTGCTGTTCGTCGACCACGACCAGGCCGAGGTCGTGGAAGCGCACCTTGTCCTCGATCAGGGCGTGCGTGCCGATGACGATGCCGGCCTCGCCGGTGACCAGGTCCAGGAGCGCCTGGCGCCGCGCGGGCATCCCCATGGAGCCGGTGAGCAGTACGACCTTGGTACCCCGGTCGGAGCCGCCGAGCATCCCGCCCTCGGCCAGCTCGCCCATCATCTCGGTGATGGAGCGGTGGTGCTGCTGGGCGAGCACCTCGGTGGGCGCGAGCATCGCGGCCTGCCCGCCGCAGTCCACGACGGCGAGCATGGCCCGCAGCGCGACCATCGTCTTGCCGGAGCCGACCTCGCCCTGGAGCAGGCGGTGCATGGGGTGTTCGGTGGCGAGGTCGTCGAAGATCTCCTTCGAGACGGTCTGCTGGCCCTCGGTGAGGGTGAAGGGCAGCTTCCCGTCGAAGGCGTCGAGCAGGCCGCCCGGGGCGGGGCGGCGGGGGACGGCCGGGAGCTGGGAGTCGGCGTGCCGGCGCCGGGCGAGGGCGACTTGGAGGACGAAGGCCTCGTCCCACTTGAGGCGTTGGCGGGCGTCCTCGATGTCGGCCTTGGCGGCCGGCCGGTGGATCTTCACCAGTGCTTCGGGGAGCGGGATCAGCCCGCGCCCCTCGCGCAGCGCGGGGGGCAGCGGGTCCACGGTCTCCCGGACCCTGGGCAGCACCGCGTCCACGCATTTGGCGATCTTCCACGACTCCAGCTGCTTGCAGGCCGGGTAGATCGGGATGAGCTGGTTCGCGAAGGCGGCCGCGGCCCCGCCGGCGTCCTCCGCCTCCTTGCCGAGCGGCTCGTACGCGGGGTGGGCGAGCTGGAGCTTGTGGTTGAACTTGGAGACCTTGCCCGCGAACATGGCGCGGCTGCCGGGCAGCAGGTCCTTGTGCGGTTTGTGGACACCCGAGCCGAAGAAGACCAGCTGGAGCCGGCCGCTGCCGTCGGTGATGGTGACTTCGAGGCGCTTCCCGCCGCCCCGGCTGCCCTGGTAGGTGAGGAGTCTCGCGTCCGCGACCTGCGCGACGACCGTCACGTGCTCGTCGAGCTGGTCGGCGAGGCCGGCGAGGGGCGTGAGCTCCCCGCGCTCCGCGTACCGCCGCGGGTAGTGGTGGAGCAGGTCCAGGGCCGTGTGCAGGCCGAGCTGCTCGGCCAGCACCTTGGCGGTGGCGGGGCCGAGGGTCTTCTTGAGGTCTTCGTCGAGCGCGGGCACGTGTTCCATTGCACACCATGGCGCCGACAACGCGGCTATTCGACCCCGATGAGCAGCGGCGCCGAGTAGCGGCCGCCGCGGTAGGTGACGGTGTCGACGGCCAGGTGTCCGTGCTGGACGTACGCCTCCAGGCGCGCGGCGAGCGCGTCGGGGACCTCCGGTCCGAGGACGAGGGTGACGAGTTCGCCACCGGAGCCGAGCATCCGCGCCAGGACGGCCTCCGCGGTCTCCGGCAGACCGGTTCCGATGACGGCGATGTCGCCGTCGATCAGGCCGAGGACGTCCCCGGCCTGGCAGATGCCGGCGGAGGTGAAGGACTGCCGTTCGGCGACGGCCAGTTCCCCGTAGCGGGTGGCGCCCGCGGCCGCCGTCATGGCCACCACGTCCTCGTCGAAGGTGGCGTCCGGGTCGTGCACGGCGAGGGCGGCCAGGCCCTGGACCGCCGAGCGGGCGGGGATCACGGCCACGCGCACGCCATCGGCCCTGGCCTCCTCGGCGGCCGCGGCGGCCGCCGCGCGCCACTCGGTGCCGCTGGGCAGCACCACCACCTCGCGGGCGTGGGCCCGCCGGATCGCGTCGGCGAGTTCGGCGACCGCCGGTGTCTCCCCGGGCCGGGCCAGGACGGTGGTCGCGCCCGCGTCCGCGCAGAGGCCGGCCAGCCCCTCGCCGGGGACCACGGCGACCACGGCCCGCTGGGCGCGCTCGGTCCGCGCGCGGCGCCGCTCGTCGCCGAAGTGGGTGATGCGGATGCGGTAGGGCCGCCCGGCGACCACTCCGGCCTCCACGGCCGCCCCGGGGTCGTCGACGTGGACGTGGACGTTCCAGAGCCCCTCGCCGCCGACCACGACCAGCGAGTCGCCGAGTCCGTCGAGCCGGGCCCGCAGGGTCGCCACCGCGGCTTCGGTGGCCTCCAGCAGGTAGATCACCTCGTACCCGGGCCCGCCCAGCTCCGTCGCGTCGCAGGGCTGCGGCGACTGCGGTACGGGCACGGCCCGGCCCCGGACCGGCTCCGGGGCCGGCTCCTGGCCGGACAGCGCCTGCCACAGCGCCCCGAGTACGGCGACCACCCCGCAGCCCCCGGCGTCGACCACCCCGGCCCGGCCGAGCGCCGCCAGCTGTCCCGGGGTCTCGGCCAGGGCGGCGCGGGCCCCGTCGTAGGCGGCCCGGGCCACGTCCGCGGCGGTCCCCGCGGCGGCCCCGGCCGCCCGCGCCGCGGCGGTGGCGACGGTGAGCATGGTGCCCTCGACGGGGTGCGCGACGGCCTGGTACGCCTCTTCCGCGGCCCGGGTCAGGGCCTGCGCGAGCATCGGGCCGGGTGCCCGTCCCCCCGGTTCGGTGCCGAGTACGTCGGCCACCCCGCGCAGCAGCTGCGCGAGGATCGTCCCGGAGTTGCCCCGGGCGCCTATGAGGGCGCCGTGCGCGTAGGCCCGTACGGCTTCGGGGAGCGAGGGGGCGGGCGCGGCCGGGGTCACGTCCTCGAAGGCCGCGGCCAGCTCGCGGTCGGCCGACTCGGCGGTGAGGTAGAGGTTGGTGCCGGTGTCGGCGTCCGCGACGGGGTAGACGTTGATGGCGTCGATGTCCTCGCGGGCCCGGTCCAGGGCGGCCAGGGCCAGCGAACTCCAGGTGCGCACCGCTTCGGCGTCGAGCTCGTCGGCGGGCTGCGGCTGGGGCTCGTGCGGCACCGGGCGTTCCTCCTTGTGCGGGCCAGGGTTCACCGCAGGGTAACGAAGGCCGGCCGCCCGGGGCGGGGCCGGCGGAGCCCATGGTAGTTTTCTTGGACGGGCGCAGTCGTTGTATGCTGCTCCGGTTGCCCGATGAGAGTCGGGCCATTTCCCCCGGCAAACCACTTCGGATCTCTGATTCCGGTGCGCCGGATTCACTGTAAGTGCACCTGAAGTCTTTGGAGTGACCTGTGGCTGCCAACTGCGACGTTTGCGCCAAGGGGCCGAGCTTCGGCAACAACATCTCCCACTCGCACCGCCGCACCTCGCGTCGCTGGAACCCGAACATCCAGCGCGTCCGTGCCGTGGTCAATGGGACGCCGAAGCGCCTCAACGCCTGCACCTCGTGCATCAAGGCCGGCAAGGTCTCGCGCTGACGCCTCTCGTCGTCGTAGCGCAGCCCTTTCCGGTTGCCAAGAAGGCCGGTCCACCTCGTGGACCGGCCTTTTGCCTTGCCCCGCGGTAAGGGGGCGGCGCCGGTGCGGTCACCGGCCCCGCCCCCTTACCCGTATGCGGGCCCGGTCCTAGGCCCGCCACCGCCAGGCGTGGTCCACGGGGCCGATGCCCGCGCCGAGGGCGAAGCCGGCCGCGATGGCACCGGTGACGTACTCCTTGGCCGCCGTGACGGCGGCGGGCACGTCCAGGCCCCCGGCGAGGCCCGCCGCGACGGCGCTGGCCAGGGTGCATCCCGTGCCGTGGGTGTGCCGGTTGTCGTAGCGGGGCGCGCGCAGCCAGTGTTCCGCGGCGCCGTCGGTCAGCAGGTCCACGGCTTGGTCGCCGGACGCCGCCAGGTGGCCGCCCTTGATCAGGGCCCAGCGGGGCCCGAAGCCGAGGACCGCGTCGGCGGCCCGCCGCATGTCGTCCTCGCTCCCGACCACGACCCCGGTGAGCTGCGCCACCTCGTCGAGGTTCGGGGTCGCCACCGTGGCCCGGGGCAGCAGCTCCTCGCGTACGGCGTCCAGCGCGGAGACGGCGAGCAGCGCGTCGCCGTGTTTGGAGACGCCCACCGGGTCGACGACCGCCGGGGCCGCGGTGCCGGCGAGGAGTTCGGCCACCGTCTCCACGAGGACCGCCGAGGACAGCATTCCGGTCTTGACCGCCTGCACCCCGATGTCGTCCACCACGGCCCGGTACTGGGCCCTGACGGCTTCGGCGGGCAGTTCCCAGGCTCCCTGCACGCCGAGCGAGTTCTGCGCGGTCACGGCCGTGACGACGCTCATCCCGTGCACGCCGAGGGCCAGCATCGTCTTGAGGTCGGCCTGGATGCCGGCGCCGCCCCCGGAGTCTGATCCGGCGACGGTCAGGCACAGCGGCGGACGGCTCACCGCGAGGGCTCCTCGGCGGTCGGGTCGGTGCCGAAGTGGTCCCAGCCGCCGGTGCTGGTCCAGGGGGCGCCGTCGACGGTCACCTGGGGCAGCGCGGAGCGGTTCTGCACCTCGCCGATGACCTTCCAGCGGGCGGGCAGCTTCACGTCGGGCGGGAAGGTCGCCACGATGGCGTGGTCCTCGCCGCCGGTGAGCACCCACTGGAGCGGGTCCACTCCGACGGCCTGGCCGATGTCGTACATCTGGCTCGGGATGTCGACGGCCGCCGAGCGCAGGTCGATCCGTACCTTGCTGGCCTCGGCGATGTGCCCGAGGTCGGCGACGAGGCCGTCGCTGACGTCGGTCATGGCGGTGGCGCCGAGTCCGGCCGCGGCGGGGCCCGCGTGGTAGGGCGGTTCGGGGCGACGGTGTGCCTCCACGAAGGCCCGCGGGGAGCGGAAGCCGCGCGAGAGCACGGCGAAACCGGCCGCGGACCAGCCCAGCCAGCCGGTGACGGCCACCACGTCGCCGGGCCGGGCGCCGGAGCGCAGCACCGGTTCGTGGTTGCGCAGGTCACCCAGGGCGGTGATGGCGACGGTGATGGTGTCACCGCGTACGACGTCGCCGCCGACCACGGCCGCGCCGGCGACCTGGCACTCGTCGCGGATGCCGTCCATCAGCTCGGTGGGCCAGGTCACCGGCAGTTCCGCCGGTACGACGAGGCCCAGCAGGAGCGCGGTCGGCACCGCGCCCATGGCGGCGATGTCGGCGAGGTTCTGGGCGGCGGCCTTGCGGCCGACGTCGTACGCCGTGGACCAGTCGCGCCGGAAGTGCCGGCCCTCCAGCAGGATGTCCGTACTCGCCACGACCCGCCGGTCGGGGGCCGACACCACCGCGGCGTCGTCCCCGGGTCCGAGCCGGACCGCCGGGGTGGTGGTGAGCCGTGAGGTGAGCTCCCGAATGAGCCCGAACTCCCCCAGCTCGCCCACAGTGCCCTTCATCGCTGTGCCCCTTCTTGCCCAGTCCGCTTGCGGTCGCGAGCCGTCACAGCTCTGGGTACCGTCAACAGATACGTCAACTTCTGCTCCATGTGCGCCCCGCCGTGCGCGGTGCCGGGCTCGCGGGTCTCCCCGCGGCGCTCGGCGACGCGGTACCGTGGCGTCCCTTCTTCCCCGGGCCCACCCGCAGTTCCAGGGCCCAACCGAAGGTTAGGGGAAATGATCCTCGTGGCCGCCCTGGAGGTTCCGTGGTACAGGCGTACATCCTTATCCAGACCGAGGTGGGCAAGGCGTCGTCCGTCGCCGAGTCCATCGGCCAGATCGCGGGGGTGATCCAAGCCGAGGACGTCACGGGCCCGTACGACGTGATCGTGCGCGCCCAGGCCGACACCGTCGACGATCTCGGCCGCATGGTGGTCGCCAAGGTCCAGCAGGTGGAGGGGATCACCCGCACCTTGACCTGCCCGGTGGTCCATCTGTAGCCCCGTCTAGTCTTGGCCGGTGATGTCTGTCCACCACCGGCCGCTGCGTCTGCTGGCCCTGTCCGCCTGTACCGCCCTGCTGGCCCTCGCGGGCTGCGCCCCGGACGGTTCCCGGGCCCGGCTGGACCCACCGCCCACGCCGCCCGCCGACGTCGCGGGACTCTGTGCGGCACTGCACGAGGAGCTCCCCGACACGGTGGCCGGCCTGGAGCGGACCGGCACCACACCCGAGTCGCCGCTGACCGCCGCGTGGGGCGGCTCGGCGATCGTACTGCGGTGCGGTATCCCCAAGCCCCCGAAGATGTCCGATCCGAAGGCGGACGGCGTCGACGTCAACGGGGTGGGCTGGCTGGTGGAGCGGGTGCCCGACGGCGAGGGCGGCGGCTACCGGTTCACGACCGGGCTGCGGCTGGCGTACACCGAGGTCCGGGTGGACAAGGAGCACGCCACCGACGCGCAGATGCTGGTCGGGCTGTCCGCGGCGGTCGCCAAGACCGTGCCCGAGGGCATCTCCTCCTACTGAGGGGCCGCCCGGCCCCCGTTTCCACGAGGACCGCCCGCCGGAGTTCCGGCGGGCGGTCCTTTCGTGTGTGCGGCCCCGTCGGGCTCAGCGCAGCCCGGTGGAGCGGCGCAGGGCGGCCTGGATCAGCAGGTCGACCAGCTCCGGGTACTCGACGCCCGACTCCTGCCACATGCGCGGGTACATGGAGATGGGGGTGAAGCCCGGCATGGTGTTGATCTCGTTGATGACGAAGGTGCCGTCCTCGGTGAGGAAGAAGTCGGCGCGCACCAGGCCCTCGCACGAAGCGGCCTCGAAGGCCTCGACGGCGAGCCGCTGCACCTCGGCGGTCTGCTCGGGGGTGAGCGGGGCGGGCACGATCCCGGAGGCCGAGTCGATGTACTTCGCCTCGAAGTCGTAGAAGTCGTGGCTGGATACCGGCGGGATCTCGGCCGGGGCGCTCGCGCGGGGGCCGTCCTCGAATTCCAGCACGCCGCACTCGATCTCGCGGCCGCGCAGCAGCGCCTCCACGATGATCTTCGGGTCGTGGCGCTGGGCCTCGGCGACGGCCGCGTCCAGGGCGGAGGCGTCGTCGACCTTGGTGATGCCGATGGAGGAGCCGGCCCGGGCGGGCTTGATGAACAGCGGCCAGCCGTGTTCGGCGGCGAAGTCCAGGATCTTCCCGCGGGCGGCGTCCGGGTCGGCCCACTCGCGGGGCCGGACGGTCACGTACGGGCCGACGTTCAGCCCGAAGGAGGTGAACACCCGCTTCATGTAGTCCTTGTCCTGGCCGACGGCCGAGGCGAGGACGCCCGAACCGACGTACGGGACGCCGGCGAGTTCCAGCAGCCCCTGGAGGGTGCCGTCCTCGCCGTACGGGCCGTGCAGCACGGGGAAGACGACGTCGACCTCGCCCAGGGCCTTGGGAACGGCGCCCGGCTCGGTGTAGACCACCTCGCGGTTGGCGGGGTCGACGGAGAGGACGACGGCGCCCTCCTCGGAGTCCGCGAGCTCGTCGACGTTCGGGAGCTTCCGGTCGGCGATGGCCATCCGGGCGGGCTCGTCGGCGGTCAGCGCCCACCGGCCGTCCGTGGTGATGCCGATGGGCAGCACCTCGTACTTGGACCGGTCGATGGAGCGCAGCACGGCGCCCGCGGTGACGACCGAGATGGCGTGTTCCGAGCTGCGGCCGCCGAACACGACGGCCACGCGGGGCTTGCGGCCCTGCTGCTCAGGGGTCTGGGGGAGGTTCTCGCTGCTCATATCGCCACGAGAGTACCCGCTCGGACGTCCGGAAAGGACTCAGCGGCGTTCCGGTTTGGCGCTGCGGCTCATCAGTTCCTTCAATGCGACCAGCGTGGGCTTGCCGTGGTGCACGATGTCGACGACCGTCTCGGTGATCGGCATGTCCACTCCGTGCCGGTGGGCCAGATCTGCCACCGACTGGCAGGACTTGACCCCTTCCGCGGTCTGCTTGGTGACCGCGATGGTCTCCTCCAGGGTCATCCCGCGGCCGAGGTTCGTGCCGAAGGTGTGGTTCCGGGAGAGCGGCGAGGAGCAGGTGGCGACCAGGTCGCCGAGGCCCGCGAGGCCGGAGAAGGTGAGCGGGTCCGCGCCCATGGCGAGGCCGAGGCGGGTGGTCTCGGCGAGGCCGCGGGTGATGAGCGAGCCCTTGGTGTTGTCGCCCAGGCCCATGCCGTCCGCGATGCCCACGGCGAGGCCGATGACGTTCTTGACGGCTCCGCCGAGCTCGCAGCCGACGACGTCGGTGTTGGTGTACGGGCGGAAGTACGGGGTGTGGCAGGCGGCCTGGAGGCGCTGGGCGACGCCCTCGTCCACGCAGGCGACCACGGAGGCGGCGGGCTGGCGGGCGGCGATCTCACGGGCCAGGTTGGGGCCGGTGACGACGGCGACGCGCTCGGCCGGGACGCCGGCGACTTCCTCGATGACCTCGCTCATCCGCTTGGCGGTGCCGAGTTCGATGCCCTTCATCAAGGAGACGAGCACGGTGTCGGGGGCCAGCAGGGGCGCCCAGGCCGCCAGGTTGCCGCGCAGGGTCTGGGAGGGGACGGCGAGGACCGTGAAGTCGGCCCCCTCGGCGGCTTCGGCCGCGTCCGTGGTGGCCCGGACGTTCGCGGGGAGTTCGACGCCGGGCAGGTAGTCCGGGTTGGTCCGGCCGCTGTTGACGGCGTCGGCCAGCTCCTTGCGGCGGCCCCAGAGGGTCACCTCGCAGCCGGCGTCGGCGAGGACCATGGCGAACGCCGTGCCCCAGGAGCCGGTTCCGTAGACGGCCGCCTTCACGGGACGTGTCACTTCATGCCCTCCCCCGCGGCCTTGCGCCGCTGTTCCGCCCTGGCCTTGCGGTGGTCGTACGGCTGCTCGGGCGCCTTCTCGCCGCGCAGCTCCTCCAGCAGCCCGGTGACGGCCGCCATGATGGTCTCGGTGGCCGCCTTGAGCACCTCGGGGGTGGGTTCCCGGTCGTAGAACTCGGAGAGGTCCACGGGCGGTCCGGCGAGCACCTGGAGGGTCTTGCGGGGGAACAGGCTGACCTTGTTCTCCTTGGCGTAGGGCGGCATCGCGAGGTTCGCGCCCCACTGGGCCACCGGGATGACGGGCGCCTTGGTGACCAGCGCCACCCTGGCCACGCCGGTCTTGCCGGCCATGGGCCACATCCCCGGGTCCCGGGTGAGGGTGCCCTCCGGGTAAAAGGCCACGCATTCCCCGCGTTCGATGGCGGCGACGGCCGCCCGGAACGCGTCCAGGGCGTTGGTGGTCTCCCGGTAGACGGGGATCTGTCCCGAACCGCGCAGGATCATGCCGACGAAAGGCACCTTGAACAGGCCTGCCTTCGCGAGCAGCCGCGGGACCCGGCCGGTGTTGTACTGGAAGTGCGCGTAGGACAGCGGGTCCAGATACGAGTTGTGATTGACGGCGGTGATAAACCCGCCGTCGGCCGGAATGTGGTGCATTCCCCGCCAGTCCCGCTTGAAGAGCACTACCAGCGGCGGTTTCGCGATGACCGCCGCCAGGCGGTACCAGAAGCCGATTCTGCGGCGGGACACTCGGACACCTTCCTCTAGGACCGGGGGCACGGCGTGGGCGCCTCGTGGGCCGGACAAGTGTCGCCCCAGGTCCGGTCTCTGTCGAGAACACCGTACGCCCCGCTCAGACCGCGGGACCCACCCGTGCCCGGGCGGAGGGGACAATGGGCCCACTGACGACCGGGCCGTGACCTGACCACGGCCCGAACGCGTGCGGGGGCGCACCGGAGGGAAGGGGGCCGCGACGAACGCCGTCTGGACGCTGGTGATCCCGTTGAAGCCGCTGGCACTGGCCAAGAGCCGGCTGGCCGCGGCCGTCGGCGGCTCCCGCCCGGGGCTCGCGCTGGCCTTCGCCCAGGACACCGTGGCGGGGGCGCTGGCCTGCGCGGCGGTGGCGGATGTGGTGGTCGTCACGGACGACGCCGTGGCGGGTGCGGAACTGGCGCGGCTGGGGGCACGGATCGTTCCGGACGCGCCGGGCGCGGGCCTCAACGCGGCGCTGGCCCACGGTGCGCGGGCCGTACGGTCGGGTCGGCCCGGGTCGGCGGTGGCCGCGCTGAACGCGGACCTGCCCGCACTGCGGCCGCCCGAATTGCTACGCGTGCTCGATACCGCTTCGGTATTTCCGCGGGCTTTTCTGGCCGATGCGGCGGGAATCGGGACGACCCTGCTTTCCGCTGGTCCGGACATGGAATTGGCGCCCTCGTTCGGCGGCCCGTCGCGGGCCAGGCATTCGGCGTCCGGGGCGGTGGAAATCGCCCTGACCGGCGTCGACAGCGTCCGCCGGGACGTGGACACGGGCGCCGATCTGCGCACGGCGCTCGCGCTCGGGGTGGGCCGTCACACGGCCCGATACAGTGCCGGTATGCAGGCGACCGCGTACACGTACGACTCCCGGACCCGCAGCGGCAGTGTGCTGCTGGACGACGGCACCCCGGTGCCCTTCGAGGCCGCGGCGTTCGACGCGGGCGGCCTGCGGCTGCTGCGTCCCGGGCAGCGCGTGCGGATCGAGACGGAGGGTTCGGGCGCGGACCTGCGCATCACCCTGGTCACCCTGCAGACCTTCTGACGGGGTCGGTGCGGCCTGTGCACCGCCCCCACCTGCGGGGATCCGCCGCGTGAACGCACCGCGGGCCGGCTTCCCCGCCGTGGGGAAGCCGGCCCGGCGTGTGTGACTCGCGCCCCGATTACTTCTTGCGGGCGGTGGTCTTCTTCGCGGTGGTCTTGCGCGCCGTCGTCTTCTTGGCGGGCGCGGTGGTCTTCGCGGTGGTCTTCTTGGCCGCCGGAGCCGTCTTCTTGGCCGTGGACGTGGCCTTCTTGGCGGTGGTCTTCTTCGCCGCGGAGGTGGAGGGACCCGCCGCCGTCTTCTTCGCGGGGGTGGTCTTCTTGGCGGCCGCGGTCGTCTTCTTGCTGACGGCCTTCTTGGTGGCGGCGGCGGTGGTGGTCTTGCGCGCGGAGGTCGACTTGGCCGCCGTCTTCTTCGCGGTGGCCTTCTTGCCGACGGCCTTGGCGATGGTGGGCGGCGGGCCCGAAAGGCTGCCCTTGGGCGCCTTCTTGACGGCGACCTCTCCGCCCTTGGGGAGCTTCTTGGTGCCGCTGACCAGGTCCTTGAAGCCCTGGCCCGCACGGAACCGGGGAACCGAGGTCTTCTTGACCCGGACGCGCTCACCCGTCTGCGGGTTACGGGCGTAGCGGGCCGGACGGTCGACCTTCTCGAACGAGCCGAAGCCGGTGACCGAGACCCGGTCGCCCGCGACGACCGCGCGGACCATGGCGTCCAGTACCGCGTCGACCGCGTCCGCGGCCTGCTGGCGGCCGCCGAGCTTGTCGGCAATCGCTTCTACGAGCTGCGCCTTGTTCACGTCTTCCCCTTCGGAGACTTCGCCAGAACGAATGTGTTCAAGCTTATTTCGCACGTTAGGCGGATATATACCGCAAATCAAACACGAAACGGGCTAATCACCCTAGTGCCGCAACGTTGTAAGCCGTTACGGAGTTCCTTCGCATCAGTCGCCTTCAGGGAATCGACCCTCGTCGAGGTCCTTCATCAACCTGTCCAGGCGCCTTGCCGCATCGGCGAGATCATGCTTCGCCGCGGCCGTGACGACCAACAGCTTCCGGGACAGCGCCATCCTTACGCCCTCCGGGACTTGCAGCGTGCGCACTCTTGCGTGTGCTTCTTTCAATCGGTTCGCGACCACTTCGTAGAGCTCAAGTTGACTGTCGCGTTCCATGCACAGATTGTGCCATCTGGGGCGAGTTGTCGCCTCACGGGGCCTCAACACACGGCTGTGCCCCCCGCCGGAAGGCGGAGGGCACAGTGTGGGCGACGTGATCACCCGTGGGCGGATAAGCGCTGATCAGGCTGGAATCACAGCCGAATCGTGCGCGGCTTGAAGGTGGGCCGGGTGCTTTCGTACGTGGCGATGTCCGCTTCGTTCTGAAGGGTGAGGGAGATGTCGTCCAGGCCCTCCAGGAGACGCCAGCGGGCGTTGTCGTCGAGTTCGAACTCAGCCTCGACGCCTTCTGCTCGGACCTTGCGGTCCACCAGGTCGACCGTGATCTCGGCCGTGGGGTCCGCCTCGGTCAGCTGCCACAGCCGCTCCACGGTCTCCTGCGGCAGCACGACGGTCAGCAGACCGTTCTTCAGCGAGTTGCCGCGGAAGATGTCGGCGAAGCGCGAGGAGATGACGGTCTTGAAGCCGAAGTTCTGCAGGGCCCAGACGGCGTGCTCGCGCGAGGAGCCGGTGCCGAAGTCGGGGCCGGCGACCAGCACGGTCGCGCCGGCCCGCTCCGGACGGTTGGTGACGAACTCCGGGTCCTTGCGCCAGGCCTCGAAGAGCCCGTCCTCGAATCCGTCGCGGGTGATCTTCTTCAGCCAGTGGGCCGGGATGATCTGGTCGGTGTCGACGTTGCTGCGGCGCAGCGGGACGGCCCGGCCGGTGTGGGTGGTGAAAGCTTCCATGATTCAGACTCCGGCGGGGGCGGTGACGTCGGACAGGTCGGTGGGCGAGGCCAGGTGGCCCAGGACCGCGGTCGCGGCGGCCACCTGCGGGGAGACCAGGTGGGTGCGCCCGCCCTTGCCCTGACGGCCCTCGAAGTTGCGGTTGGAGGTGGACGCGGAGCGCTCACCGGGGGCCAGTTGGTCGGGGTTCATGCCCAGGCACATCGAGCAGCCCGCGTGCCGCCATTCGGCCCCGGCCTCCTTGAAGACCTTGTCCAGGCCCTCCTCCACGGCCTGGAGCGCGACCCGGACGGAACCGGGGACGACCAGCATCCGTACGCCGTCGGCGACTTTGCGGCCCTCGACGATGCCCGCCACGGCGCGCAGGTCCTCGATCCGGCCGTTGGTGCAGGAACCTACGAAGACGGTGTCGACCTTGATGTCGCGCAGCGGCTGCCCGGCCGTCAACCCCATGTACTCCAGGGCCTTTTCTGCGGCCAGGCGCTCCGAAGCGTCCTCGTACGAAGCCGGGTCGGGGACGCTGGCCGACAGCGGCGCGCCCTGGCCCGGGTTGGTGCCCCAGGTGACGAACGGGGACAGCGCGGCGCCGTCGATGACGACCTCGGCGTCGAAGACGGCGTCGTCGTCGGTGCGCAGCGTCTTCCAGTAGGCGACCGCCGCGTCCCAGTCCTCGCCCTCGGGGGCGTGGTCGCGGCCCTGGAGGTAGTCGAAGGTGGTCTGGTCGGGGGCGATCATGCCCGCGCGGGCGCCGGCCTCGATCGACATGTTGCAGATGGTCATGCGCGCTTCCATCGACAGCTTCTCGATGGCGTCGCCGCGGTATTCCAGGATGTAGCCCTGGCCGCCGCCGGTGCCGATCTTGGCAATGATCGCCAGGATGAGGTCCTTGGCGGTCACGCCCTCGGCCAGCGCGCCGGTGACGGTGATCGCCATCGTCTTGGGGCGGGCCAGCGGCAGCGTCTGGGTGGCCAGCACGTGCTCGACCTGGCTGGTGCCGATGCCGAAGGCCAGCGCGCCGAAGGCGCCGTGCGTGGAGGTGTGCGAGTCGCCGCAGACCACGGTGGTGCCGGGCTGGGTCAGTCCCAGCTGCGGTCCCACCACGTGGACGACACCCTGCTCGACGTCGCCCAGCGAGTGCAGGCGGACCCCGAACTCGGCGCAGTTGCTGCGCAGCGTCTCCAGCTGGGCCCGGGAGACCGGGTCCGCGATCGGCTTGTCGATGTCGATGGTGGGGGTGTTGTGGTCCTCGGTCGCGATGGTGAGGTCCAGGCGGCGGACCTTGCGGCCGGCCTGGCGCAGACCCTCGAAGGCCTGGGGGCTGGTCACCTCGTGCAGCAGGTGCAGATCGATGAAGAGGAGATCGGGCTCGCCCTCGGCGCGCCGGACGACATGGTCGTCCCAGACCTTCTCCGCGAGTGTCCTACCCATCGCTTTCCCTCCGGCCGGCCGGTTGTGCCGGCGCTTCATAGAGATTTCGTGCGCCTGTATCGCCCGTACCCCACGTCCCGGACGACGGCTCGGACCCAGTGGTTCGTGGACCCGCACATACAGACTCGCTCGTTCTTGGAAAAATTGAACTTGCGTTTCACAGTGTGAGACGTGAATATCGTTTCATGGACAACTCTAGCGGCGTCGGCGTTCTCGACAAGGCAGCTCTGGTACTGAGCGCACTGGAGTCCGGTCCGGCCACCCTCGCCGGGCTGGTCGCGGCGACAGGGCTCGCACGACCCACGGCACATCGCCTTGCCGTGGCACTGGAACACCACCGGATGGTGGCGAGGGACATGCAGGGCCGGTTCATCCTCGGCCCGCGGCTGGCAGAACTTGCCGCCGCGGCCGGCGAGGACCGCCTGCTGGCCACGGCCGGACCGGTGCTCACCCACCTCCGCGACGTGACGGGCGAGAGCGCGCAGCTCTACCGGCGTCAAGGCGACATGCGCATCTGCGTGGCCGCGGCCGAGCGGCTGTCGGGTCTGCGGGACACCGTCCCGGTGGGCTCCACGCTCCCGATGAAGGCCGGCTCGGCCGCGCAGATCCTGATGGCCTGGGAGGAGCCCGAGCGGCTCCACCGCGGGCTCCAGGGTGCGCGCTTCACGGCGACCGCCCTGTCGGGCGTACGGCGCCGCGGCTGGGCCCAGTCGATCGGCGAGCGGGAGCCCGGCGTGGCCTCCGTCTCGGCGCCGGTGCGCGGACCGTCGAACCGGGTGGTGGCCGCCGTGTCGGTCTCCGGCCCGATCGAGCGGCTGACCCGGCATCCCGGACGGATGCACGCCCAGGCGGTCATCGACGCCGCCGGCCGGCTGAGCGAGGCCCTGCGCCGCACCGGCTGACCCCGCCCCGCCCTTCCCCCTTCCCTTCCGGGCCCGGGGGCGCGTACGACGCCGCACACGTCCGAACACGCGCCTCCGGGCCCGCACTTCTGCCCGCGCGCCGGCCCCGCCGCTCGGCCCGGACATGACGAAGAGGCCCTCCGCGATGATCGCGGAGGGCCTCTCCCACATGTACCCCCGACCGGATTCGAACCGGCGCTACCGCCTTGAGAGGGCGGCGTGCTAGGCCGCTACACAACGGGGGCAAAGCACTGCGTTACTGCTGCACTGCGCTGGGCTACCAGGACTCGAACCTAGAATAAGGGAACCAGAAACCCTCGTGTTGCCAATTACACTATAGCCCATAGTGGTCTAGACCAAGCTAGACATAGTACCCCCGACCGGATTCGAACCGGCGCTACCGCCTTGAGAGGGCGGCGTGCTAGGCCGCTACACAACGGGGGCCCTAGCGATCCTGCATCAAGACGTCCGGGAGCTACCCAGTGGAGGTCTTGCGGGAAGGATCTGTACCCCCGACCGGATTCGAACCGGCGCTACCGCCTTGAGAGGGCGGCGTGCTAGGCCGCTACACAACGGGGGCAAAGCACTGCGTTACTGCTG